>JAHZHS010000053.1:4105-13108 GCA_019420135.1 Oscillospiraceae bacterium | reverse complement strand
CATCGGCGGCGTTGAGACCCCGGCGGGCATTCACCTGCTGGCCCACTACAATGCGTACAGCACCGCCTCCCCCCTTGCCGACCTGGCGACCGGAGAGACCGCCAACGACGTCTCCGCGGTGCTCAAGGCCAGTGTTACCGGAACCATCGGGGATGAGGAGGTCACCACCGACGGTGCCGACTACATTTCCCGCCTGACGCTGCGCAACATTGAGTATTACGCCGCCGTGGAGGCCAAGTTCGACGAGCTGGGCGCCACGTTGGAAGACGCCGCCACCTCCGAGGTGGCCGACAGCACCGACTCCATGTGGGAGTCCAACGGGGATGTGTACGAGGCCAACGGCATTTCCAAGGATACGCTGGAGGCTTACCTGCTCAACTCCCAGAAGGCTCAGGTCTGCCTGGATTACATGTACGGGGAAAACGGCCAGCAGCCGGTCACCGAGGCAGAGTATGAGGAGTTCCTGAAGACCGACTGCCGTTATGTGGATGCGGTCTTCCTGCCGCTGATGGATACCAGCACCTATTCTTTCGCCTCCAGCGAGCAGGCTGCTGCTATCGACAGCCTGGCCGATGCCTGCATGGCGGATCTCCAGTCCAGCGCGCCTGCGGGAACAGACTCCGGCAGTGCGTATATGGTCATGTATCAGACGGCTCTGGAGTATGTGCCTCAGGCTATGGAAATTCTGGGCTCCACCGATTTTGACAAGTCCCAGTCGATGTATTACTTCGGATCTCAGCTGTACACGCCCTCCTCGCTGCTCAGCTACGATGACGGCAACGGCGGCAACACCCTCACCGATGCCCTGGATGCCGCCGGTTACGGCCAGTGGGTCAAGGTGGATCTGGGCACTGCCATCGCCGTGATGCGCAAGGTTGACCCGATGGAACAGGGTACCGTTGCCAGCTATCAGGAACAGTACGACCTGCTCAGCGAAATGAAGAGCGACGACTTCACCAATGAGCTGTATGCCGAGGGTGCCGCCATGGAGCATGAGCTCAACGACAGCGCCATGAGCACCTACAAGGCATCCAACATCAAGCGGAGTGTCTGATCTCTGACAGATCATCTTTCACGGAAACCATGCGGGGCCGTCAAGATGCCTGCGGCTGCCGCCGCAGAGCTTTGCGGCCGCGTTCAGGACAAAGGCCGGGGCACACAGTCCCGGCTTTTGTTCTTTTCAAAGGATGCAGAAAGGTTTGGGCCGGGGGCAAGTGCCCCTCCGCCCAAAGGAGGGAATGTTATGAAACCGATCCGGTACCGTCTGATCAGCCTTGCTCTGGCCGGCTGTCTGATGGCATCACTGGCCGCCCCGGTCTCAGCGGAGGCAGCCTTTGCGGCCATGACACAGCCTGCCGGCGGTGTAATGGAGGCACTGATGGATGTGCCGATTCTGGGAAGCATTCTCCGTCTCCTTGCCGGGGAGGGGGAAGCCACCGCGGAAGATGCGGCAACCCAGGAAGACGCCGCCACCGCCGAAGATGCCGCCACACCGGAGGATGCGACCCCCGAGGATGCCACGGAGGAGACGGCGCAGCCGCTTTCCGTTATTACGCCGGACCGCTGGCCGGTCAGCTGGATGGTGGGGGCGGTTTCGGCCCGGGGCAAATACCCCGCAGGAAATCCTGATGCCGAGGCTTCGCTGCTGCCGACTGCCCAGCTCTGGACGGACCAGACCGTTGTGGGAGATGCGGGAATCCGCGTTTCCGACCGCGAGGAAACCAACTTCGGGGATCTGACAGCCGATGCCATGTCCTATGCCGTGGCGTCCAGTGCGGTGTGGCAGAACACGCCTGAACTGCGGGATCTGCCGCTGGTGGCCATTGTGGACGGGGCAAGCTTTTTGAAAAATGTGCCCGCCGGGACCACGCTGACGGCGGAAACCCTTGGCGAATATCTGGAGGATGACTCCCTGTGCCTCTTTGTAGTGACGCAGGACAAGCTGGGCCAGATCCTCACCTATGCCCTGCAGGATATGCTGGCGACGGGGGAGGATAACAGCGGGTCCTATCCTCAGGTCAGCGGCCTGCGCTTTACCTACCAGACCACCAACAATGACCGCCAGCTGGTCCAGGCCTGGCTGCCCGGGCTGGATGGCGAGACCGAGATCCGGCTGGACGATGACGCCGGGACGCTGGCTTTGGTGGTGCCCTCCCATCTGGTGACCGCCTACGGCCTGGAAGGCAATGTGGATTATCTCGGTCAGAATGTGCCCGCAGCCATGGCGGCAGAGGGCACAGCTGCCGATCCGACGCCAGCCTCGTCCGCAGCGCTGACGGTACACCGTGCACTGCTGGATCTGCCCAAGAATGCGGACGCGGCCACGCTGGCCGTTCTGCTGGGGCGCCAGGGAACTGCCGGGCGGAGCCTGCCGGTCACGGCAGAACCCTACAACGCTGTGCTGATGACCGACGGTGCAGTGACCAACTGTACCGTGACGGTCTATGTGGACGGCGTGGAGACGGTGGGACGGATTGACGGCGAGGGCAAGCTGATCCTGGAAAATCTGATGCCCGGATCCCATACCATCCGGCTGACCAAAGACGGCACGGCATGGTTTGTCAGCAGCATTACCGGCCTGGGAGCCGAAGGCAAAACCGCCATTTCCATCGGAGCCCTGCCGGAGGGAACCGTGACCCAGCCGATCGCCACTCCGACCCCCGCGGCATCTGCAACCCCCGCGCCCACCCCGGCCGGTCAGGCACAGACCCAGACCGTCACAGTCCAGGGCAGCCAGGAGGAGGAAAGTACGCCCACTCCCACGCCCACCCCGGCCGCGGCACCTGCACCTGCCGCCTCCGCCACACCCCGGCCGGCACGCACCGCTGCGCCGGTGGAGGACCCCATGGCAGGTACCATCATTGGGGTGACGCCTGCGCCTACCATGACCCCCACGCCCACCCCGTCCCCCACGCCGGAGCCCACCCTCTCCCCGGAGGAACAGCAAAAGGTGGAGGAGACGGCGGAAATGTCCAGCCGTCTGCCGCTGTATGTGGGCATCGTGGTGCTGGCGATTGGCGCTGCGGTGCTGGCGGTGGTGCTCATCCGCCGCCGCATGGAAGCAGCACCCAAGTCCCGCAGAACCTATCATGGCCGGAAAAAGTGAGAACATGGCATTCTGAATGAAACAAGCGCCCGGTGGCTCAGCCATCGGGCGCTTGTCTTATGTATAAAAACGATAGGTGGTGGAGTCAGCGGCCATGGGTCGTCGTGAACTGGACGGCCATGCCGACCAGAGCCAGGACCAGGGCACAGACGAGACGCACATTGCCCACGGGCAGAGGCAGGCCCAGCAGAGCCAGACTGGACAGGATACTGCTGGCACCGGCAAGGCCGGATACAATGATGAGCACCGGCCGTACAAACTGCAGGGCCAACACACCGATGGCGATGAAAGCCGCCAGCAGGATGATCAGTTCCAGCCACCAGATCAGGGCAAACTGTTCGATGAGGGAGGAGATGTACAGGGCACCGCAGGCGCCGCACAGAATAAAGATTCCCGCATCGTACAGCCAGGAACACATCAGAGCCAGCAGCACGCCCACAACCAGCCCGATCATCAGGGCGGTGGCAGCGTCGGCATAGCGGGCGGCGATGTCGTGGGCAATGGTATAGCCCATCAGGGCACCGGCCAGCATGATGCCCGCCTTGCGCAGCCGGTAGCCCATAAAGCAGATCAGAACCGCGATCACCAGCGAGATTGCGGCGGAAGGAATGTTGCCGATCAAAGTAGTAAGATCCATGTCCCAATGACCTCCTGTATCCGTCAGACCCCGGTGGAATGCCAAGCAGGCGGAACCGGGAAACTGTGCCCATTTTAGCACGGCGGGCGGCCCTGTGCAACAAAAAAGGCGGCGCGGAGCCATAAAGCCCGCGCCGCCCGAAACGGAGAAAAGGAAAATAATCAGTCGGCAGCCTTGAACAGACGGGGAGCAGCCTTGTACAGCAGCAGTGCGCCGATGACCGTCAGGATGGTCTCAGGCAGCATGTAGCTGATATTGTAGGCAAAGCTGTAGAACCAGCACAGGGCATCCTCGCCCAGGTTGGCGGTGAACCAGGCGCCCCAGCCGAAGTTGTTCAGCCATTCAAAGGCATAGTCGTAGTCTTTCCAGACAATGTAGCCGGACAGGAAGCTGCAGACAAAGCGCAGCAGGCAGACCACAGCGGTCCCCACGCCGATGCCGACGGCACCGTTTTTCAGGGCACGGGCGGGCAGGGAAGCCAGACCCAGCACGCTGAAAGCCAGCAGGTAGTCCAGCAGGACGCAGCCGATCTGAGCGGCCAGCGTCTGGCAGTATGCCAGGTTGCTGATGCCCAGGAAGAACTGGATCAGGCTGAAGATGAAGGCAGTGGCCAGGCCCCATTTGGGACCATTGCGCAGGCCCATCAGCACGATGGGCAGCATGGACAGCAGGGTGATGGAACCGCCGTGGGTCCACATGAGGGGGAACTGGATCTCGGACAGGACGGTGGCCAGCGCGATCATCAGCGCGGCCTCCACCAGGGTGCGGGTTCTGGAATGGGTAGCAGACATGAAAAACGCTCCTTCAACGATACATAGTACATAAAAACAAAGAAAACGCGCCTGCACAAACATGCAGGCGCGCCAAGTCGTCCATCTGGTGATGAAAATACAAACTTCCTACGCCGGCATTACCCGGATCAGGTTCAAGGCGACCTGGGACTGCAATTTGCCCCAATCTCAGCCGAGAAGAACTCTCAGCGCCCCTGTTCTTATGTCCAAAGACAGTATAGCTGTTTTGTCGAAAATGTCAAGATACCCAATGGAAAAAATCCTGTTTTCCGGTTCAGCACAGGGTCATTACCGCCCCGCACAGCCCCGGCAGTGCCAGGGTGGCCCGTCCGTCCCATACCGATGCGGGCGCTACCGGGGCGGAGGCACCGGTGGCAAAGATCTCCCGCAGCTGTCCCCGGCAGCCCGGCATTCCCAGATCCAGCGTCACGCAGGGGCGAAATTCCGGTTCCAGGTTGAAGACGCACAACAGCGTTTCTCCCTCCGCACGGCGTACCCAGGCGCGGACCGCCCCGTTGGCCGCCAGATGAAAGGCCGTCCCGGCGCCCTCCCGGTAAAGGGCGGGATGTATGGCGTAAAACTGCCACAGCGCCGCGCAGTAGTCGGACAGGGCGCCGTGGTGCTCGTCGGCCAGCAGATACCAGTCCGGCTCCCGGCCCGGGTCAAAGGCAGCCATCTGCCCGAACTCGCAGCCGGAGAAGATCAGCTGCTTGCCCGGCAGCGCCGTCTGGTACAACAGAAACAGCCGCGCCTGGGCAAACCGCTGCATCCCGTCGCCGTACAGCCGGGGCAGCAGCGCACCTCCGGGCCAGGCACAGTCATCGTGGCTGAAGGCCTGGATGCATCGTTCCCCGTCCCGACCCAGGACCGGCCCCTCACCCCGGCAGCCGAACGGGGTGGCGAGCGTCTTTGCCAGTGACCGCAGGGGGCCTGCATCCCAGACGTAGTCGAAGCCGAGTCCCCCTTCCCGGGTGGGGGCGGTGGCCTGGCAGCCGGGGAGGGTATCCTCAGCGATCAGCAGGACCCCGGGAAATCGTGCGTGCAATGTGTCGGTGAGCAGGCGAAAGAAGGAAGCCGCCTCCCCGCCCGGCCAGCGGTTGAGGGCATAGCCCACGGCATCCACCCGCAGACCGTCGCAGCCCAGTTCCCCCACCCAGCGGCAGGCAGCACTCAGCAGAAAACTGCGCACCGGCCCGCTGGCCAGATCAAAGGCCAGACTGCCCCAGGGGCTGGGACCAGCCTCAAACAGAGCGGTGCCGTCATACCAGGTCAGGGCGCCGTCATCGGGGGCAAAGTGGACGGGCACAAAATCGGCCAGCACCCCCAGGCCGGCCTCGTGGCAGCGTTCCACCAGCCGGACAAAGGCATCGGCCCCGCCAAACCGCGCCGAAGGGGCAAAATAGCCTGTCAGCTGATATCCCCAGCTGCCGTCAAAGGGATACTCGGCAGGGGGCATGAGCTCAATGTGGGTGAAATGATGTCCTGCCGCCCACGGTACCAGCCGGTCGGCCAGCGCGTCAAACCCATAGTAGCGGCCGTCCCAGTGACGCCGCCAGCTGCCCGCATGCAGTTCGTAGATGTTGAGGGGAAAGTCGGGCCCGGCAGCGGGGCGCAGGGAATGGGGAGGGCAGGGAAGGAGCTGCAGCCGGGCGGCGGCCACGGCGGAGGGCTCGTATTCTGCGGCAAAGGGATCGGTGCGCAGCCGCCAGACGCCGTCGGCACACAGAATGTTGTACTTGTACAGCTGGCCCCGGCACGCCCCGGCCGCCTTGCCCCGCCAGAGACCGTCCTCGCAGAGGGCAAGCTCGGCGGCGGAATAGAGGTCCCAGCCGTTCCAGTCCCCCAGCACCTGAACCCGGCGGGCATGAGGGGCAAACACACAGAACAGCCAGCCGTCGTTCTTGCCGGATGGCCGCGGGCAGAACAACTCCGCGGCATCGGTGCTGATACCCTGGTAATAATCTGCGATATCCGGCCGCATCCGCTCAACCTCCCTTTGCCGATTCTCCTGGTATCATAGCACATCTGCACGAAAAACGCGACCTTCTCCTGTGCAATCTCTACGGATGGTCAGGCGGCAAATCCATTGCAACCCGCCGGAATCTCCGATATAATATACAGTATTGTTACCCATGCACAACCAAAACCGGGGGAGGCGACAGCGCATGTCCAGACTGCTCAGGCATTGCCGGGCCCATCGCGTGGCGTTGGGGCTGCTGGCCGCTGCTTTGGCGGGACTTGCCCTGTTTTGGGCTGCCAGGGACAACCGGACCTGGATGGACGCCTGGCTGGCGTATGTCTCGATGCCCGTCAAACGGGTGGTGTCGGCGCTGGCGGATCCTCTTCCCTTCAGCGTGTGCGAAGCTTCGGTGACGCTGCTCATCCTGTTTGTGGTGGGCATGGCGGCACGCACCGTCTGGCAGCTGGTGCGCCGGGGAAAAAATCGCCTGGGTACCCTGGCACTGCACTTTGTTACGGCGGCGGTGTGGGTTTATCTGCTGGTCTGCGCTTTGTGGGGAACCCAGTATTACGGCACCACTTTTGCCGAAAAAGCCGGCATGACCGGCGGGGCGGTGAGCACCCGGGACCTGGCGGCGGTGGCAGGCTACTTTGCACAGCAGGCGAATGCGGCGGCAGACGCCGTTGCCCGGGACGAGAACGGCGTGTTTTCGGTGCCGGTGCAGGAGATTCTGTCGGACAGCGCCGGGGTATATGATGCAGCGGTGGCCGAATATCCCTGCCTGACCGGCCCGGAACGCAGGGCCAAGCCCGCCTTTTATTCCAAGATCATGAGCGCGGCGGGCTTTACCGGGTATCTCTGCCCGGTGTTCGGGGAAAGCACCGTCAATGTGGACTGCCCGGCGGTATTCCTGCCGGTGACGGTGGCCCATGAATTCGCCCATCAAAGGGGCGTGGCGGCAGAACAGGAGGCCAACTTTTGCGGCATCTATGCCTCGGTGACCAGCGGCAAGGCGGAGTATGTCTATTCCGGCTGGCTGTATGGCTTTGTCCATCTGTTCAACGCCCTTTCCTCTGCCGATCCGGAACAGGCGCTGGCGGCGTGGGAGCAGCTTTGCCCCGAGGCACGGGCGGACATCGCCTGCAACGACGCCTACTGGGCGTCCTGGGAGGGCCCGGTGGAGACCCTGGGGGAGACGGTGTATGAAGGCTTTCTCCAAAGCTATGACCAGGAACTGGGCATGCGCAGTTACGGGGCCTGCGTGGATCTGCTGGTGGAAAAATATCTTCCGCTGGCGGCATAACGCCGGGCATCCAGTTGCCAGGCTTGTGCCCGGAGAGAAAACCAACCACCAGATGTAGAAGGAACCGTCGATGCAGCGATAAGATTTACAAATGTTGCCAGCAAAAGCCTCTTGAACACGGGCAGGGGGCGGTATATAATGAAAACTATATCTGGGAGTGTTATGTGTTGTTTGCGCCGCGGGCGCATCAGGAACAGGAGAAATCAGGTTCAATGAAAAAACGTGAAGTCATGAAATGCTTTTCCGGCAGTACCTTCCAGCGTCTGCCGTTGTACAAGGTGGCCATGGGCGGCGTTGCGGTGCTGCTGTGTGCCAGTATCGGCGTCAGTGTCATGGCGTCGGCTTTTCTGAATGCCGTGCCGGAGCAGACGTCTCCCACCGTGGGACCGACCCTGGAGACGGCGGCATCCCCCACACCCACCCCGACCCCCAGCCCCACCCCCACGCCGGTACAGGATGTTCTGTGCGATGTGTCGGTGGTGCAGCAGGACATCGGCGTTCAGCTGTATACGCTGCCCCAGGCCTCGGAGGAGGCAGAAACGGATTCCGGCACGGTGGAGGTCAACAAGGCCGACAGCGACGAGGAGGGGCTGACCAAGATTCCTCTGACCGGCGTTGCCATGGATGTGACCGTCACCGACAAGGAAGGCAATGCTACCGCCTACCCGGTGGACACCCAGAGCGGCACCATGCTGGCCGAGGATGTGAAACCGGGTGACTACACCATCAGCTTCCCTGCGGTGGAGGGCTACAATCTCCCGGCCAATGTAGAAGTCACCGTGCAGGAGAAGGTGGAGTACAAGGCGGACGTGGAGGCGGTCAAGGACAAGATCGTCCAGTCCAGCCAGGTGGTGGAAAGCCAGGAGGACTCCAGCTACGGCGGGGATACCGTCGTGCAGGAGGAGATCGTGGATACCGTCTCCTATGCCGAATCCAGCCAGAAGGAAGTCTCCCGTACAACGGTCTATACCCCCAAGCTCAGCTCGGATGGGCATCTGATGATGAAGGACGGCACCACCTCGCCCTATCTGCCGGTCTATGGCGATAACAAAGAGCTGGTGGGAGCCAAGCGGGATGGCGCGGCCACCTATACGGCAGCCGGGACTGCGCTGCGGATGCTGTCGCTTACCGGTATTTCCGGCCTGAATCTGCGCCACGGCAACAATGAACCGGATACCAGTTCCGAAGCCCAGGTACTGGACGACA
>JAHZHS010000053.1:0-4084 GCA_019420135.1 Oscillospiraceae bacterium | reverse complement strand
CCGGAGGCCACGCCGGCCCCGGAGGTCACGCCCACGCCGACGCCGGAGGCGACTCCCACCCCCACGCCCACCCCGGAAGCAACCCCCCCGCCGACGCCCACGCCGGTACCCACCCCGACGCCCACGCCGACCCCCGTTGCCACCCCCACACCGACCCCGGCAGCCACGCCCAGCGATCCCATGGCGGGATGGCCCTCGGAAATCAAGGCGTCGGATCTGGCCGGCTACGGTTTTGATGTCTCTTCCAGTGAAAAGATTACATATGAATATACCGGCTGGCAGAACATCGACGGCAAAAACTACTACTATGATCCCTCGACCCATCAGCCAGTCACCGGCACCCAGGTGATTCAGGGCAACGTCTATACCTTTGCCGCGGACGGAGCCCTCAATCAGACGGCCCGCGGAATCGACGTTTCCAAGTATCAGGGCAACATCGACTGGAACGCAGTGGCCGCGGACGGTATCACCTTTGCCATCATCCGCGTGGGCTACCGCGGTTACGGCAGCGGTGCCCTGGTAGAGGATTCCACCTTCCGCCGCAACATCCAGGGCGCTACGGCCGCCGGCCTCAAGGTGGGCGTCTACTTCTACAGCCAGGCCATCAACGAGGCAGAGGCGGTGGAGGAAGCCAGCATGGTCCTGAGCCTGTGCAGCGGCTACGGCCTGCCCCTGGGCGTCTACTATGACACCGAGAAGGTGGCCGGAGATACCGGCCGTGCCGATACCATCTCCGCTGCCGAGCGCACGGCCTGCGCCGTCGCTTTCTGTGAGACCATCCGCAATGCAGGCTACACGGCAGGCGTCTATTCCTACGCCAGCTGGTTCTACAACTCACTGAATTACGCCAACATCAGCAAGTACCGCATTTGGATCGCCCAGTACCGGGATTCACTGGACTTCAAGTACCGCTATGATATCTGGCAGTACACCAGCACCGGCAAGGTCAGCGGCGTTCCCGGCGGTGTGGATATGAACCTCGGCTGATTTTCAGCGGGAAACCTTTCCATAACAGAAAACAAAGCCCTCACGCATCTCAGGTGCGTGAGGGCTTTGTCTATATTCTCCATCGGGAAAAGCCGGACATCAGCAGCAGGGAGTCTGCAGTTTGGCGGATGCCCCGCCGCGGATCTGGCCGCTGCCCCGGATGATGTATTTGTAGGTGCACAGTTCCGCCAGCCCCATGGGACCGCGGGCGTGGAGCTTCTGGGTGGAAATGCCCATCTCGCAGCCCAGGCCGAACTCGCCGCCGTCGGTGAAGCGGGTGGAGGCGTTGACATAGACCGCGGCGCTGTCCACGCAGGCGGTGAAGCGGGCGGCGGCCTGGTCGTCCGCCGTTACAATGGCGTCGCTGTGGTGGGTGGAGTGAGCGGCAATGTGGGCGATGGCATCGTCCAGGCTGTCCACCACCCCCACCGCCAGGATGTAGTTGAGAAACTCGGTGTCAAAATCCTGGGCCGAGGCGGGGGTGCCGGGAATGATGGCGGCGGCCCGCTCATCCAGCCGCAGCTCCACGGGGGTCAGACCCTCGGCGGCGCGGGCATCCACCAGGGCGGTGCGCAGCATGGGCAGGAACTTGTCCGCCACATCCCGGTGGACCAGACAGACTTCCTCGGCGTTGCAGACGCTGGGGCGGGAGGTCTTGGCGTTTTCAATGATGCGCACTGCCATGTCCAGATCTGCGGCGGCGTCCACGTAGACGTGGCAGATGCCAGTGCCGGTCTGGATGCAGGGCACTGTGGCGTTGCGCACGCAGGCAGAGATGAGGCCGGCGCCGCCCCGGGGGATCAGCAGGTCCACCAGCCCGTCGGCGGTCATCAGTTCGTTGGCGGAGGCGTGGGTGGTATCCTCGATCAGGCTGACGGCAGTCTCGGGCAACCCCGCGGAGACAAGCCCCCGGCGCAGGGCGGTCACAATGGCGTGGCAGCTCTGCCAGGCATCCCGGCCGCAGCGCAGCACACAGGCGCTGCCGGCTTTCAGGGCCAGAGCGGCGGCATCGGAGGTGACGTTGGGGCGGCTCTCATAGATGATGGCAATGACCCCCATGGGCACGGCACGCTTTTCGATCACCAGCCCGTTGGGACGGACGATCTGCCGCAGCGGGGCGCCCACCGGGTCAGGCAGGGCGGCAACCTCCCGCATGCCCTTGGCCATATCGGTCAGGCGCAGGGGCGTCAGGGCCAGACGGTCCAGCATGACCTCGGATACCTTGCCCCGGGCTGCGTCCAGATCCTTGCGGTTGGCTGCCAGGATCTCATCGGAGGCGGCGGTCAGAGCAGTGGCCATGGCTTCCAGGGCCCGGTTTTTGGTGTCGGTGTCGGCCAGGGCCAGGGGCTGGCGGGCCGACTGCGCCGCCAGCAGGATCTCGTGTGTGGTCATGGAAAATACCTCCCTCTGTTTGCGCGGGGATGCCCCCGGATATTCAGTGCTTGCCCAGAAAACGGGTGCCCACCGGCTTTCCCTCCACAATGTCGTAGAGCAGGGCAGGGTAGGAGCCGTTGGCAATGACCATGTCTACCCCGGCGCCGGTGGCGATGTGGGCGGCAATCAGCTTGGTGGCCATGCCGCCGGTGCCCAGCCCGCTGTGGGTGCCGCCGGCCAGGGCGTCGATCTCGGGGGTGATCTCCTCCACCCGCTCGATGCGTCTGGCATCGGGGTGGGTGTGGGGGTCGGCGGTGTACAGGCCGTCAATGTCGCTGAGCACCACCAGCAGGTCGGCCCGGGCATATTTGGCCACCAGCGCACCCATGGTGTCGTTGTCGCCCACGGCAATCTCCTCGGTGGCGACGCTGTCGTTTTCGTTGATGATGGGGATGGCCCCCAGCTGCAGCAGGCGGTAAATGGTGTTCTGCAGATTTTCCAGCCTGGTCACCCGGTCAAAGTCCTCCCGTGTGACCAGGATCTGGGCCACCGTGTGGTTGTAGGCGGAGAACAGCCGGTCGTAAGTATACATCAGCTCGCACTGTCCCACCGAGGCCGCCGCCTGCTTGGTGGGCATGTCCTTGGGCCGGGCGATCTGCAGCTTGCCTGCCCCCATGCCGATGGCGCCGGAGGACACGACAATGAGCTCATGCCCTGCGTTTTTCAGGTCGCTCAGGGTTTTCACCAGCTCCTCGGTGTGGCGGATGTTCAGCCGCCCCCCCGCATGGGCCAGGGTGCTGGTGCCGATCTTGACAACGATACGCATTTTGTTTTCCTCATCCCTCTGCGCGGGGCATCAGCCCTTGCCCATCTCGCGCGTTTTGTTGTAGGCGGCCAGCACCGCGTCGGTCACGGCACCGCGGAAGGCATGCTCCTCCAGCACGCGGACACCCTGGATGGTGGAGCCGCCCGGGCTGCACACCGCGTCTTTCAGGGCGCCGGGATGCTGCCCGCTCTCCAGCACCAGCCGGGCGCTGCCCAGCAGCATCTGGGCAGCATACATCTGGGCCTTGGCCCGGGGCAGACCCGCCGCCACGCCGCCGTCGGCCAGTGCCTCGACGAACTGGTAGGCCCAGGCGGGGCCGCAGCCGGATACACAGCTGGCCGCATCAATCAGATTTTCGTCGATGGCATCCAGCAGTCCCGCAGGCGCCATGGCGGAGAGAAACTCCTGCAGGTCAGCGTCGCTCACATCCTGGGAGCAGTACTGTACCATGCCAGCCCCCACGGCAGCGGGGGTGTTGGGCATGATGCGGATGATGGGGTAGCTGCCCCCGGCCAGTTCCCGGATGCGGGCCATGCTCAGGCCCGCGGCCATGGTGACCAGCACAAAGGCGTCCTTGCGCCCGGCCAGCACCGGGGCAATCTGAGCCAGCATGCCGGGCATGACCTGGGGCTTCACGCCCAGAAAAATGAAATGGCAGTCCCGGGCAATCTGCGGGTTGTCCCCCACAGCGCAGCCCAACTCGGCGGCCAGGGCCTCAGCCTTGGCGGGCGTGCGGTTGGCCAGCAGGACATTCTCCGCCCCGGCGCCCTTGCAGACGGCGCGGGCCACCGCGCCGCCCATATTTCCGCATCCGATAAACCCGTATCGCATACACAGAACCCCCTCTTGCTCTTTCCCGCTTCACAGTGCGGAATGCTTGCATTTATGGTATCGCAC
>JAHZHS010000052.1 GCA_019420135.1 Oscillospiraceae bacterium | reverse complement strand
CCTCCACCCTGACCGATCCCGATCAGATGGCCAACATGGCCAAGCTGCTCAACGCTCTGGATGACGACGACGATGTTCAGAACGCATGGCACAACCTGGAGAACGAGGACGAACTGGATCGCTGAGCCGGTTTCCGGTCCTTTGCCGCAATCTTACATTTGAAACAGCTGCGCCGCGTCAGCCGTAATCCGGATGTTGGATACATCCGGCCGACGCAGCCCGCAGCTGTTTTTTATTGCAGCCCGGAAGGAGCCGTGCACCATGCAAAAACTCAAGCGCACTGCCGGCATTTTCTGTTATATGCTGGGCGGAATCCTGCTTGTATTTTATCTTGCCACCCTCTGGCGAGGGCTGCATCCTTCGCCGAGTGTTGAGTACCGGATGTACTACCTGGACCAGCAGCTGGCTTTCTGGCCGGGGGAGAACGGTCTGGCCATTGAACCGGAAGCCGTCCTGTCTTTCGGGCCCGACTGCGGACCCGGGCAGGGCGCCAATCACCTTGCCCGGGGAGAGTGGGTCACTGCAGAGGAATCCGGCTGGCGGTCCCAGGCTGCCGGTGGCACACTGTATTTTACCGCCGAGCCCGGCGCACAATATGTCGGCTCACTCACCCTGTGCGGCACCGCCGGGCAGACCGCTGTGCTCTATGCCGACGGGCAGGAGGCAGGGCGTGTTCTTCTGTCGGGCAAGGAGGATCCCCTCGCCTTTGCCTGTACCGTGCCGGACAGCGGATTGCTCACTCTGTCCCTGACCGCCGACTCCCCTATTACCATTGTGGAGATGATGTTCTCATGACCTTGTCCCCAAAAATCAAGAATCTGCCCGGACAATTCTGTGCCCTCCCTCTGTGGGCCCAGGCCTTGGCAATCGTTATGCTTTCCCGGTTGTTTGTCGTCATACTCTATCTTGTGTGGCAGCGGCATTACGGGGAAAGCGCCACCCTGTTCGAGGCGCTGTTCCGCTATGACTGCGCATACTATCAAGAAATTGCGCAGAATGGATATATCGGTGAAGCCGTGGCCCACCTGGGCTCCGGACAGGCACACTGGGCCTTCTTTCCCCTTGCGCCGCTGTTTGAGGGGATGGCCGCCCGCCTGACCGGGCTGGAGGTCTCGGTGGCCGGTGTCTTGCTCAACACCGTGTTTTTGTATCTGCTCACCTGGCTGTCCGGACTTTACGCCGTCCGGTATGCCGGCGGCGAACGCAGTGCCCTGCTGGTTATGCTGCTGTTCAACTTCGGGCCATACAACATTTATTACTCCACCCTGTACACCGAGGCCCTTTTCACCCTGCTGGTCTGTGCCTTCCTGTACTGCATGCGCAAAGGCTGGTGGATTCGCATGGGGCTGTGCGGAGCCCTGGCCGGCGCCGCACGAAGCCTCGGCGTTTTTCTGGTGTTTGCCGTGGCGGTATTCTGTATTCAGCAATATCTTTCCCATTGCCGTACATCGAAGGGAAAGCCCAAATTCCTGGATTTTGTAATCACAGTTCTCCGGCAGCCCAGACTGATTCTGGGTACCTGTCTCGTTCCTCTGGGCTTTTTCTGCTATATGGCATATCTGGACCGTCTGCTGGGCGACGGCATGGCCCTTGTGCACGTACAAATCGGCTGGAGCCGTGAGCCCGGGAATCCGTTTCTGATTCTCCTGTCCGGGCTCAACACCCTGGGTGCCAACGAATTCTACTTTGCCCTGTGGACGCTGGCAGCACTGTATCTCTGCTGCCATCTGGCCCTGCGCAAAAGCGCCGACGCCGTGCCGGGATTCCTGTTCGTTCTGATCCCGCTGTCCACCTCGATCCTGTGCATGCCCAGATACGTGGCATGCAGCTTTCCCATCGTGGAGGAGGAGGCTGTGGTCCTGCTGGAAAAGAAACCGCTGGAAAAAGGCTTCTGGTATGTTTTTCTGCTGCTGCTTGGCGTCATCACGACCTGGCAATGGTTCTGCAATGCTCCCGTGATGGCCTGACCTTGGAATAGAGAGGAAAATCGGATGAATCATCAAGTTCCCTGCCCGCACTGTCTGGAACCCATCGACCCGGAATTTCACGGGCTGTGTCCCCACTGCGGGAAAAGTCTGGACAATGAAAATCCTGAGGGAGCCCTGCCCTTCGGCACCCAGCTGGCCGGCAAATACACTGTGGGCAAGTATCTGAGTGCGGACGGCGACGGTCTGTGCTACCGCGGCGTGGACAATGAGCAGGTCCGTTTTGTGCGCATCAAGGAATACTTTCCCGTCACACTGTGCAACGGACGCAGCCCGGAAGGTTCCCTGATGCCCAAGGCCGGGCGTGAAGTGCTGTTCAAAACCAGCCGGATGGACTTCAAGGATCTGTACGACGATCTGCACCGTCTGACCCCGGCCACCGGACTTTCCCGCATTCTCGATGTCATCGAGGAAAACAACACCGTCTACGGCGTGGAGGAGAGCGAGAAGGGCATGACCCTGACCCATTATCTTTCCCTCAAATCCCGCCCCCTCACCCCCGCCGAGGCCCGCACCCTGCTGCAGCCCGTCATGGAAGGCGTGGCCCTGCTGCACAAGTCGGGGCTCATCCACCGCGGCATTTGTCCGGACAACATTCTTTTGCCCATCGACGGCACCGCCATGCTCACCGGCTACGGCACCCTGGCCCTGCGCACCGGCGGCAGCGAGCTGAAAAGCCAGCTCTATGCAGGCTACGCCGCACCGGAACAGTATTCGGCGGCGGAGTTTTCCGGTCGGTATACCGATGTCTATGCCCTGGCGGCTGTGACCTATCGTCTTGTCACCGGGCAGACCCCGGTCTCCGCGCCTCAGCGGCAGGTCCGGGACAGCATGGAATCCGCCCACAGTCTGGAAGCCTCGGTACCCACCTATTTTTCTCAGGTGATTTCCTGCGCCATGCGTCTTGACCCGGCCAAGCGAATGCAGACCGTTCCCGAGCTGATGAGCGCCCTGGCCAACCCCAATGTGGCCAACGCCATGTTCGAGACCGGCGAAAACCAGGTCTCCACCAAAAAGATCTTGGGCGCGGCACTAGTGGTCATCTTTGTGCTGGCCGTCCTGTTGCTGTGGAGTCTGCTCCATCCCTTTGGCGGGGGGAACTCTTCCGGGGAGGATGCCTCCCAGTCCCAGACCACCGTCTCCTCCCCCGCCCCCGCCGCCACGCCGGAGGCCCTGACCTACCCCAACCTGGTGGGACAGAAGCTGGAGGATGTGGAGGATTCTGATCTGTATGCCTCCTTCCGCATTGTTCCCACCGAGGAATACTCGGCGGATTACGAGGCGGGGGTCATTCTCTCCCAGGAGCAGGAGGCTGGGACCCCCGTGGAGGTGGACAATCCCACCCTCAATGTGGTGGTGAGCAAGGGCTACCCCATCATGCCGGACATTGTGGGGTTCACCCAGAAAAAAGCCGAAGAAAAACTGGAGGAAGCCGGAATTGCCCAGTACACCATGCGCATTGTGGAGAACAATACCGAGTTTGCCACCGGCTGCGTGGTGATGTGCACCGGCGTCAACGGAGCCCGTGTGGAGGCCGGCATGCCGGTGGACCCGTCGGTCATCATTGACGTGTGGATTGCCGGGGAGCGGGACGATACCGCCCAGGTGAGCGGCAGCTCCTCCTCGTCTGCGGCCTCGTCCGACAGCACGGCATCTTCCGGTGGGCAATAACCTCTTTCTTTCCTTTTCGGTATAATAGGACGACAAGGCCCGGACCATTTCCTGACGGAGTGGTCCGGGCCTTTTGCTGTATCCTGATCTGCTGATTTTGTCCCGCTGCCGGTATGCCCGAGGTAAAAGGAACCGCCCCATGCGGTCCGGCAGTCCGGCGCGTAGGGCGGCTTCTTTGTTGATAGAGGATCTTGCGGCAAAGGCAGCGATCAGCCGCAGCTGCCGTCATGACCGTGGCAGCCCTCGTGGCTGTGACAGCCGCCCTCATGGCCGCCGCAGGAGTGGCCCTCGCCGTGGTGATCGTGGTGATCGCAGTGAACGTCGGGGTCAAAGGCAAGGCGGCCGTCCAGCAGGGCCTGCACAGCGGCGTCAGCGCTGCCGGCCACGCCGCCATACAGGCGGATGCCCGCATTGGCCAGCGCCACCTGCGCACCACCGCCGATGCCGCCGCAGATCAGCGTATCCACGCCCTGGGCCGCCAGAAAGCCCGCCAGGGCACCGTGGCCGCTGCCCATGGTGTCCACCACCCGGGAAGAAACGACCTTGCCGTCCTGCACATCGTACAGCTTGAACTGCTGGGTATGGCCGAAGTGGCCGAAGATATTGCCGTTTTCATAGGTGACTGCGATTTTCATGTGAGAATTCTCCTTTTCCATTGGACAGATAAATTAGCGCGCATAGACCTCGGCAGGCGGGGTGGTCTGCACAAAATACAGCTCATACCAGAGGATGAAGGAGTAGAAGCTCCAGATCTTGGTCATGTTCTTGGCGCGGCCCGCCACATGGTCGTCCAGCAGGCGGCAGAGGGCGGCGGTGTCAAAGAACTTTTCCGCCACCGGGCCGGTGAACTTTTCCCGCACCATGGCGGCGTACTTGTCCTGACGCAGCCAGTCGTTGAGAGGCACCGGGAAGCCCAGCTTTTTGCGCTTGGCCACACTGTCGGGCAGCTGCTTGATAGCCGCGCCGCGCAGGGCGATCTTGGTCTGTTCCTTGCCGCTGCGATATCGTTGGGGAATGCTGAGGGCCAGTTCCAGCACCTCCCGGTCCAGGAAGGGCACCCGCAGTTCCAGGCTGTTGGCCATGCTCATGCGGTCGGCCTTGAGCAGGATGTCGTAGAGCATCCAGGTGTGCATATCCACCCACTGCAGCTGGGTGGGCTCATCCAGCCCGGCCACCTTGTCAAAATAGGGCTTGAAGTATTCCTCCGGGCGCTTGCTGTGGTAGTCCTTCTTGAGATACTGGTCCCGGTCCGCCGGGGAGGCGAACACATAGTTGGCCCGCATATACCGCTGCCAGGGCTGCTGTGCCCCGCGGACCAGAAAATGCTTGCCCTTGAACTCGGGCATGTGGGAGGCCACCGCCCCCGCTGCCTTGCGGACGGCCTTGGGCACCTTCTTCTCGTAGTCCATGAAGTGGACGGCCTGGCAGTACATGGGATAGCCGCCGAACAGCTCGTCGGCGCCCTCGCCGGAAAGCACCACCTTGACGTACTTGCGGGCATTCTTTGCCAGGAAGTAGAGAGGCACCTCCGCCGGGTTGGGCATGGGTTCGTCCAGATACCACTGGATCACCCGGTTGGCCTCAAAGAATTCATCGGCGCTGACCTTGTTGGAAAGGTTGGGCACCCCGATCTCCTTGGAGAATTCCTGGGCATAGGGCAGCTCGGAGTATTTTTCCTCCTCGTAGCCCACCGAGAAGCTCTTGACATGGGGCGTGCCCTTGGCCACCTCATTGACCACAAAGCTGGAATCCACGCCGGAGGAAAGGAAGCATCCCACCTCCACGTCGGCGATCTGATGGGCGGAAACGCTCTCGGCAAAGGTGTCGGTGATGCGCTTTTCCCACTCCTCCAGCGACGGGGTCTCGTCGATGTGGTAGCGGATGTCATAGTAACGGCGGATGTCCATGTGGCCATCCTTCCAGGTGAACATGTGGGCACCCGGCAGCTTGTAGACGTTTTTGAACATCGTCTCCTCATTGGGGATATACTCGATGCTCAGGTATTCGGGCAGGCGTTCCTCGTTGAGCTCCTTCTTGAACTCGGGATGGGCCAGGAAGCTCTTGATCTCGGAGCCGAAGAGCAGCAGGCCGTCCTCATTATAATAGTAAAAGGGCTTGATGCCGAAGATGTCCCGGGCACCGAACATAGTCCGGGTCTTTTTGTCCCACAGCACAAAGGTGAACATGCCCCGCAGACGGGCGGGCAGACCGTCCCCCCACTGCTCATAGCCGTGGAGCAGGACCTCGGTGTCGCTGCGGGTGGCAAAGGTGTGCCCCGCCGCCAGCAGTTCTTCCCGCAGCTGCTGGAAGTTGTAGATCTCACCGTTGAAGATGACGACCATCGAGCCGTCCTCATTGAACATGGGCTGTTTGCCGCCCTCCAGGTCGATGATGGACAGGCGGCGGTGACCCAGGGCTACCTGGTCATCCACATAGTAGCCCTCGCCGTCCGGACCGCGGTAGGCGATCAGATCGGCCATAGCCTTGATGATGCGCTGTGCCTCCTCGGCGTCCTGATGTGCCCGGGCAAATCCCGTGATACCGCACATAGCAGTTCCCTCCCCTATCTGATAAACAAAAACTCAGTCGCGCAGGCTCTTGTTGCCGTAGTAGCGCGCCGTCTTGCGGTAGTAGTTGGCCTGGCTGCGCAGGTACCACAGATACCGCTTGAGGTTGAAGTCCTCCTTGCAGAACAGCTGGTGGGCGCACTTGCCCTCCTTTTTCAGGCGGGCGGCCTCGGCCAGCAGCTCCGGGTCCTTGAGATACTTGCGGATGACGCCATAAGGCGCGATCATCCACAGGCTCTCGGTGTCGGCCTCGGTATAGCCAAGGTCCTTGTGCAGCAGAACGTCCTCCACCAGCCACTTGGCCAGGTTGTAGCCGCTGGCCGTGACAAAATAGCTGGATCGGCCCTGGCGGGGATTCATCTCGAACAGCTTATACTCCCCGGTGCGGGCGTCGTACTTCATGTCGAAGTTGGCAAAGCCCACCCAGCCCACGTCCTCCAGGAAGGCGCACATCCGGGCCAGCAGTTCCCCGTCGTGCACCGACAGGATGGCCGCGTAGTTGCCGATGCCCTCGGGCGTCTGCTCCTCCAGAAGCGGACGGCCCAGAGCCATCAGGTGCACCTTGCGGTCGAGGCCGCAGTAGGCGTTGAGCACCCGCATGCAGTTGTCGTCGCCAGGGATGTATTCCTGCAGGATCAGGTCATCCTGGTAGCTGCTGCCGTAGATGGCCGCCGTGATGGCGTCGTACTCCTCCCGGTTCTGGGCAAGAAAAACCTTTTTCTTGTGGGGGAAAGAGCAGTTCCAGTAGGCCGCCGAGTTGCTCGCCTTGATGATGCAGGGAAAATCAAAGGGAAGTTCCACGGTTTTATAGTTCTGCGCGTTGCAGGTGGCGGTTTTGGGGTAAGAAAGTCCATGCCGCTCGCAGGCGCGGTAAAAATTGTCTTTTATGTCAAGATCCAGCACGGTTTGCAGATCCGGACAGGCAAAATGATAGTAAGCGGCCAGCTCCTCCCGATGGCGGGCCATCAGGATGGTGTAGCCGTCCGCGCAGGAGACCAGCACCAGCTGGCGGCCGGTGTTGCGACGGGCAAAGGAGACAAGCGTCGAGACAAAGACGTCGTCCTCCTCCAGACGGGGTTCCAGCACGGCAATCTTGACCAGGCGGCTGTTTGCCGTGGCGACCAGCGCCCCCTTGCAGACCGCCACGCTGGTCACGCCGTACTGCTGATAAAAGCTGCGCGCCATGCCGTAGACGTTGGCATCACTGCCCAGAAGCACCGGAAGAAAATCCATCATAAACAAAAACCTCTTTTTTTGCAAAACAGGGTGTGCGGCGGCGGATGACTGCGGCAAAATTTTGCAGCGTCCCGACCGGTCAGACCCGGTATCCCTGTACATACTTATAGTATATGGGATATTTTACTTCCAATCGCCCTGCCTGTCAATTCTGCCGGGCGGGGTACGAAAGGAGGATCGTTGGGATCGCTCTACCGTCGCTTTCGGAACTCCGGGATGTGAAAATATCACATTTGCCGCCGCCAAAAAGGGCAGAATTTACAATAGGAATGCTTTTCAAGCGGGGGGCAAGCGTGTATAATAGCGATATTGAACGCATAAGGATAGAGGAATCGCAATATGTGTGGAATTGTTGGATTTGTCGGCGCACGCGCCGATATGGAAGAAGTTCTGCAGGCCATGATGGACCGCATCGTCCATCGCGGCCCGGACGGTGCAGGCCGCTTTGTGGACGGGCAGGTCGCCCTGGGCCACCGCCGCCTGTCCATCATCGACCTGGAGGGCGGCAAGCAGCCCATGTTCAATGAGGACGGCTCCCTGGTCGTCGTCTTCAACGGTGAGGTGTACAACTTCCAGGAACTGCGGGAGCAGCTGCTGGCCGCCGGGCATGTCTTTGCCACCCGCAGCGACACCGAGGTGCTGCTCCACGGCTACGAGGAGTGGGGCAAGGAGATGCTGGACCGGCTGCGGGGCATGTTTACCTTTGCCCTGTGGGATTCCCGGGCAAAGACGCTGCTGGTGGCCCGGGACCATTTCGGCATCAAGCCGATGTACTACTACCAGAACCCTGAGACCGGCACCCTGATGTTCGGCTCCGAGATCAAGAGTTTCCTGGCCCACCCCGAGTTTCAGAAGGAACTCAACCGGGATCAGCTGGAACTCTACCTCTCCTATCAGTATTCCCCGGGAGAGGACACCTTCTTCAAGGGCGTGAAAAAACTGCTGCCCGCTCACTGGCTGGAATGGAAGGACGGCACTGTCACCGTTCAGCGGTACTGGGAGCCTTCCTTTGCCCCTGATCACTCCCTCTCCCTGGAGCAGTGGGAGGAGGAGATCAGCGCCGCCATGAAGGAGAGTGTCTCCGCCCACAAGATCGCCGACGTGGAGGTGGGCAGCTTCCTGTCCTCCGGCGTGGACTCCAGCTATATGGCGGCCCTGGCCAATGTGGATAAAACCTTCACCGTGGGCTTTGCTGACAAGAAATACGACGAGACCGACTATGCCCGGGAATTTTCCCAGCACATCGGCGTCAAGAACTTTGCCTACCGCATCACCCCGGAGGAGTACTGGGCCAATCTGGGCAAGATCCAGTATCACATGGATGAACCCCTGGCCGATGCCGCTTCTGTTGCACTCTACTTTGTCAACCGGGAGGCATCCAAGCAGGTCAAGGTCTGTCTGTCCGGCGAGGGTGCCGACGAATTCTTCGGCGGATACAACATTTATAAAGAGCCTTTTACCGTCAGCTGGTACGACCGTCTGCCCCTGTGGCTGCGCCGGGCTGTGGGCTCGGTGGCGGAGTGTCTGCCCCCCGTGCACGGCATCAACTTCCTGGTGCGCCGTTCCCGCCCGCTGGAGGAGCGCTATATCGGCAACACCAACCTGATGGACGAGCGCCGCAAAAAGCACCTTCTCAAGGACTACCACGGTACCATCAAACCCACCGATCTGTCCCGCAAGCTGTTTGACAAGACCAAAGGGCAGGACGCTGTGACCCGGATGGAGTTCTGCGACCTGAACCTCTGGATGGTGGGCGACATTCTGCTCAAGGCCGACAAGATGAGCATGGCCAACAGTCTGGAGCTGCGGGTGCCTTTCCTGGACAAAAAGGTGTTCGAGCTGGCCCGGCGCATTCCCACCGAGTGCAAGGTCAACGCCGCCCAGACCAAGATTGCCATGCGCGGCGCCGCGGAAAAGACCATTCCCGCCCGCACCGCCGACAAGAAGAAGCTGGGCTTCCCGGTGCCGGTGCGTGCCTGGCTGCGGGATGAAAAATACGCTGGCATCGTGCGGGAGGCCTTCAACGCCCCTGCTGCGGCGGAGTTTTTCAACGTGAAGGAACTGAACCGGATGCTGGACCAGCATCTCTCGGGCAAGCGGGATAACTGGCGGCAGATCTGGTGCGTCTTTATTTTCCTTGTCTGGTATGACGAATATTTTGTAAAACGGTGAGGTAAGGACCATGCTTTTGAAACATCTTGTCAAGGACATCTCCTACACACTGGTGCAGGGCAGCCTGAATACCGAGGTCTCCGACATCTACTATGACTCCCGCAAGATGACCCCGGGCGGCCTGTTTGTCTGCATTGTGGGCACCCAGCGGGACAGCCACGAGTTTGCGGCGGACGTAGTCGCCAAGGGCGCAGGGACGCTGGTCATTCAGCACGATCTGCCCGCCGAAGTCCTGGCGGCCATGCCCCAGGTGACCATCCTCAAAACCGGCAACACCCGCTACGCCATGGCCATGCTGGCCGCCGCCTACTTCGGCCACCCCGCCGGAGAGATGACCATGATCGGCGTGACCGGCACCAAGGGCAAGACCACCACCACCCACATGATCAAGGCGGTGCTGGAAGCCGCCGGCCACCGGGTGGGCATGATCGGCACCAACGGCGTCTACTACCCCAACCACCACTATGATCTGAACAACACCACCCCCGAGAGCTACGACCTGCAGCGCATTCTTCGCCAGCTGGCCGACGCCGGGTGCGACAGCTGTGTCATGGAGGTTTCCAGCCAGGGTCTCATGATGGACCGCGTGGCGGGGGTTCGGTACAAGGTCGGCGTCTTTACCAACCTGTATCCCGACCACATCGGCCCCGGTGAGCACCAGAGCTTTGAGGAGTACCGTTCCTGGAAAGGCCAGCTCTTCCGCCGGTGTGAGATCGGCGTGGTCAATGCCGACGATGAGAACACGGTGCCCCTGTTGGAAGGTCACACCTGCCGGGTGACCACCTACGGCATCGACAACCCCGACGCCGATTTCCGCGCCGGACATGAGTACAAACTGCTGCGCAGCAAAACCATGCTGGGCGTGGCCTTCCATGTTTCCGGCCGGGAGGAGATGGACGTGCAGGTCAACATGCCGGGCCTGTTCAGCATCTACAATGCGCTGGCCACCATCGCAGTGGCCAAGGAGCTGGGCCTGCCCGACGAGGCCATCCATCAGGGCCTGGCCACTGCCGTGGTCAAGGGCCGGGTGGAGCTGGTGCCGGTGAGCCACCGGTTCACCAGCCTTCTCGACTACGCCCACAACGAGGCCGCCACCGAGAGTCTGATGGAGACGCTGCGCGCCTACAAGCCCACCCGTCTGGTGGTGGTCTTTGGCTGCGGCGGCAACCGCAGCAAGCTGCGCCGCTACGGCATGGGCGAAGTCTGCGCCAAGCTGGCCGATTTCTGCATTCTGACCGAGGACAACAATCGCTTTGAAAAGGTGGAGGACATCATCGCCGACATCAAGGTGGGCATGAACAAGGGCAATCCCGACGCCAAGTATGTGGAGATCCCAGACCGGCTGGATGCCCTGCACTACGCCATCGACCACGCCCAGGACGGCGACATGATCGCGGTCATCGGCAAAGGGCACGAGGCTTACCGGGACCGGGAGGGCGTCAAGACGCCTTTCCTGGAGCGGGAACTGATCGAGGAGTATGCCGCCGAAAGGGGCATCGAGTGACAGTACGCTTTCCCGTATGATCTACTTAATCAAAAGAGGCACAGGCCGCAGGGCCCGTGCCTCTTTTCTTTGCTTTTGTCGCCGTCTCAGGCGGATTTTCTTTGGTTCCTGCTTCGTGCCGCAAGGCCCGGCAGGATCTTGTACCAGATATTTGCCACTATATCAAAAATCACAGCAAAGGGCTTTGCACCAAACAGGCAGACACAGCCGCCCGCAGCCAGGAAAACCCAGCCTGCCACCGCCGGGATGTTCTTTTCTCCGGCAATGGCATAGGTGCCCAGTTCCACCAGGAAGGCATAGACCGGCATGTGCAGAATGTAGATGGGCAGCGTCCGCTTGCCCAGAGCGGCAAGCGTTTTCCCATTTCCCAGCACCGCAATGAGGGCCAGAGAAGTGGCCAGGCCGATCAGATAGAACATGGCACGGTCAACGGCTGTATAGCCGGAATTGTAAGCCACATCGTTGAAGATCCGGGCATTCTCATACACCGGTTCCGGTGCCCGCAGGATGCTGATAAACCAGAAACCGTAGACCGCCAGGAAAGCCAGTCCCGGCAGCACCCGAAGGGAGACCAGCCGCCGCGCAGCCCGGAACCACAGGTCGATCTCCTCCCGGAACAGCACGCCTGCCGCATAAAACGGGAAAAAGCAGAATACCCGGTTGAAGGAATAGGGCCATTCCACCGTGCCGGCTGCCAGCCCGACGGCTGCCGCAGCCGCCAGCCCCAGCACCCTGCCGGGCAGACGGAGCCGGTCCCGCAGCAGGGACAGAAGAGGCACCGTCAGCTCCCAGAAAAGCAGCGCATAGAGATACCACATATGACGCCACGGCACCAAAAGCGCCGTAAACACACCGCCCGACTCGGCTAGATTCTCGGTCAGAACAATTTGCCGGAATGCCACAAACGCCGCCTGGCAGAGCAGATACAGCCAGACCTGCTGCAAAATCAGCTTTTTGACATTGAATTTCGCCACCAGCCCGCTGCACAGACAGAACAGCGCCATATGGAACAGATACATGCACTCGAAACTGCCGTTGAACAAGGGAGAGTTGCCCCGATAATATTCCTCAAAATGTCCCCACACCACCAGAATGATGCCCAGACCTTTCATCGCATCCACGTAGACCCGCCGGGCCGTAGCCCCGGGTGCGCTCTGCGTCTTTGACATAGCGTATCTCCTTTCTGTCTCTGCCAGGTCAGCGTCCGCTGCCCGTCCGGGTCTCCCAGGGAGAGCGGACCACCTGGCCGCTGTCCACCTTGGCACAGGATTCCAGCCGGGCCCCCGCCTTGATGGTGGAGCCGGGCGCCGCGTGTACCGCGTCCCCCAGCGTCACATCATGGTCGACGCTGGCTCCCGCGTTGAGGATACAGCCCCGCCCCGCCACGGTACGGGCTCCCACCCAGCACAGGGGCAGCACCACGGTCCCCTCCCCCAGCCGGGCCGACGGGCAGACAAATGCCCGGGGATGGACAAAAACCGGCAGACGGTAGCCCGCCGCCTGCAGCCGGTCGATGAGTTCCAGGCGCAGGGCGTTATTGCCCACCGCTGCAAAGGCATCCGGGCAGAGTGCGCGGAGTTCCGGTTTGTCCAGATCGTCCAGCCGCCCGGCACAATCGGCAGCGCCGTCGTCGAGGAAATAGACCTTGTCATACAGGCCTGCCTCAATGAGAAGCTCGGCCAGCTCGGTGCCGAAACCGCCTTTCCCCAGAATCAGGACATTCTTTTGCCCGACCATCTCCAGTCCCTGCCTTTCCTGCCGGGAGAGAGTGATCCCTCTCCCCCTACTGTTTTGCCCACATTATACCATAGGCCGGATCTCTTGTGCGACAGATTCCCGTCATTGTTTGTGTGGGAAATGTAAAAAATCTGTTTCGGTTGGCTGCCCTTCTCTCACTTGCCCGGCAGAGCTCGCAAAAAGTCGTACTTTTGCCCGTTTCTTTCTGGTAAAATTGCTAAAATGTCGTTTTTTGGCATTGCCGCACTGGCAACTTAGCCGAAATGCTCCGGCGTTGCTTGCAATTTG
>JAHZHS010000051.1 GCA_019420135.1 Oscillospiraceae bacterium | reverse complement strand
TCTTGTCCAGGGCGGCAAAAGAGGCCAGTTCCTTAGCGCCGGTGGTGAGCAGGATATTGCCCTCCGTCCCGGCGAGAAAGGCCGCCGCCTCCGCTGTGGTATCCGCGTCAAAGGCAGCATCGGTGACGGCGGAGGCAGGGCGGGCGGCCCGCCGCAGGGGTACCCCGGCGGCGGTACAGGCAGCACGGATGTTGGCACTGGCCTGGGCCGCATAGGGGTGGGTAGCGTCGATGCAGAGGTCAAAATCCTGCAAAAGGGCCTGCATGGCAGCAGCATCCCGCCGCCCGGTGAGCACGGTGATGCGGGGAATGCCCGCCAGTTCCTCCGCCCCCATATCAGTGGCCACGCTGACGGTGACCTGTGCCCCCGCCTCCGCCAGCCGCTGGGCCAGCACGCGGCCCTCGGTGGTGCCGCCGAAAATCAGCAGTCTCATTGTTTGGCCTCGTATCCCCTGGGGGTGACCATGCGGCCGTCGATGACCTGTGTCTCATCGGCGCCGATGAATACGGTGGTGAACATGTCCAGCGTTTCCTCCCGCAGTTCGGCCAGGGTGAGGACCCGGCTTTGCTGGCCTTCCCGGCCGATGTTTTTCACCCAGCCGCAGACGGTGTCCGGGCGGCGGGTTTTCAGCAGAATGTCGCAGGCCCTGCGCAGATGATCGGTGCGGCGCCGGGAGGCCGGGTTATACAGGCAGATGGAAAAGTCCCCTTTTGCTGCGGCGTCCAGACGCCGCTCGATCACCGCCCAGGGGGTAAGCAGGTCGGACAGGGAGATGACGCAGAAGTCGTTTGCCAAGGGTGCTCCCAGCACCGCCGCCCCCGACAGGGCTGCCGTCACCCCGGGGACAATCTCAATGTCCACGCCGGGATATTCCGGGGCCAGCTGCAAAATAGGCCCTGCCATGCCGTAGACTCCCGCGTCGCCGCTGCACACCATGGCCACCGTCTGCCCTTTGGCCGCAGCGTCCAGTGCCATGCGGCAGCGCTGGATCTCCTGCGTCATGGGGGTGGAGAGGGTGGGGGTGTCCGGGCAGACCGCCCGGGCCAGCTGGATATAGGTGGTATAGCCGCACAGCAGGTCGGCCTGCTCCAGCGCCGCCCGGGCCGTGCCGGTGAGCTGGGATGCCTCCCCGGGGCCAAGGCCCACCACAAACAGTTTATTCATATTGCCACCGCCAGTCCGGCGAGAAGGGCAGCCGGGCCAATGCCACGGTGACGCCCTTTCCCGCCTGTTTTTGTAAGATCAGTGTGCCCCCCGCCGCCACGGCGCTGCGCTCGCAGACGTTGCCGGTGCCGACGGTTTTGCGCACAAATTCGGAATCGGTAAAATGGCCCTGCTGGGCCGCCAGGACCTCCGGGGAGAAGGTGGTAAACTCCCACCCGTGAACCCGGCAGAGTTCCACAAGGCCAGGCTCCTGCCCCTTGCAGTGGATGGAGGTCACCCCTTTTACTGCCAGAGGATCGGCCCCCGCCTTTTGCAAAGCTGCCAGCACGGCGGCTTCGATGTCCGCCATGGGGGTGCCTTTGCGGCAGCCGATGCCCGCCAGCAGGATTTTGGGGATGACCCGCAAGGTTGCTTTTTCCTCCTCCGTCGCGGGGGCAAGGGTCAGGTGGACGTCACAGGGGCCGTCCGTTACCGGCAGGACACCTGCCGGGGGTGTGCCCTGGATGGGCCAGTCGCTGCGCAGGCGGATGTTCTCCCCCGCCAGCAGTTTTGCGCTGACTTTCTTGATGCCCCCCACCGGGCGGACGGTACAGCCCTGCCGCACCGCCCAGCTGTCCACCGCAAAGACGCCGTTGGCATCGGTGGCGGTGGTGATGACCGCCTGGGCCCCGCACAGGGCAGCAATCTGCCGGGCAAGGTCGTTGGCGCCCCCCAGATGCCCCGACACCAGCGGCACGGCAAAGCGGGCGCACTCGTCCACCGCCACCACCGCCGGGTCCACATCCTTGCTTTTCAGGCAGGGCGCACAGGCCCGCACCGCGATGCCCGCTGCCCCCACAAAGACCAGAGCCTTTGCCTGTTCAAAGCCCTCCACCGTCCAGCCTGCCAGGGTGACGTCCCCGCCACAGCGCACGGCAGTTCCGCCCAGAGCAGCCGCCAGACGCCGGGCCAGGGCAAAGCCCTTGTCGGTAAAGGCGATGCACCGCAGGGCGGTCATCGGGAGGCCTCCCGGAAGCCGGTGGTGAAGGTGGGGTCGTACAGGCGGCTGCGGTCATATCCCGTCGCCAGGAAGTCCCCCACCAGCACCAGAGCTGTGTTTTTGATGCCGTGGCGGCGGCCGGTCTCGGCCAGCTCGCCCAGGGGGCAGCGCAGGACTTTTTCTTCCGGCCAGGTGGCCTTGTAGACGAGAGCCGCCGGGGTCTGTTCGGTGTAGGCCCCCTTGAGGAGCTCCCCCTGCAGTCCGTCCAGCAGCCCCGCCGACAAAAAGATCACCATAGTGGCGCCGTGGGCGGCCAGAGAGGCGATGTTCTCCCGTTCGGGCACCGGGGTGCGCCCCGCCATGCGGGTGATGATGACCGTCTGGCTGATGCCGGGCAGGGTGTACTCGGCCTGGGCAGCCGCAGCCGCTCCGCAGAAGCTGGACACCCCGGGGGTCAGGTCAAAGGAAATCCCCCGCTTTTGCAAGGCGTCCATCTGCTCCCGGATGGCCCCGTACAGGCAGGGGTCGCCGGTGTGCAGGCGGACGATCTGCTGCCCGGCGGCGTCGGCCTTTCGGGTGATGTCCAGCACTTGTTCCAGGGTCAGCCGGGCGCTGTTGTAGAGAGCTGCCCCCGGACGGCAGAGTCCCAGCAGGGCAGGATTCACCAGGCTGCCCGCGTAGATGACCACGTCGGCGCTGCGCAGCAGTTCGGCCCCCCGCACCGTGATGAGATCGGTAGCGCCGGGCCCGGCGCCCACGAAATGTACCATACCCCTCACTCCTTTACCACGATGGTGGAGAAATATCCCGCCCGGTCGGGAGCGCCCTCCAGCCCGGGGCAGACGGCCTCCCCGGGCAGGCCGCAGTTGGTGACCAGGGCGGCGTGATCCAGAAGCCCCTGCTCTTCCAGGGCCTGCCGTACTTTTGCCGTGCGGCCGCTCTTCATCAGGACCTTGGTGCCGGGCAGGCGCAGAGCCCTGTCCAGGTCGGCATCGGCGGCGGTGAGGACATGGAGGGGGGTATCGCCGTCGGTGAGAGTCTCCCCCAGGCGGGCAGCAATGGCGCAGAAGCTGGGCACCCCCGGCACCATGACGGTGTCAAAGCCTTTTGCGGCCAGCCGCTTTTTCAGGTGCCCGAAGGTGGAAAACAGCGCCACATCCCCCAGGTTGAGCATGGCCACGTCCCGGCCTGCCGCCAGTTCCCGGGCGATGGCCTCGGCGGCGGCGCGGTGGGAGTCCTCCCGGTCGGCGGGATCAGGGGCCATGGTGAAGTCCAGGGGGAGGATGGTTTTCTCCCCCAAATCCACCGCCTGCCGGGCAATGTCCAGGGCCAGCATATTGCCGTTCGCGGTGCGCGGCGCGGCGATGACCGGGCAGCGCTGCAGAGTGTGCACCGCCTTGACGGTGATGAGTTCGGGGTCGCCGGGGCCGATGCCCACGCCGTAAAAAACGCCAGTTATTGCCATGCCTTCAAAATCTCCTTTGCCTGGGGGGTCTGCCCCAGAAGTCCGTGTTGATTGGTGAACAGCACCGCCCCAGTCCGGCATCCTGCACAAAGGCGAGCGGCGAGTTTTGTATCGATTGCCAGGAGGATGCTCTCCATGACCGGCTGCCGCAGATGGGCGGCATCCAGCAGGTCCAGGCAGGCATCGCTGGTGGGGGCCGCCATGAGGGCGCGGCAGAGCTCCCGGTCCCCGCCGCAGAGGGCCGCGTGGGCGCAAAAGACCTCGGCCCGGGCGTCGGCCACCCGGCTGTGGGTGTTCATGACCCCCGCCGCCAGTTTGACCAGCTTGCCCGCGTGGCCCACCAGCAGGATCTCCCCGAACCCCGCTGCCGCCGCGGCGTCCAGGGCATCCCCGATATAGTTGGAGCACTTGACCACCTGGGCCAGCCGGTCCAGCCCCTCCGCCTGCAAATAGTCCATGCCGTAGTTGCCAGGGGTCAGGATGACCCGTTTGGCTCCTTTTGCGGCGGCCTGGCGCAGTTCCAGGGCGATGGTGTCGATGAGGGCCTGCTCGCTCATGGGTTCCACAATGCCGGAGGTACCCAGGATGGAGATGCCCCCCACAATGCCCAGCCTTGGGTTGAAGGTCTTGGCCGCGGCCTGCTCGCCCCCGGCCACCGAGATGACAATTTTCAGCCCGCCGGCGTACCCGGTATCCCGGGCGGCGCGGCCGACGGCATCGGCGATCATCTTGCGGGGCACCGAGTTGATGGCCGCGGCGCCCACCGGCTGGTCCAGGCCGGGCAGCGTCACCCGGCCCACCCCTTCCCCGCCGTCGATGGCGATGCCGGGGGCGTCGGTTCGTTCCACCGCGGCGGTGACCGGCATGCCGTCGGTCACGTCGGCGTCGTCCCCGGCATCTTTTGTCACCGAGCACCGGGCGGTGCGGCCGTCGGTGCGGCAGTCCAGCAGGGGCACCGTGACGGGCAGGCCCTTGGGGGTAATCAGCGACGCCTGGGCGGGGGCGTGCCCGGTCAGGAGCAGCGTGGCCGCCCCCCAGGCCGCCAGGGCCGCGCAGGTGCCGGTGGTGTAGCCGCAGCGCAGCCGCCGCCCGCCCGACTGGATGTAATGCTCAAACATGGAGACGTACCCTCCTTTTGCGGAGATTTTCCCTCACAGAATGGCCCGCAGATGGCGGCAGTACAGCTGCTGCACCGCCTCATCGGAGCCCATCCCCTCCAGGCAGCAATCCACCGCAAAGCCCGCCGCCTCCAGACGGCTCTTCCAGCTGTCGGGGTGCTCTCCCGCCATGTCATTGCGGGCGTGTTCCCCTGCGGTGAGCAGCAGGGGCCGGAGACAGACCTTTTGCCAGCCACCCCGGCGCAGCATGGAAAGCACCCCGTCAAAGCCGGGCCAGCCCTCCACCGTACCCACCAGGGCATTGTCCGCCCCGGCGCAGCGCAGGGCACCGGCCAGGGCCGGATAGATCAGGTCGGCCCGGTGCTCGGTGCCGTGGCCCAGGAGCACCAGGGCGCCCTCCTCCGGCAGCCAGCTTTCCGCCGCGCGCTCGGCCAGAGCGGTGAGGTCCGCCACATCCCAGAGAAGGGGCGTACCCAGCCGCAGCCGGGCAAATTTTGGGGCAAAGCGGTCGGCCTCGGCGCGGATGCGGTCGTACTCAAAGCCGGGGATGACGTGGGTGGGCTGGAGGGCCACATCCTCGTACCCTTGAGCGGCCAGGTTCTCCAGGGCGGTGGTCAGGTCGGGGATATCCACGCCCCGCCGGGCCAGGATCCGCCGGATGGTGGGGCTGGTGTAGGCCCGGAACACCGTCCGGTCGGGGGCCGCGGCCATGAGAGCGTCTTCCACCGCCGTGATGCTGCTCTGGGCGCCGAGGGCCGACGTGCCGAAGCTGACAAGCAAAAGTGCCTGTTTCATGGGTTGGGAATCCTCCTTGTGTTGGGGGGAAAGGGCAGAAAAAAGGCCCCTTTCCGCCGGGTTTGCGGAAAAGGGCCGGGATGCATCGTCCGCCTGCGGGGCACAGAGGCCCCTGCACACAGCATGCGCCCCCTGCCTGCGTTTGGTCCGTCCGCGGCGCGGGGTCTGCCCGGTTTTCCGGCAGGATACACCGCAGGGCAGGTCTTCCGGCTCGGGCATCGGCGTCCCGGCCCGCCTTCCCGCCCGCAGGACATCTCCTGCGCACAGTGGCTGTGTCTGGCCGGGGCTGCTCCCTTACGGCGGCGGTCCCGCGCGGGCTTTGCACCCGCTTCCCTATTCTCCCGGCCGGCCTTGCGGCCCCGGGCACCTTGCGGCGTTTTTTGGTTGTGGTTTCGGGTCAGTGCTGGCCGTAGTAGGCCCCCGGCCCGTGTTTGCGGAAATAGTGTTTGTCCAAAAGATACTGGGGTACCGGCCGGGCCTCCGGGTCCAGCTGGAGGGTGTAGAGGGCCATCCTGGCACACTCCTCCAGCACCGAGGCATGATACACGGCCTGGGCCGCGTCCCTGCCCCAGGCAAAGGGCCCGTGGCAGCGGCAGAGGGCCCCGGGCACAGCCACGGGGTCCAGTTTCCTCTCCCGGAAGAGCTCGGCAATGACAAGGCCGGTGCTCTTTTCGTAGTCAGCCTCCAGCTCGGCCTGGGTGAGCATGCGGGCGCAGGGCACCGGGCCGTAGAAGTAGTCGGCCTGGGTGGTGCCGAAGCAGGGAATATCTCGCCCGGCCTGGGCCCAGGAAGTGGCAAAGGTGCTGTGGGTATGCACAATGCCCCCGATGGCCGGGAAGGCCCGGTAGAGTTCCAGATGGGTCTTGGTGTCGGAGGAGGGGTTGAGGGTGCCCTCCACCCGGTTGCCCTCCAGGTCCATGACCACCATGGCGTCGGGGGTCAGAGCATCGTATTCCACACCGGAGGGTTTGATGACAAACAGTCCCGCCTCCCGGTCAATGGCCGACACATTGCCCCAGGTATGGGTCACAAGGCCCAGGGCAGGCAGCTGACGGTTGGCGTCACAGACCTGTTGTTTCAGTGCTTCCAGCATAAAACATGCCTCCTTGCCGGCGGGTCACAGGGGCAGAAACTGCAGCACGATGCCGCACACCGCGCCCACAGCCCACAACAGGCCCGTCATGAAGAGATTCTGTTTGACGCTGCGGTTGACCCGCCACAGCACGGCCAGGCCGATGCCCGCACCGGCGCACAGGCCGCCGAACAGGCTGCCGAAGGAGATGACCTCCTCCACATACAGCTGGGTCAGCAGCACGCTGGCGGCGCAGTTGGGCACCAGGCCCAGCAGAGAAGCCACCATGGGCTGGAAGACCCCCAGCCCGGTGAAGGCGGCGGCCACGGTATCCTCTCCCACCAGCTCAAAGATCAGGCCGATGGCAAAGCTGAAGATCAGGATAAAGGCAAAGATCTCCAGGGTATGGCGCAGGGCGGCCAGCCAGATGCCGCTGTGGGGTTCGTGTTCCTCATGGCAGTCGATCTCCTCCGAGCTGCCCGAGTAGCCGCCGTACAGCGACTTGGGCAAAAACCGGCGCAAAGGCACATCCAGCACAAAGCCGGCTGCCATGGCAAACAGCACTTTCAGCACCAGCAGGGCCAGCAGGGCGGGCCAACGGCCGGGTTCTGCCGCCAGCAGGGGGATGGCCTCGTCGGAGGTAGCCAGAAACACCGCCAGCAGCGTGCCGGGAGTGATGACCCGGCTGGCATACAGGTTGGAGGCCACCGCGCTGAATCCGCACTGGGGCACACAGCCCAGCAGGGCGCCGGGGGCAAAGCCCCACCGGCCGCCGCCCGCCAGGGCGTCCTCGATGCGCTGACCGTGGTGGCGTTCCAGCCACTCGATCAGCAGGTAGGCAAGATACAAAAACGGCAGCATCCGCACGCTGTCCTCCAGCGCGTGGATGACAGAATGCAAAAGAATTTCCATATACACCCTCTATGTCATCAGAATGGTTTCGGTGCCGGGACTGCGTCAGTCCGGGCGATCCTCGCGTTCAAAGCCGCGCAGAAGCCGCACGGCGTCGCGCACGATGGCGCGGGGGATCCGGCGCCGGAACATCTCCATGCTGCGGGCCGAAAAGGGGGCTTCGTCCACAAAGGCCTTGAGCCCCAGAAAATATTGCAGGTAGGGACTTTCCCGCACCAGGGCCACCGTCTCCCGGTCGGAGAGACCGCAGGCTTCCCGGATGATGAGGCTGCCCAGGGCCACCCGCGCGGGGATGGCTACCTTGCCGCCCCGGGCGAACAGCGCGCTGTACTCATGCTCAAAGGCATCCCAGTCCATCGCTGCCGCCAGGCGGACCCAGCGGTTCTTGTGGGACAGCTCCCCGTGGAAGGGCGGGATATAATCGTAAACACTCATCTGGCTGTCTTTGACACGGTACACGGCGGCAAGGCCCTCCTTCTCATTGTAGCAAAGGGCGCAAGGCCCCCGGCAGACGGGATCAGTAGCGCTGGGTCAGGGCAATCACCAGGGCCAGCACCGCCCAGCCCGCCTGGTACAGCACCATGGCGGGCAGCGGCAGCGAGACAATGCCCCCCGCCAGCGACATGAAGAGTGCCAGCACACAGCTCAGAAGCACCGACGCCGCCAGTGCCAGGCTGGCGTGGTGCTCACCCTCGGCAGCACCGGCGGCAGCCTCCATGCCGCCCACAAAGCTGGCAAAACTGCCCAGATGCAGCATGTTGCCCTCGCTTTCAGGCAGCCAGGCGGTGGCGGGGGCCAGGGCTTCCCGCTCCTCGGCGTTGAGCACCTTGACCGAGTCGCCCGGCAGACCGTAGACCGTCTCCACCAGGTTGACATCGCAGTTGAAGTCGTCGCAGTCCACAATGATGGACATGCCTCTGCGGCGCAGGCTTTCCAGTACGGCGGCGGTGTCGGGGTCACGCTGGTAGCTGACCTGGAACATGGCGGTCAGGTTGCCGGATACGGCCAGATAGATGACCCGCCGCTGGTTCACCGAGTGGCGGCGTTCAAACTCCATGCTGGGCACGTGGATCTCATATTCTTCCATGAGGGCACGGTTGCCCACCAGGACGCGGCTTCCGTTGACCCAGGCCACATAGCCCTTGCCGTAGACGGTCTTGAGATCATCCACCTTGACCAGCAGTTTGCGGTCGTTGCCGATCATGCCCAGAAAGACATCCCGCAGGGTGGTGCTGCCTTCCGCCAGGACCGAAGCGGCGATGGGGATGGCCAGGTCGATGCGCTCCTTGCCGATGGGACGGATGCCCGCCAGCGTGACGCAGCCCGACGGGAAGAGATCCCGGGCGGTGATCTGGATGATATTGGTACGGCCCAGCTGGCGGATATCCTTCCAGCCGGGGATGACAGCTCCCACCCGTGCGGCACTGCGCTGCATGAGCTGGGCGGGCAGGGCGGAGATCAGGGTGCCGGCCAGAGGAGCGCAGATGCAGAGCACCGCCGCCAGAGCAGAGACGGCCATTCCCGCATCTCCACGGTAAAGCAGGGTAAACACCAGGCTGATCAGGGCGCAGGCCCCCACAGCCCAGCTGAATTGCTGCTGGCTCTTGTCCGAGGTGCGGTGGGCATCGCTGCCGGCCAGGAAGTTTTTGAGCAGCACGGTGGGGCGGCTGACCAGCAGGCAGGGCTTGGTCTCTCCCAGGCCCCGGGTCACGGTGCGCAGCACTCCGATATCCCGCAGGCGGTAGGCCACCGCATGGTCCACCCCGGCGCTGACCAGATCAAAGTTGGCGCGCACGGTGCGGGCATCCAGCATCTTGCCCACCGCATTGAAGCAGAGAAGCAGGGCCGCCGGGCCGGACATCAGGCAGAATTTGGGGACGTTGTACCACTCCGGCTGGATGAGGAAGGCCAGCAGCTGAATCAGGGCGCCGGCCGCCGCCAGGGAGGGCATGGTATCCGGTGTGGGAGAACGCACCAGCCCCACAAAGCCGTCCAGCAGGGTTTTCCAGTTGAACGCACAGGTCACTGCCAGCAGAATCAGCATGACCACCAGCAGCGGTGCGGCGGACACATCGGTGTTGAGGGCGCCGGGCATGGGCAGTCCTCCCACAGCGGCGGTGCCCAGGTAAAGCATGACCAGGGCAGCCACGCCCGACACAATGACTGTGATGGTAGCGATCAGGTTCTGTTTGTCCAGCTCCCTGCGCACCTTGGGCGCGTCCTCGGTGGTCTCGTAATCAATCTTGTGGCGATGTTCCGCCGCGGCAAAGGGCCCGCCGGCCTCGGGGGTGTCCCGCTCATCGTCGGGGCTGCCGCCGAACCGCATGCGTCCCTTTTTCTTCCGGGGCGGCTCAGCCTCGTCGTCAGGCTCCTGGGCCGTCAGGCGGGCAGCCGCCTCGGCAAAGCGGTCGGAAGAGGGCTCCTCCCCGGCCGCATCCAGGCCGCCGTTGAGCGTCTGGGCAATGCCGCGGACAAATTGTTCGGTATTGGGCTTTTCCTCAATCTGGGGTCCAAGCTCCAGGTCCAGGTCGAAATCCTTGGTATCGCTGTCCGGCTGGGAGACATCCAGGCGCACCTGTCCCGTCATGGTATGCTCCGCCTCGGGCTCCGGCTGCACCGTCTGTTCCGGCTGCACAGCCTGGTCCGGAATGTCCAGCCGAACCTGACCGGTCATGGTGTGTTCCGGGACAGGCTCCTGCGCTGTCTCCGGCACGGGGACAGGCGTGGGATCCGGTTCCGGTGCTTTCCGGACGGGTGCCCCAGCGGAGGATTTTGCCTGCCGGGCAGTCCGGCGGGCCGGGGCGGGTTCCATCGCCTTGAGGAAATTCTGGGTATCCTCCTGCTCTTCCGGCTGGGACATGGGCACGGTGAAACCCGTGGAAAGGGTATCCGCCCCGGTCATGACCGGCTCCCCCACCGGCTCCGACCCGTGGAAGGTCTGGGTATGACTCTCGGCTGCGGGGGGCTGATGGGGTTTCTGGCCGGGTGTGAACTCGACGGTATCCCGCTTTTTCCGGGGTGCCTCCTCCTGGCGGAGGGCAGGGCGCTCCACGGTATCCTCTGTTTCCTCCTCCAACACAGGAAGTGCCACCGGCACCGGCTGTACTGGCTGGGGCTGGGATTCGGGGCGTGTCCGGGCAGACTGCTCCGCCTGGGCCCGGATGCGGGAGGCGTCGGTATGGTACAGGCCCAGGGAGGACAGGGTGTCGGTAAAGGAGCCGTGTACCCTGCGGGTACCTGCGTATTTGGAACGGTAAACGTACTTCTGCGGTTCCGGTTCGGCCTGCGGTTCGGGTTCCTCCCCGGAGGCAGGCCCGCTTACCGGGACTTCCTCCCGGGCAGACTGGGGCGCGGGCGGATCCACCTCGGGGACAAAGAGATCCTCGTCCTCCGAATCCTCCTCCTCGGCCCGGCCGCCGAACAACCCGAAAAAGCCCTTCTTCTTGCGGGGCTGTTCACGCCGGGAAGGGGCTTCCTCCTCCTGAACGGCATCCGGCTGAGATGTCTCCCCGCCATGGCCTACAATGGAGACGTTGATGGGGACAAACTCATCGGTGATCTCCCCTGTGTCCTCCACGCGGCCGAACAATCCCTTCTTTTTGCCGCGCTTTTTCTCCGGCGGCAGCTTGCCCTTGGCATCGGGCACGACGGCCACACTCTCCTCAAAAAAGCGCTGGAACTGATTCTTGCGCTGGGACAGCTCATCGGCGCTCTGGGCGCCCTCCTCCCCGCCCATCTGGCGCAGGAAATTCTTGATGATGCCGGTGCGGGTGGTGTCTCCCATGGTATTGCGGAGTTTGTCGGATTCCGGTTGGGATTCCGGGCGGGACTGGGGCTCCGGCGCACGGAGGGTCTCCTGCGGACGGCGGGCGGGGGCCCTGTCGGCCGGGATTTCTTCCTGTACAGGCTGTGTCCGGCGGGCGGGGGCCTGCTGGCGGACAGAATCCTCCTGACGAACCGGCACTTCCTGGCGGGCGGGAGTCTCCTGCCGGGCAGTCCGGGCGGTTGCTGCAGCCCGGTAGACCGGCTGCTGTTTTGCCGGGGACTGTGTGGTTACAGTGGACGAGGGATGGCGCACCGCCTCCTCACTGCGGAAGATAGGCAGGTCGGCCAGCAGGGCGTCGATGGCCTGCGTGGAAAACCGGGATTCGGGATCCGCCACATCGGCGCTGACCTCCACCTTCGGCATCTCATTCTGGGGAATAGGCCCAAGCTGCACGGTCGCATCCTCAGGGTGCGCACCGGCACGCGGGATGCTGCGCAGAATCTCGTCCACGTTACGGTCGGTAACGCCGTCACGGATTCCCTTGGCCTCCTGCTGCTGGTTGAGCTCCTGCAAAATCCGCTCGACCGAATCATTCGTCCGCTTGCTTGGCATGGTGTGTTTCTCTCCCTCTTACTCTAAACCATCCGGTTGTGTCTCACTCATGGCGTCTGCGGCCCATGATGCTGTACATCAGGATGCCCGCCGCCACCGAGACGTTATAGCTGTCCACGCCGGTGCTGCGGGCGGCCATGTCCAGGCTGACGACGCCGTCGCACAGCTTGCGCACCAGCGCGCTGACGCCGCTGCCCTCGCTGCCCATGACCAGGGCCACCGCTCCCGAAAGATCGGTGCGCTCCAGCGGTTCGCCGCCCATATCGGCGCAGTAGACAAAGACATTGTTTTCCTTGAGGGTGCGCACCGCCTGGGCCAGGTTGGGCACCCGGGCCACGGGCAGGCGCGCTGCCGCCCCGGCACTGGCCTTCATGACGGTGCCGCTGACCCCCACGCCGCCCCGGCGGGGAATGACCACCCCGTGGGCTCCGCACAGCAGGGCCGACCGGATGATGGCTCCCAGGTTGTGAGGGTCCTCGATGCCGTCACACAGCACCAGAAACGGCGGCTCGTCCTTCTGGCGGGCCGCCTGGAGCAGATCTTCCAGCGAGGCATACTCGATCTCGGCGGCGCGGGCGGCCACCCCCTGGTGCTCGGCCCCGCCGCACATCTGGCGCAGCTTGCCCGCAGGCACCCGCTTGGTCACGGCGCCCGCCTGGCGGGCCAGGGCATTGTAATATCCCACCGTGGCCTCCGGCATGGAGTCCGCCAGCCAGACGGTATCCACCGGCCGGCCGCTCTTCAGCAGTTCGGCAACGGGATTCTTGCCGTAAATCAGGGTATCCATCCCGTCACGTCCGTTGCGTTCCTCCCGGGGCGCGCGATGTTCGCGGTTGTTTTTGTCCATGGTGATCCTCCGATGCACGGGGCCGCTGTGCCCCTGTGCCTGACTCTATTTTGCCCCGGCTCCCTCCGCGGCAGGCGGCGGGGCGGGCATCTCTGTGCGGGAAGCTCCACTGCCAAAAGTGTACAGCACCCGCATCTTAAAATACACGGTAGTAGTATATCACACTTCCGCGCTTTTTGCTACCTTCCTTCCCCTCTTTTCGGGTCGTTTTTTCGGCGGGTCCGACCCGTCTCGACAGGGTCCGGAAGGCGGTTTATACAATGCGTAGACGGTGGAAAGAAAATTCCACATGTTGAAAACCCTGTGGAAAAGGTTGATAACCCGCCCGCAAAGCGGCTTTTTGACCATGCGGGGCCAAGTTTTCCGCCGTGTTTTCCACAATTTGTGGAAAACTTTTCAACATAACAGAGTGGATAAGCTGCCTTGTCAAGTTGGCAAACTGCCGATTTTTCCGCCCATTGCCGCCCTGTCTCCCACATTTTCGACAACCGGCAGCGGACTCCGACGGCAGGTTCCGCCCTTCCCCCTCCCCCGTCCGGATATGCTATAATACGGGCGGGAATATTTTCCGGGGG
>JAHZHS010000050.1:986-13320 GCA_019420135.1 Oscillospiraceae bacterium | reverse complement strand
CCGCTGACCTCTTGAATGCCATTCAAGCGCTCTCCCAGCTGAGCTATACCCCCAGGTGTGGGAAAGAACATTTATTTAGTTTTGTTGAGGGGTATGTAACCGCTTCAACTGGGCTCCCAGCTGAGCTATACCCCCATATTCAAGGCCCTGTCTCAAGGCCGTTTCACTATTATAGCAAAGAACAAAAGCATTGTCAAGTGCTCAACCGAAGAAAAAAGGAAATGTGTGTAGAGCTACAATACATATTGGACAGTAGAGTAAAAAAGGATGAGACTTGAGCGCCCATCTGGTATAGTTGAGTTGCAGCAACAACTAAGGAAGGAGCTCAAGCCTCATGAACAGTATAACACAAGACATGAAATACCGCCAGTCTCTGCTCACCTATGCCCTCAAATACGGCGTAAGCCGTGCCAGCCGCAAGTACAACAAAAGCCGGTCCTATATCTACTTCTGGCTAGCTCGATACGATGGTTCTCTGCACTCCCTGGCCTGCCAGTCCCGACGTCCTCATAGCCACCCCAAGCAACACACCCAGAAAGAACTCAAACTTATCTCGGATATGCACCGAAGAAACCCGAAACTTGAAATCGTCGAGCTATGGGTACGTCTGCGAAAAAGAGGCTATACTCGTACCATAGAAAGCCTGTGGCGAGTGATGCGAAGGGAAGGCTGGCTGGCAAAGGCAGAGAAGAAGAAGCCCTACAAACCCAAACCCTATGAGCAAATGCAATACCCTGGTCAACGTGTCCAGATTGATGTCAAGGTCGTACCCCGGCGCTGCATCGCTGATCCAGAGCTGAAACTATACCAGTACACCGCCATTGATGAGTATTCCCGCTATCGTGTCCTGGGCGCTTACGAAGAACAGAATACCTTTTCTTCCGCAGACTTTCTAAACAAGGTCGTTGCGCATTTTGCCCGCAAAGGCATTGCTGTGGAGTGTGTCCAGACCGATAACGGTTTTGAGTTCACCAATCGCTTCTCCAACAGCCAGCGTAACTTGGAAACTCTATTTGAGGCAACGGCCAGACAGTTGGGCATACGGCACAAGCTCATCCGTCCCTATACTCCCCGTCACAATGGAAAGGTGGAACGTAGTCATCGTGAGGACCAAAAGCGTTTCTACGACACGCACCGTTTCTATTCCCGCGCCGACTTTGGTGGGCAGCTAGCTGCCCACCAAAGTCGAAGCAACTCCCGCCCCATGCGTCCTCTTCACTGGGCTGCTCCCAGAGATGTCCTCTCTTCCTTTACTGTCCAATATGTTTGACAAACCTACAATGTGTAACTTGACGAAAAAATTCAAAGCTCTTGTTTCACATTTCAATTAGGTTTATAATGAAGCTGATTTGGCCTTCGCTGCTTATATATTATAAATAAGCAAGATGAGGCGCTGAACCATAAATCGCAACGGCCGGCGTTGTTCCTGTGTTTTTTGGAAGGAGATGTTTTACTATGAATGGCACCAATGAATTGCTGCGCGCCATTTTAAAGATCGACGAGGAGGAGCGGGCACGCACCCAGGCCACCGAGGAGTATCGCCAAAAAGCGCAGGCCGATAAGGCCGCTAAGGCAAAGCAGATGGAAGAGCAGGCCATGGAAGACATGCGCCATGATGTGGACGAGTTCGCCCAGGCCGAGAAGGCCCGTGCCGAAGGTGAGCTTGCCGCCCAGGCAAAGCGCAAGCAGCAGATCCTGGACCAGCTGGACCAGCAGCTGCAGAAAAACAAAGACGCCTGGGTCGACACCATCCTGACCCGGGTGTTGGGCGGGGGGCAGTAACATGGGCAACACCCAGGCGTCCAACGCCATTTTGGCAAAGGCGCGGGCGATGTATGGCCGCCGGCTCACGGCGCGGAATTATCAGGAGCTTCTGAACTGCCGTGACCTGCCGGATCTGATCAGCTACCTCAAGACCCGCACCTCTTACTCCGAGGCGCTGCAGGCAGCCAATCCGGCCACCACCCACCGTGCTCAGCTGGAGACGCTTCTGCGGCTCAATCTTTTTGAGCAGTATGCCTCTCTGTGCCGGTACGAAATGAACATCGGCCACGACTTTTACCGTTACTTTATCATCCGCAGCGAGGTGCAGGCCATCACCACGCGCCTTCAGGAGCTTCACGCGCCGGACGGCGATGTGTCCATCTACACCATGCCGGATTTCATCAAAAAGCATTCCTGCCTGAATCTGAATGCCATGTCCATGGCTACCAGCTTCAAAATGCTGGTGCTGGCGTTGGAGGGAACCCCCTATGCCAAGATCCTTCAGCCCTTTGCCGATGATCCGGACTTTGCGCTGGAGAACAGCGGCCTGCTGGAACTGGAAGCGGCTCTGGACAGTTTTGTGAACAGCCAGGTGGAGCAGATCGCTTCCACCAAGCTTTCGGGCAAGAGCAAAGAGGAAATGCTGTATTTGCTGCGCCGGCAGAGCGACCTGCGGGCCATCGCAGATATCTACCGCCTCAAGAGCGTGCTCCGCGCTGACCGGGCCTTTATCAAAAAGCGGGTCAGCCTGAGCGTTTCCAACATGACTCCCCGTCAGTTGGACAACCTTATGGATGCCCAGGACGCACAGGATGTCATTCACCGGCTGGTGAACACGCCCTATGCTTCGGAGTTTTACGGTGCGAGTTTCGACTACATCGAAGAAGGCGTGCGCAAGATCGACTATCGCTGGCATCTGAAAAAGCTGCGCTTTTCCACCAACCCCAGCGTGGTGTTGTTCTGTTATATCTTTTTGGCCGAAAACGAGCTTACCAACATCGTACATATCATTGAGGGCGTGCGTTACGGCCTTGCCCCGGACGATATCGCCACCCTGCTGGTAGGCGTGGGCGATTAAGGGGGTGCCGCAATGTTTTTTGACCCCAAAATGCAGCTTGTCTGGGTGGACGGCCCCCTGGAAAAGCTGGATGCATTCATCGAAAACCGCTGTGTGGACGGCAAGCGGGTGCATCCCGCCCGGGCGCTGGATCACATGAGTGCTTCGGCGGGCTACGCCGCGCTGAACGAGGAAAATCCCTGGGGCCCGCTGGTGGAGCAGATCGAAGCTTTGGCCAAAGGGTTTGAGATCCCGGTGGTGGAACCCACTTTGGCCGACGGACGAGCCCAGGGCACGCGGGATTACCTGGCGGACCTGCAGGCGCGGCTGGAGACCCACCGCAAGGACCGGGATCTGCTGGAAAAGCAGCTGGAGATCTGCACAAAAGGCGCCGAGTCCTTCGCCCATTTCTCCACGCTGGATGTTCCGGTGGAACTGACGCAGCAGTGCGAATATGTGAAGATCCGGTTCGGCCGCCTGCCCAAGCGCGGGTATGCGATGCTGCAGAAGGATTTCACTTCCGACCCCTACATCTTGTTCGTTCCTTGCAGCGAAGATGACAAAGCTCTCTGGGGCGTTTACTTCGCTCCGAAGAAAGATGCTGCCCGGGTGGACGGGATCTTCTCAGAGGCGTTCTTTGAGCGCATTCGCCTTCCCGGCGCGGCGGGCACCCCGGAGCAGATCGTGAAAAATCTGCAAAAGAACATCGATATTCTGAACAGCGAGATCGCCGAGGTGAACGGGCAGATGGCCCGGCTTTGGAACGAGGAAAAATGGAAGGTCGCCGGCATCTACGCTTCGGTGTGCAGCCTTGCCCGGCTGTTTGAGCTTCGCCGCTGCGCTGCGGTGCGGGGCGCGCATTTCTTCTACTACGTGTGGGTGGCGCAGCCGGATATTCCGGCATTCACCGAAAGCTGTGCCAGTGTGGGCGGGCTGAACATCGCTCAGGACATGGTGCTGCCGATGCGCCGCTGAAAACAGGAAAACCCCGAGCAGTGAAGCTGACCGCCCAAAGCCGCCGGCGCGGCGGCGGTCAACGTGATCGAAGGTCGGTATGACCCGAAAGGAAGATGAGGATACATTGGCCATTGAAAAAATGAAACTGGTGCGGGTGGACGGCCTGCTTAAAAATCTGGACAGCGTGATCTATAACTGCTGCCTGGATGGCAACTTCCATCCCGAACCGGCGATTCAGCACATGTCCGGCTCCCTGGGCTATATCACTCTCAGTGAGGATAACCCTTACACTTCCCATGTGCAGAAAATGGAGGAGCTGTACCAGCTGGTAGGGGAGAGCACCCCCCCGCTGAAAGCACAGACCACCCGAGGCATCCAGCCGGAGGATAAGGATAAGATCCAGGAACTGGCAGACCGCTTGGCCCAGCTGCAGAGCGAGAAAGCGGATCTGGAAAAACAAAAGAGCGAACTGGAAGAGAAAAAAGCGCAGTTCAGCCATTTCACCGGCCTGGACATGCCCTTTGACGAAATTATCAAGGGCGAATACATCAAAGTGCGTTTTGGTTTTCTGCCCAAAGCCAGCTATGCCCGTATGATGGTGGCTTATGCCGAGAATCCCCACGTCCTCTTCGTCACATGCAGCGAGGACAAGGGCGGTTACTGGGGCATCTATTTTACTCCGCTGCGCAACGCCGACGAGATCGACGGCATCTTCGCCACCCTGTTCTTTGAGCGGCTGCATCTGCCCGAGGCTTCCGGTACGCCGGAGTCCATCGTAAAGCAGCTGGGCGAAGAGATCAACGACTGCCAGAAAAAGATCGAGCAGAAGGAAGAAGAGATCACCCGCTGCTGGGCCGAGCAGAAAGAAGGCTGCAGCGAGACCTATCAGCAGCTGAAGTGGCACGAAGAGGCATTTGACCTGCGTCACTATGCTGCCTACCGCGACAATTACTTCTTCCTGGTGGGCTGGGTGCCCGCCGCCAAGGCCGATGCTTTTGCCGAAAAGGTCAAGCAGATCCGCCATATGCGTGTGACCATTTCCGACCCGGAAGAAGTGGAGAATGCCACCCCGCCCACCAAGCTGAAGAACCCCTGGTTTGTCAAGCCCTTCGAGTTCTTCGTGGATATGTACGGCCTGCCCAGCTACGGCGAGATGGACATCACTGCCTTTGTGGCCATCACCTTCACGGTGCTGTTCGGCATCATGTTCGGTGACCTGGGCCAGGGTGCTGTGCTGGCTGTGGGTGGTTTCATCCTGTGGAAATGGAAGAAGATGGCCCTTGCCCGGCTCATCGTGCCCTGCGGCATTTCCAGCATGGTGTTCGGCTTCATCTTCGGCTCCGTGTTTGGCTTTGAAGAGGCGCTGGAGCCTGTCTATGAGGCTCTGGGCATGTCCGGCAAACCCATCAGCAATTGGCCCGGTGCTCCCACCACAGTGCTGGACACCGCCGCCATCAACCCCATTCTGGTCTGCGCCATCTTCATCGGTGTGGCGCTGGTGCTGGCGGCCATGGTGCTGCACATCATTGCTGCCTTGCACAAGGGCCAGTGGGGCGAAGCCATCTTCTCCAACAACGGCCTGGTGGGCATCCTGGTCTACTGCGGTGGTGTTTCCTTCGTCAGTGATTTCATGAGCGGCCCCCACTTCCTTCCCTCGGGCGTTGCCTTTGCCCTGATCGGCGGCGGTTTGGTACTGCTGTTCTTCAAGGAGATCCTGATCGGCCTTGTGGATCATCATCCCAACTGGAAGCCCGAAAGCTGGGCGGATTACTGCATGCAGAACATCTTTGAACTGCTGGAGTATGTGCTGAGCTATTTCAGCAACACTGTTTCCTTCCTGCGCGTGGGCGCCTTCGTGTTTGTGCACGCGGCCATGATGATGGCCATTTTCAGCCTGGCGGGCGATCCAGTGAATCCTGTGGTCGTGATCCTGGGCAACGCCCTTATCATCGCGCTGGAGGGCCTGCTTTCCGGCATTCAGGGCCTGCGTCTGGAGTTCTATGAGATGTTCAGCCGCTGCTACGAGGGCGGTGGCCATCCCTTCAAGGGCGTGAGCCTTACCGACAAGGCTGCCTGACGCTTTTCTTCAGCCAGAACAGGGCGCCGGAGTTTTCCAATGTGTTACCCTGTTTTCAATACACAAGACATTAAATTGATTTGGAGGACCTAACCATGAATACTTTTCTGACCATCTGCCTGATCGTTCTGCCCCTGAGCCTGCTCATGGGCTTTGCCGCCTACCTGGCCCGTCAGTCTGCCAAGGGCATGCCTGTCAAGCGCACCCTCAGCCTGAACATCACCGCCTTTGTGGTGGTCCTGCTGCTGACCGCCTGCTTTGCCTTCGCCGTAAGCGCTGAGGGCGAGGCCACCATCGCTGTTATGACCGCTGCTGAGCGCGCTGCCAGCAACGAGAGCATGGGTCTGGGCCTGATCGCCGCCGCTCTGGTTACCGGTCTTGCCGGCATTGGCGGCGGTATGGCTGTGGCTGCTGGCGCTCCTGCCGCTATCGCCGCTGCTTCCGAGGACCCCAAGAGCTTCGGTAAGAGCCTGATCTTCGTGGCTCTGGGCGAATCCATCGCTCTGTACGGCGTTGTTATCTCCATCCTGATCCTGAACAAACTGGTATAAAGGGGGCGCAGCAATGCGTTTCTTTCTGATCAGCGACAACACCGACACCCAGACCGGCATGCGGCTGGCGGGCATCGAAGGCGTGGTGGCCCACACCGCCGAGGAAGTGACCAACGCTTTTGAGCTTGCCCTTGCCCAGCCGGATATCGGCATGATCCTGGTGACGGAAAAGATCGCCGACGATTTCACCGAGATCGTCAACGACGCTTCAGCCTGGCGGGCGATCCGGTGAATCCTGTGGTCGTGATCCTGGGCAACGCCCTTATCATCGCGCTGGAGGGCCTGCTTTCCGGCATTCAGGGCCTGCGTCTGGAGTTCTATGAGATGTTCAGCCGCTGCTACGAGGGCGGTGGCCATCCCTTCAAGGGCGTGAGCCTTACCGACAAGGCTGCCTGACGCTTTTCTTCAGCCAGAACAGGGCGCCGGAGTTTTCCAATGTGTTACCCTGTTTTCAATACACAAGACATTAAATTGATTTGGAGGACCTAACCATGAATACTTTTCTGACCATCTGCCTGATCGTTCTGCCCCTGAGCCTGCTCATGGGCTTTGCCGCCTACCTGGCCCGTCAGTCTGCCAAGGGCATGCCTGTCAAGCGCACCCTCAGCCTGAACATCACCGCCTTTGTGGTGGTCCTGCTGCTGACCGCCTGCTTTGCCTTCGCCGTAAGCGCTGAGGGCGAGGCCACCATCGCTGTTATGACCGCTGCTGAGCGCGCTGCCAGCAACGAGAGCATGGGTCTGGGCCTGATCGCCGCCGCTCTGGTTACCGGTCTTGCCGGCATTGGCGGCGGTATGGCTGTGGCTGCTGGCGCTCCTGCCGCTATCGCCGCTGCTTCCGAGGACCCCAAGAGCTTCGGTAAGAGCCTGATCTTCGTGGCTCTGGGCGAATCCATCGCTCTGTACGGCGTTGTTATCTCCATCCTGATCCTGAACAAACTGGTATAAAGGGGGCGCAGCAATGCGTTTCTTTCTGATCAGCGACAACACCGACACCCAGACCGGCATGCGGCTGGCGGGCATCGAAGGCGTGGTGGCCCACACCGCCGAGGAAGTGACCAACGCTTTTGAGCTTGCCCTTGCCCAGCCGGATATCGGCATGATCCTGGTGACGGAAAAGATCGCCGACGATTTCACCGAGATCGTCAACGACGCGAAGAAGGACCAGGAGGGCCCGCTGGTGCTGGCCATCCCGGACCGGCACGGTTCGGCCCTTGGCCGTGACCGCATCACCCGCTATGTGCGCGAAGCCATCGGCGTTAAGATTTGAGGTGCAGCAAATGATTGAAGAAAACGAGCGCGCGGCAAAATTCATGCAGGCCATCCAGCGGGATGGCGAAAAGCGCCGTACCGCCATCATCCAGGCCATCGACGAGGAGATCGCCGCGGAGCTGGAAAAAGTGAAGACCGCCGCCGAGGCCAAAGCGCGGCAGATGGGGGACTATGAGAAAGTCCGCCTGCAGGAAGAGACCAACCGCAAGCTGTCTCACAGTGTGGTGGAGACCGGCGCTGAGCTGGCTGCCCGCCGCAGCGAGATCGCTCAGGAGGTGTTTGACGCCTGCGAAGAGCGGCTTGCCGCCTTTACCGCAAAACCGGAATATGCCGACTATCTGAAAAAGAGCGCTGATGCGCTGCTGGCACTGCTTCACGCGGACAAGGCCGTGTTCTATGCACGTCCGCAGGACGTGGAGGCTGCCAAGTCGGCTGTTCCCGCCGGCTGCGAAGTGACCGCCGACACCACCATCCGTCTGGGCGGCCTGCGCGCCAAATGCGGAGCGGTGGAGGCGGACGACACGTTGGATATGAAGCTGGAAGCCCAGAAAGACTGGTTCCTGCAGAATTCCGGCATGTCCATCGCCCTTTAATCTCGAAAACCGAGGTGAACCGAATTGGCTCAAAATCTCATCTACAGCATCAACGGCCCGGTGGTCACCATCAAAGGCAAGACTGGCCTTTCCATGATGGAAATGGTCCATGTCGGCAACGACCATCTGGTGGGCGAAGTCATCCGTATGGACGAGGAGCTCACCACCATTCAGGTCTACGAGGAGACCAGCGGCCTTGCGCCCGGTGAGCCTGTGACCACCACCGGCGGCCCCCTGTGCGTTACTCTGGGTCCCGGCATCTTGCGCAACATCTACGACGGTATCCAGCGGCCTCTGCCTGCGCTGGAAAAAGAGAGCGGCCCCTTCATTGCCCGCGGCTGCAACATCCCCAGCCTTGACCCTGATGCCAAGTGGGATGTGACCGTGACCGTGAAGGTGGGGGATAAGATCGTCCCCGGCCAGATCTACGCCACCTGCCCTGAGACCCCCGTCATCCTGCACAAGTGCATGGCGGCTCCCGGCATGGAGGGCACGGTGACCTGGGTGGTCGAAAACGGCAGCTACACCGTGAACGACACCGTTGTGCGCATCACCGATAAGAATGGCAACGAGCGGGAACTGACCCTGTGCCAGAAATGGCCCATCCGCCGTCCCCGTCCCGTGCAGACCCGTATGCCTGCCCAGCGTCCGCTGATCACCGGCATGCGCGTGGTGGATACCATGTTCCCCATCGCCAAGGGCGGCGCTGCTGCCATTCCCGGCGGTTTCGGTACCGGCAAGACCATGACCCAGCACCAGCTGGCCAAATGGTGTGACGCCGATATCATCATCTATGTTGGCTGCGGCGAACGCGGCAACGAGATGACCCAGGCGCTGACCGAGTTTGGCGAACTGATCGACCCCAAGACCGGCCGGCCTCTGACCGACCGCACGGTGCTCATCGCCAACACTTCCAACATGCCTGTGGCCGCCCGTGAGGCGTCCATCTATACCGGCATCACCCTGGCGGAATACTACCGCGACATGGGCTACCACACCGCCATGATGGCCGACTCCACCAGCCGCTGGGCCGAAGCCCTGCGCGAGATCAGCGGCCGTCTGGAAGAGATGCCCGCCGACGAGGGCTATCCTGCCTATCTGCCCAGCCGTCTGGCCGAGTTCTACGAGCGCGCCGGCTATGTGCGCGCCCTGAATGGGGAAGAGGGCTCCGTCACCGTCATCGGCGCTGTCAGCCCTCCGGGCGCTGACTTCTCCGAGCCGGTCACCCAGAACACCAAGCGTTTTACCCGTTGCTTCTGGGCGCTGGACAAGGCCCTGGCCTATGCCCGTCACTACCCGGCCATCAAGTGGAACACCAGCTACACCGAGTACATCACCGATCTGGCCCCCTGGTACTACGACAATGTGGGCCCGGATTTCCTGTCCTGCCGTGAGCAGATCGCAAGCCTGCTGCTGCAGGAGACCAGCCTGATGGAGATCGTCAAGCTGATCGGCTCCGACGTGCTGCCCGACGACCAGAAGCTGGTCATCGAGATCGCCCGCGTCATCCGCGTGGGCTTCCTGCAGCAGAACTTCTTCCACGACCAGGATACTTATGTGAGCCTGGAGAAGCAGCTGAAGATGATGAAGGTCATCCTGCATCTCTACGAGAAGAGCCAGGCGCTGGTGGCCCGACAGATCCCCATCAGCAAACTGCTGCGTCTGGGCCTGTTCGACAAGCTGGTCAAGATGAAGTACGATATCCCCAACGACAAGCTGGAAATGTTCGACGAGTACACCGCCGAGATCGATCAGAAGATCGGCGAGCTGCTGCGCGCTTAACAAGGGAAAGGAGCGAAAGAGAGACATATGATCCTTGAACATGTTGGCTTAAGCCAGATCAACGGCTCGCTGGTGGTCCTGGACGGCGTGCAGAACGCCTCCTATGACGAGATGGTGGTGATGAAGCTCACCGACGGCACCCAGCGTGTGGGCCGTATCGTGATGATCGAGGGTGACAAGTGCGTCATCCAGGTGTTTGAAGGCACCACCGGCTTTTCGCTGGACAACACCCGCACCACCCTTTCCGGCCATCCTATGATGGTGGACCTGAGCCCGGAAATCCTGGGCCGCACCCTGGACGGCCTGGGCCGCCCCATCGACGGCCTGGGTGAGATTTATCCTGAGTTCCGCCGCGATGTGAACGGCTCGCCCATCAACCCGGTGAGCCGCGTCTATCCCCGGAACTACATCCGCACCGGTATTTCTTCCATCGATGCGCTGGCCACCCTGATCCGCGGCCAGAAGCTGCCCATCTTCTCCGGCTCCGGTATGAAGCACAACGAGCTGGCGGTGCAGATCGTGAAGCAGGCGGACGTTTCCGATGGCGAGGACTTCGCCATCGTGTTCGCCGCCATGGGTGTGAAGAACGACGTTGCTGACTACTTCAAAAAGAGCTTTGAGGCCGCCAACGTTATGGACCGTGTGGTCATGCTGCTGAACCTGGCCAACGACCCCATCGTCGAGCGTATCATCACCCCCCGTGCGGCCCTGACCATCGCTGAGTACCTGGCCTTTGACCTGGGCAAGAACATCCTGGTCATCCTCACCGATATGACCAGCTACTGCGAAGCTCTGCGTGAATTCTCCTCCTCCAAGGGCGAGATCCCCGGCCGTAAGGGCTACCCCGGCTACCTCTACTCCGACCTGGCGTCGCTGTATGAGCGCGCCGGCATCATCGAGGGCCGCAAGGGTTCTGTGACGCAGATCCCCATTCTGACCATGCCCGGCGACGACATTACCCATCCCATCCCCGACCTGACCGGCTACATCACCGAGGGCCAGATCGTTCTGGACCGCGGCATGGATGCCACCGGTGTTTATCCGCCGGTGAGCGTGCTGCCCAGCCTGTCCCGTCTGATGAAGGACGGCATCGGTGCCGGCTACACCCGCGAGGATCACAACCCGCTGGCAAACCAGCTTTTCGCCACCTATGCCCGCGTGCAGGACGCCAAGGCTCTGGCCAGCGTTATCGGCGAAGAGGAACTTTCTGCCAGTGACAAGCGGGTCATGGAGTTTGGCCGTGCCTTTGAACAGAAGTTCGTGGGTCAGGGCAACACCAACCGTTCCATCGAGGAGACGCTGGACCTGGGCTGGGAACTGTTGTCTATGCTGCCCCGCGAGGAGCTGGACCGTGTGGACCAGGTCATGCTGGACCACTACTACAAGCCGCAGGTAAACAATGCCCATCGTGACCTCGGCACGATCCTCAAAAAGTGAGCCTTAACAGAGAGGAGGCTGCCGTATGGCACAGGTTTTTCCCACAAAATCGAACCTGATGGCGCAAAAGCGCAGCCTTGCGCTTGCCAGCCAGGGCTATGACCTGATGGACCGCAAGCGGAACATCCTCGTGCGGGAAATGATGCAGCTGATCGACCGGGCGGCGGTCATCCAGGACGAGATCGCCACCGCCTACTCTACGGCTTATAAGGCTTTGCAGCGTGCAAACATCACCTTGGGCGTGGTGGGTGAGTTCGCAAAGACAGTGCCGGTGGAGACCGGCCTCAAGCTGGACTACCGCAGCGTCATGGGCGTGGAGCTTCCCATTGTTGAAATGGAGGAAAGCGCCCCCGGCCTTTACTATGGGCTGGATTCCACCAACAGCCAGTTGGATGACGTGTATCTGAAATTCTGCGAGGTTAAGCGCCTCACAGTGGAACTGGCTGAGGTGGAGAGCAGTGTCTATCGCCTGGCTGTGGCCATTCAGAAGACCCAGAAGCGCGCCAACGCCCTGAACAACATCATGATCCCCCAGTTCACCGCCACCATCAAGTACATCACCGAGGTGCTGGAAGAAAAGGAACGGGAGGATTTCTCCCGCCTGAAGGTCATCAAAAAGCAGCGGGACGGTTGAACCGCCGCTGCAAAACTGAAAAGCAAAATCCCCTTTGCGGAATTTGAAGTGACCCCAAAAAGTTAGACAATATTTTGAAGCAAGAATAGTTCAAGCAGCCGAAAGGGCTTGTTGTCTGTGAATCGCAGGCGGCAAGCCCTTCAGTTTTGCCTTGATTCGTCGGTTATTGTAGTAGTCCAGATAGTCAATAAGTTCTTGTTTGAAGTGTTGC
>JAHZHS010000050.1:0-782 GCA_019420135.1 Oscillospiraceae bacterium | reverse complement strand
TTCTGGCCAAACAGGCTGAACTCTGTCACATCAGTAACCCACTTCTGGTTCGGCCTTTCCGCATGGAAGTTTCTGTTCAACAGATTGGGAGCAATCCGGCCCACTTCTCCTTTGTAAGAACGATATTTTTTGACTCTGACACGGCAAACCAGTCCCAGCTCCTTCATGAGTCGCTGTACTGTCTTGTGATTCAGGTGTATTCCGTTATTGTGTAATGCTACGGTAATACGCCGGTATCCATACCTCCCTTTATTTTTGTGGTAGATAGTAGAAATCTCTGCTTTTGCTTCTGCGTATTTATCTGCCTTTTGCATCCGCTTCACATGGTAGTAGAAGGTCGCACGGGGCAGTTGAGCGATTTCAAGCAGAAGTGGCAAAGAATATTTTCGCCTCAGCTTTTGGACCACCTGCGTTTTTTGTGCCGGCGTCGCTCTTCTTCCAAAACCAAGGCTTGCAAATTTTTTAGGTATTCGTTCTCCGCGCGCAGTCGCTGGTTTTCGGCAATAAGGTCTTCTTCAGCTGCTTTAGGCAACTTGGTAAGTTGCCCGCCTCTTTTTCGTCCTCGGCGTTCTATCGCCAATCCTTCTGCCCCTTCTTCGAGATAGATCCGCTCCCAGCGTTCAATGATGCCATGGTTATTGATTTCAAACCTTCGCATCGCTTCGCGAACACTTAAATGTTCCTCTCGCATTGTCTCTACCACCAGTTGCTTAAATTCCGGCGTGTAGCGTTTGTTTGGTATTCCTTTTGGCATAGCAAAGCACCCCACTTGTTATTCAGTA
>JAHZHS010000005.1 GCA_019420135.1 Oscillospiraceae bacterium | reverse complement strand
ATAGTCGCGGGCGCCTTCCGGCGTGGACTTGATGAGGGTGGGCGTCTCGATCTCACAGAAGTGGTTGTCGCAGAAATAGTTGCGGATGATCTGGCAGATCTTGGAGCGCAGCACGATCGGCTCATGCATGGAGGGCCGGCGCAGGTCCAGATAGCGGTAGCGCAGGCGCAGGTCATCGTTGACATTGATGCCGTCGCGGATCTCGAACGGCGTGGTCTGTGCCTCGCTGAGGATGCGCAGCTCCGAGACGTAGAGCTCCACATCGCCGGTGGAGATCTTGTCGGTCTTGGAGGCCCGCTCCCGCAGCTTGCCGCGGCAGATGACCACATATTCACTCTTCAGGCTCTCGGCCTTGGCAAAGACGTCCTTGGGGGTGTCCTCGTCGAACACCAGCTGCAGAATGCCGGTGGTATCCCGCAGGTCGGCGAAGATGATGCCGCCCTTGTCGCGGCTGCGGGCGATGGAGCCGCAGACTGTCATCTCCTGGCCCACATTCGCCATGCTGACCTCGCCGCAGTAGTTGGTGCGGCGCAGGTTGCCCATCGTTTCCATAGTAATATCCCCTTTTCGGTTCCCTGTTTTGTTGTTGACATATTATTATACCCCGCACGGCACTGTTTGGCAAGCCGGGCGGGGCTTTTTTGCCCTTACTGACGGATAAAAATGTTGACGCTGACGGGGGCCAGCTCCACATGGCCGGACAGTTTTTCCCCGAACGGCACGGCGTCGGCGCGGGTGCCGTCGCACAGGCGCCGCCACGGGCCGCCGGGCAGTTCCACCCACTGGGAGGTCGTCTCCGGGTTGTAGTAGACGGCCAGCTCCCCCTTGCCGTCCAGTTTTTCCAGCACGAAGCCGATGAGCCAGCCCGGCAGCGCCAGCAGGATGGGGGCCGTCTCCCCCGCCGCCCCGGACAGTTCGGGATGGGCGCGGCGGATGGCCAGCAGTCCCCGGTAGTAGTCCACAAGTGCGCTCATATCGGCGGCGCGGCGCCAGTCCAGCTGATTCACCGGCTGGGGGCCCAGGTAGGAATTGCCGTTGCCGCCCTTGGTGCGGGCGAACTCCTCCCCCGACAGCATGAAAGGCAGTCCCCGGCAGGTGAGGTAGATCCCCGCCGCCATGCGGTTCTGGGCCAGCAGGTCGGCGTCGGGGGCGCTGTAATCGGTGCGGCCCGCCACCAGCTTGAGCTTGTCCCACAGGGTATAGTTGTCGTGGGCCGAGACATACTGCACCACCTGGCCCGCTGCCCGGGGGCGGAACCCCGCCTCGCCGTCCAGCCAGGCATCCACGGCATGGAGCAGATGCACCCCGTGGTAGGGGCCGCCGTTGACGTACCCGGGCGAGCGGGCGTCAAACACCCCGCCCTTGATGTCGTCCCGGGTGGCGTCGCAGAAAAAGCCGATGCGAGGGTCCAGCACGTCCAGGGCTCCCTTGTCCGATGGCCGGGCACCTGCATCCATACAGGTGCCGCCCCCCGTCCAGGGCTCGCCGTACATCAGGATGTCCCGCCCGCCGGGCAGGGCGTCCAGGGCGGCGCGGATGGCGTTCATGGTCTCGGTATCTTCCAGCGCCATGAGGTCGAAGCGGAAGCCGTCCACATGGTATTCCTTCGCCCAGTACAGGCAGGAGTCCACAATGTACTTGCGCATCATCCGGCGCTCGCTGGCCAGGTCGCAGCCGCAGCCCGAGCCGTTGGTCAGGTGGCCGTCCGGTGTGCGGCGGCAGTAGTAGCCGGGCACCGTGCGCTCCAGCCAGCCCCCCGGCCGATAGGTGTGGTTGTAGACCACATCCATCACCACGCCCAGCCCCGCCCGGTGGATGGCGGCAATCATGGCGCGGCATTCCCGCACCCGGACCTCCCCGTGGTAGGGATCGGTGGCATAGCTGCCCTCCGGCACGTTGTAGTTGAGAGGGTCATAGCCCCAGTTGTAGGCGTTGGGGTCGGCCTCGTCGGTGCGGTCAAAGTCAAAGATGGGCATGAGCTGCACGTGGCTCACCCCCAGCTTTTTCAAATAGGCCAGGCAGGTGGGCTTTTCCGGGTCGCCGTCCAGGCAGGTGCTGTCCGCCGTGAAACCCAGATATTTGCCCCGCCACTCCTCCGGCACGCCGCCGGCCGGGTCCGCCGAAAAGTCCCCCACGTGGGTCTCCCAGATGCACCGGGCGTGGGCGGGGATGTGGGGGCGGCGGTCCCTGTCCCAGCCTTCCGGCGCGGCGGAGGCCAGGTCAATGACCATGCTGCGCCGCCCGTTGATGCCGCAGGCTCTGGCGTAGGGGTCGGCGGCGAGGACTTCCCCCTCCTGCCCCTCAAACTGCAGGGCATAGACATAGTAGACCCCGTTGAGGTCCTCCTCCACATGGACCTGCCAGACACCCTGTCCGGCGGGTTCCATCAGGTGATAGCCCCGCAGCCCGGCATCGGGCTCATCGTCCGAGCCGGTGGCATACAGCAGCACCCGCACGGCCGATGCCGTGGGGGCCCACAGCTTGAAGACGGTGCGGTCCTTCTGCCAGGTGGCACCCAGATCCTTGCCGGTGTAGGCGGGCAGCGCCGCCGCCTGCTGTTCTCTCATTGCCTGTCACTCCCTCTTAATGCGGCGCCGCCTGCGCGATGCCAGAACATGCCTGCACCCCTCTGCAAAAAGTGCGCAGACACGAAAGGGACGGCTGCCAACCCGACAGCCGTCCCTGAATGTTTGTCTGTTCTGTTGTTGACACCTCTATTATACCCTGTGTCCGGGCCCCATTGCAAGGTCAGTGCTGGGCGGTCAGGTGCCAAATATCCCGGTTATATTCCGCGATGGTGCGGTCGGAGGAGAAATAGCCTGCCTTGGCAATGTTGATGAGGGCGCGGCGGGTCCAGCCCAGGGGATCAAAGGCGTAATCCGCCAGGGCCTGATCCTTGCGCACCACGTAGGCGTTGAAGTCGGGCAGCGTCTGGAACCAGTCCTTGTGAATGAGCTCGTTTTTCAGCCGTTCCAGGTTTTCGCTGCGGCCGGCGGCCAGCATTTCGGGGCCGGTCAGGAAGTCGATGGCACGGCGCAGGTTGGGGTCGGCCTCGTACCATTCCCGGGCACAGTAGTCCCCCGCCGCATAGCGGTGGATGACCTGATTGCTGCTGGCGCCGAAGATATAGATATTGTCGCTGCCCACCAGGTCGGCGATCTCCACGTTGGCACCGTCCAGGGTGCCCAGGGTCAGGGCGCCGTTGAGCATGAACTTCATGTTGCCGGTGCCGGAAGCCTCCTTGGAGGCCAGGCTGATCTGCTCGGACAGGTCGCAGGCGGGGATGAGCTTTTCCGCCGTGGTAACGTTATAGTTGGGCACAAACACCACCTGCAGCCAGCGGGAGACCTCGGGGTCGGCGGCAATGACCTTGCTCAGGGTCAGGATGGCATGGATGATATCCTTGGCGATGGTGTAGGCGGGCGCGGCCTTGGCGCCGAAGATGCTCACCAGCGGAACCGCCGGGGTGTGCCCGGCCTTGATCTCGAAATACTGGTGGATCAGGTAGAGCAGGTTGAGCTGCTGGCGCTTGTACTCGTGCAGGCGCTTGATCTGGATGTCGAACATGGCCTCGGGATCCACCCTGACGCCCTTTTCCCCCAGCCAGGCGGCCAGGGCCTTTTTGTTGTCGGCTTTGATCTGGGCAAACTGCTGGAGCACCACCACGTCATTTTCCGCCGCGCTGGTATACTGCATCAGCTGTTCCAGCTGGGCGGCATCCTTCTTGAATTCGGGTCCGATGAGCTTTTCGATCTCGGCAGCCAGGGCCGGGTTGCATTCCAGCAGCCAGCGGCGGAAGGTGATGCCGTTGGTCTTGTTGTTGAACTTTTCGGGGTAGAGGCGGTAGAACCCGTTGAGCTCGGTGTTTTTCAGGATCTCGGTGTGCAGCGCCGCCACGCCGTTGGTGGAGTGGGTGAAGTGGATGTCCATATGGGCCATATGGACGTTGCCGTGTTCATCCACCACCGCCAGGCGGGCGTCGTCGGTGCGGGTGCGGGCCAGGTCATCCAGCTTGCCGATGATGGGCATGAGCTGGGGCACCACCTTTTCCAGATAGCTCCAGGGCCAGGTCTCCAGCGCCTCGGCCAGAATGGTGTGGTTGGTGTAGGCGCAGGTGTCGGTGACGATCTGCACCGCCTCGTCAAAGGCGATGCCGTTCTCCTCCAGCAGGCGGATGAGCTCGGGGATGACCATGCTGGGATGGGTGTCGTTGATCTGGATGGCCGCATAGTCCGCCAGGTCATGCAGATTGCTGCCCCGTGCCTGGCACTCGGCCAGAATGAGCTGGGCCCCCGCCGACACCATGAGGTACTGCTGATAGATGCGCAGCAGGCGGCCCGCCTCGTCGGAGTCGTCGGGGTAGAGGAAGAGGGTCAGACATTTTTCAATGTCGGTCTTGTCAAAGCGGATGCCCTCGGTGACGATGGACTCGTCGATGGTGTCCAGGTCAAAGAGGTTCAGGGTGTTGGTGCGGCCCTCATAGCCGGTCACGGCCAGGCGGTAGAGCCGGGCGTTGACGGTATGGCCGCCCAGGCCGACGGGGAACACCGTGTCGGTGGGCTCGGCCCAGCTGTGATCGGTCAGCCAGGGGTCGGGTTCCTCCCGCTGGACGCCCTGGGACAGATCCTGCCGGAACAGGCCGAAGTGGTACCGCAGGCCGATGCCGTCCCCCGGCAGATCCATGGTGGCCAGCGAATCCAGGAAGCAGGAGGCCAGACGTCCCAGGCCGCCGTTGCCCAGGCTGGGTTCCGGCTCCACCTCCTCGATGGCGGACAGGCTCTTGCCCGCCTCCTTGAGGCAGGCTTTCACTTCGTCGTAGAGGCCCAGGTTGATGAGGTTGTTGGAAAGCAGTTTGCCGATGAGAAATTCGGCGGAAATATAATACAGCTTCTTGCCCGTCACCGGGGTGCGGCGTGCTTCGCTTTCCCGGCGGACAAGGGTGAGAAGGGCGAGATACAGTTCCTGATCGGTGCAATCCGCAACAGGCTTGCCGGTCAGTTCAATCAGATTTTGCTGGATGGTCCCTTTCATGCAGATCAACTCCTTCGTTGCAGTGGACAGATTCTCTCTGTGGCCGTGCCCGGAACAGCGCAAGTTATAATATGGATTTTTCGCTCACATCAGGCACCGGCAGGGATGCACCGTCCGGCGCATCCTTATCATGTAGTATTATCACACTTTCCCCCTGGTATCTTGCACTATCCTTGCATTTTATGGTATTATCCTATCATAATTACCCTTTGACCAGCCCCCTCACCGGGGAAGGAGGTACCAGAATGGCACAGGCAGTGACCCCCGCACAGACACCCGCTTACCAGGACGAAAAGGAGCATGGCAGCGCATTGTTCCCCTTCAACATCTATCCATGCGCCATTCCGGACGATTTTGAGGGGGTCCCGCTGCACTGGCAGAACAGCATGGAGCTGATTTACGTCAAGCGCGGCGCCGGACTGGCACAGGTTTCCCTCACTGTGCTGGAGGCCCGGGCGGGTGATATTTTTGTACTGCCTCCGGGGACGCTGCACGGCCTGCGGCAGTCCCCTGGGAAGCGGATGGAATACGAGAATTTCATCTTTTCCCTCTCCCTTCTGGGCGGTGCGGACGACCTGTGCGCACAGCACTATTTGATGCCATTGCAGGCGGGACGGCTGACCCTGCCGGCCCGGATCTCCCTGGAGGATGCGGGGTATCCGGCCCTGGCCGAATGTCTGACAGAGGCGGAGGAATTCTGCCGTACCCGGCGCAGCGGGTTTGAGCTGGGGGTCAAGGGCGCCATGCTGCGCTTTGTGGCGCTGCTGCTGGCGGGGCAGCGCCTGCCCCCCGATGCGCCCGACAGCGTGAGCGCCACCCGGCTGAAAACCCTACTGCAGCGGGTGGAGGACAACTGCGCCGCCCCCTTCTCGGTGGCGGATGCCGCCGCGGTGTGCGGATGCAGCGCCAGCCATTTTATGCGGTGGTTCAAAAAGATGACCGGCACCACCTTCGGCGCCTATCTCAACGAGCGGCGGCTGGCCGCGGCGGCGGAGCTGCTGCGCACCACCGATGGTACCGTGCTGAGCATTGCGGAGCAATCCGGCTTTGAAAATCTCTCCAACTTCAACCGGCGGTTCAAGGCCCGCTACGGCATGACGCCCCGGCAGTACCGGGGAACCGCCTGACCGGCATCAGCAAAAAACAGCCCCGCGTGCGGGCCGGAGATCCGGCTTTGCACGCGGGGCTGCTGTGTTGGATGGTTCAGATCATGCGTCGGGGCGCAGGGTGCCTGCCATGCGCAGCAGGTCCTTGACCGCCTCGCCCCCCATGACCAGCCCGCAGGCCGCGGGCACAAAGGCGTTGGAGGCGGGCACAGTGCGGCGGCCGGGAGCGGCGGCTTCCCCGTCGTCCTGGGGCAGCGGGGGCAGGGGCTGCTCGGTGGAAAAGACCACCTTGAGCTTGCCCAGTCTGCGTTTGCGGCATTCCAGGCGGACAATCCGGGCCAGGGGGCAGACGCTGGTCTGGGAGATGTCCGCCACCCGGAAGGCGGTGGGGTCCATCTTGTTGGCCGCCCCCATGCTGGAAAGCACCGGCACCCCTACTTGCTTGCACCGCTCAATGAGCATCAGCTTGGAGGAGACGGTGTCGATGCAGTCCAGCACATAGTCAAACTGTGTCAGGTCGATATCCGCCGCCGTATCGGGGCCGTAGAATATCCGCAGGGCATGGACCCGGATGTCGGGGTCGATGTCCGCCGTGCGGGCCGCCATGATATCCACCTTGTACTGTCCCAGGGTGGAATGCAGCGCCACGATCTGGCGGTTGAGGTTGGAGGGGGCAACGGTATCGTTGTCCACGTAGGTCAGCTCCCCCACGCCGCTGCGGGCCAGCACCTCGGCCGCGTGGCCGCCCACTCCGCCGATGCCGAATACCGCCACATGGGCCCCGCGCAGCGTGTCCAGGGCGGGCTGGCCCAGCAGCCGCCGGGTACGGTTGTATTGTTCCTGCATAGAAAAATCCTCTGTTATCCGAAACTCCCTCATACCGCTTCCCGGCAAAGACGTACCACACTCCCCTGCCGGACGGTAAACGGGGTATGTTCACCATACCGCACGCATCCGGTAAAGTCAACATCGTAGCCAAGATTTTCCGGGTAGGCACAGACACACAGCACCACCCTGTCCTCCTGGACAAAAATCAGCTGGGTAACCCCCTCCCCCATGGTCTCTGCAATCTCCGGGCTGTCAAAACCGATGGTCCGGGTGATCTCCTCCCGGCTGGTATAGGGTTCAAAACTGTATACCGCCTCCCAGTCAAAGGGCACGGCCTCCTCCAGGGTAGTGGTGCCCTGGGGCAGGGCGGTGAGGGATGCCTTCAGCCTCCGGGCATTGCGGAAGCTCTCCACCCGGGAGAACGCCAGCCACACCCCCGCCAGCGAGAGCGCCAGAAACAGTACGGCAGACACCATATTTTTCTTTGTCATTTCTTCATCCCTCCGGCAGGACTTCGGTCCCGGTACAGACATTGCCGGAAAAATGCAGGGCCAGCTTGCCTTCGGGCAGCTCCAGATAGCAGGTGCCGGCGGCACAGCCGCTGACGTCGTAATACACCTCGCTGATCTCGTTGCTGCTGCGGCCGGTGAACCAGTCCGCCTCGTTGAGCGCAGCAGCGGCAAACCGGGAGAGCCGGTCCTCGTAGGGCACGCCGCAGGCATGGAACAGTTCCGCGTCCACTGTGGAGATGGTCCCCGCCCGATAGCGGTCGATGTTCTGACGGAGGCAGAAGCCCTCGATGTCCACGCAGCACAGCATGGTAAAACTGCCCGCCAGCACCAGCACGGCAATGCGGGCGGCCGGGATCCGACGGAACAGCCACACCACCGCCAGCACGCACCAGACCAGCAGCACGGCCAGGAACCACCCGGACAGCATCCGCTGGGGCGTAGGCCCATACAGCACAATATAGGTGCCCAGCTTGGCCGCAGCCAGGGCGGCAAAGAGAAACCCGAACACCCCGAACACCGCCATGAGACGGCGCTGGCTGCCCGCCTGACACAGCGGCCGGGCCCCTAACAGGCGCAGGGCGGCCACAATCACAAAATCCAGCAGCAGGATGCGGCAGAGTTCCCAGAATCCGGTGACGGCAAAGTCGGAGGCCGCCTGGGCGGTGAGTCCCTGCCCTGCTGCCGAGAGGAACTCAACAGCCTGCACCCCGAAGAACAGGGCATAGACCCCGCACAGCGCTCCCGGTACCAGATAGCCGGTGGAGACGGGCAGCCGCGGCAGGGCGGCCAGGCCAGCTTCCAGCACCTGTTCCGTCACAGGCGGGGTCTCGCGGCGGAGTCCGCCCCCGATGAGCCCGAACAGCCAGGCCCCCACCGGCAGGGAGAGGATCAGGACAGCCACCGTGTCCAAGGAAAGGAGGGCATTCAGCCAGCGGAACACCCCTTCCCCCAAGCGGGCGAAGGTGGCATCCACCCCGGCCAGCTGGCTCCAGGCAAAGAGGCAGACGGCCAGTGCTGCCGCCGCGCTGAACGCCCCGCCCAGAACCTTGCGGGAGCTGCCACCGGCCCGGTGCAGCAGATGCTTTGCCCCGTGGGCCAGGGTGCGGGCCCGCAGAAGGAAGTCCCGCCAGGGCAGAGCCGTCACGCCCAGCACAAGATCCACGGGCGTCCAGAGACCGCTCTGTCCGGCACAGAGCATACCGGTGCGGCACATGGTCCAGTAGACGGCGGTGGCATGCCAGGCCAGCCATTGCAACAGCCAGGTCGTCCCGGTGTGGGCGTCAAACACCATGACGGCAAAACTCTGCACCAGCCAGCAGACCATCCAGAAGCGGCTCTCGGCGGTGTCGGCGCGGCGCTGCAGGCGGCAGAGCAGCTCCACCCCCACAAGATACACCACCGCAAAAACCGGCATGGCCCAGCGGTAGTCCGGCCCGAACAGAATGCACCGGGTATACAGATAGGCGGGCAGATAGCTGAACAGCGCCGCTGTCAGAAATCCTTTTGGCGGGGTCCACGGGGCGGCCGGTCTGGAGAGAGCGGAAAAGTTTTCCTGATAATCGGGTGCACTTGAATAAAGGGGACGGGGAGCGCCCTCTTTCGGCATGAAATCCATATCCGGTTTTCCTTTCTGCGCGGTGATGGGAAGGGCCGGTATTTTTTTCTGCGGGCAAGCTTCCCGCGAAAGACCGGGCATTCCGTCAGCCGCGTCTTATGGCCGCCGTGTCAGCACAGGGCGGACGGGTTACAGGTTGGGCAGTGGGGTCAGGGGGCGTCGTCATCCGGGCCGGGGCGGTATTCCAGCAGATCCCCCGGCTGGCAGTCCAGCGCACGGCAGAGGGCTTCCAGGGTGGAAAACCGCACCGCCTTGGCCTTGTTGTTTTTGAGGATGGACAGGTTTGCCGGCGTGATGCCGATTTTTTCGGCAAGTTCTCCCGCGCCGATGTGCCGCCTGGCCATCATGACATCCAGATTGACAGTGATGGGCATGGACAGCAGCTCCTTTTAGATGGTAAAGTCCAGTTCGTCTTTCATTTTCAGGGCCTGTTCAAAGGCATGCTTGACCACCTGCACAATGAGGGCCATGAATCCCGCCGCAATGCCCATGCAGGCAAAGGGGAAATAGAGCACCGCCCCCGAGGGGATGCAGATGACGGCCGCAGCGGCACAGCACCGGCTGATGCGGCGCAGCGCCTCCACCGTCTGGGGCACGAATACCTGGCCCTGTTCCAACCGGGTGAGAAAGCGGAACAGGTTCCACAGCATCCACAGCGCCAGGGCGGCCAGCAGATAGCCAAGGCCCAGCATCACCCAGCGCACCGCCGGGCCCTGCACCCCCACACGGCCCCGGGCGATCAGCCAGTCCACAATGGCCGGGCCCATGATGGCCACGGCAATGCAGACAAAAAAGATGGCCACTGTAACCACCCGGGTCAGGGCAATGCTTTTGCGGTCATCCCAAAGGGAGTGCGCAGTTTGATTTTGCTTCGGCATGGGACAGTCCTCCTTCCGGTATGGCAACAGCATACCACAGGACATATTGTTTTTCAAGTGTTTTTTATTGTTTTTCAATATATTATTTTTGTTTTGCGATAGATTTGCAGTCATCCCGTGCCCGGCATCGTCCCAAAACATAAAAGAGCGCCGCCCGGCGTTTCCCTAAACATGGGGTGCCGGACGGCGCGTTCTGTCGTCCCAGATCAGAAATGGCCGGGGCCGGGGCAGTCCCGGCCTGTGGGCTGGGCGGCGGCCCCTTTGGGTCGGCGGCCCTCCCTTCGCGTCTCGGTGGTGGAGGACAGCTTATCCGCCACACAGACGACGGCGGCCTCCCGGCAGCGGGGCGGGGTCAGCAGCGTCAGCGGCCACATATGGCTGCGGATCACATTGCGTTCCCGGTCGTTGAGGGCGTAGCGGGCCTCGGCGTTGGCCAGGGCCGTGGCCGGATGGGTGAAGCCGTGCAGTCCCATCTCCCGGTGAGGCAGGTGCCAGTCGTACAGGTAGAAATCGTGCAGGAAGGCGCCCCGCACCAGGCTGGCCTCGTCACAGCCCAGGTTCAGCCGCCGGTTGAGCCAGAAGCTGATGGCTGCCACCCGCATGCAATGCTCGTAGGTGGTGACGCTGCCGTGCTGGATATACTGCTGCATCCGCAGCGCGTCCACGGTATCCGCCCAGCCGGCCAGATAGCCGGCCAGGCAATTGCGTTCTTCTTCGGTCAGATTCGGCTGCATAGCGCCCTCCTTATTCCCTGCTGTCTTTCCTGCTGCCTCCCACGGGACAAAATCCCGTGCAGAAAAGCACCCTCTTTTTTTATTATATCACATCGGACAGCGTGAGGGCGAGCCCCTGGAACACCTTGTTACCACATCCACCGCCAAGCCGATCCCACATGCAAAAAAGCCCGCCCTGCCGGGGAGCAGAGCGGGCATGGAGAAGCGTTTCTCAGGCGCCCATCAGCTTGGTGATGGTGGGCACCAGACCCTGGACGAGAATGACCAGGATGAGGATGGGCAGAATGAACTGGAAGTAGGGTTTGAGCACCCGGGGCATGCGGAGCCCCTGGCCGTCGTTGGCTTCCTTGATATAGTTGTCAAAGCCCCAGCCCCAGCGGCTGACGCAGAACAGCAGGTAAACCAGGCTGCCCAGGGGCAGGAGCAGGTTGGAGACAATGAAGTCCTCCAGATCCAGGACGGTGGTGCCCTCCCCCAGAGGGGCAAAGGCGCCCCACACATTGTAGCCCAGCACGCAGGGCAGGCTGGCGATCAGGATGAAGATACCGCCGATGACGCAGACCTTTTTGCGGGACCAATGGAGCAGGTCCATGACGCAGGCGATGATGTTCTCGAACACGGCCAGCACGGTGGAGAAGCTGGCGAAGGTCATGAACAGGAAGAACAGCGCGCCCCACAGGCGGCCGCCCGACATGTTGGTAAAGACGTTGGGCAGCGTCTGGAAGATGAGGCTGGGCCCCGAATCCGGCGAGATGCCGAAGGTGAAGCAGGCCGGGAAGATGATCAGGCCCGCCGACACCGCCACAAAGGTATCCAGCACGCAGATGCGGGCGGCCTCACCGGCCAGGGCGTGGTCCCGCTTCATGTAGCTGCCGAAGATCTCCATGGCGCCGATGCCCAGGCTGAGGGTGAAGAAGGACTGGTTCATGGCGGCGACGATGACGCTGCCCAGGCCTTGCTCCATGGCACGGCCCCAGTCGGGCAGCAGGAAGAAGGACAGGCCCTCCCCTGCCCCGGGCAGCAGGATGCTGTGCACCGCCAGCACAACGATGAGCAGCAGCAGCGCCACCATCATCCACTTGCTGATGCGCTCCAGACCTTTCTGCAGGCCGAAGCTGCACACCACAAAGCCCAGCACAACAGCCACCGCCATCCAGAAGCCCATCTCAAAAGGGTCGGCCAGCAGGTCCACAAAAACATTGGGCACCGCCTCGGCGGACAGGCCGGTGAAGGTGCCGGTGATGAACTTGACAAAATAACTCATCATCCAGCCGGTGACGGTGGTATAGTACATCATGAGCACCACACTGCCGATCAGGCAAGCCCAGCCATGCCAGTGCCACTTGGTGCCCTTGGGCTCCAGATTGCGGTAGGCCTCGCCGGCGCTGGCGCGGCCCGCACGGCCGACGGCCAGCTCCATGGTCAGGACGGGAATGCCCATGGTGATCAGAAACAGCAGGTAGAACAGCACGAACACACCGCCGCCGTTCTCTCCCGTGACCGTGGGGAAGCGCCAGACATTGCCGATGCCGATGGCGCACCCGGCACTGACCAGCAAAAAGCCAAGCCGGGAATTGAAATTTTCTCTCTTCACTCCAAAAACTCTCCTTTTCCAAACAATTCCACCAAAAAAGCGGTCCCGCCGCAGCAGGGCCGCATAAACAACATTATAATCTTGCAGGGCAAAAAACGCAATTCTCTGTCAAAAATCGGGGGAAATTTTGGTGCACGGGCTTCTTCCGGCCATGCCGGTGCCAGACAAAACAGCCGCCGTCCGGTCGCCGGAATTCCGGCAGCCGGATGGCGGCTGTGCAGTTTCTATGGGATGGGTGGAGAATCCGGACCAGCGGTCAGTCCTTGGTTTCCGGGGCAGCGATCTCCGGCATCAGCTCGTTGCCCACGACGGTGAGCATCTCGTCCAGCTTGGCCACGTCCTCCGGGGAGAACCGCGCCTTGACCCGGTCCACCACCGTCTGTAAGTAGGCATAGCTGATGTTGTAGTAATCCAGATATTTCTGCGTCGGGCGCAGGTGATACTCCCGCCGATCGGTCTCGGAGCGAACCTTCTCCACGTAGCCTTTCTGGATCAGGCTGTTGATCTTGTAGGAGGCGTTGGGCGTCGAGATGTGCATCGCCTGGGCAAACTGCGCCACAGTGGGATTGCCCAGCGCCATGATTCCTTCCATGCAGAAGGACTCCACCGTCGTCAGGGTCGCCTCCCGGTTTTCAAACCGGCTGAACACTTTCTGGTAAAAGTGCAGCTTGAACTTGGTATAAACGGTATTGAATGCCTGATCCAACATTTGCAAAACCTCCACAGCGGGTCATTGCCCGCCGTTCAATTAACCGCGGCGTCCTGCGCCGCCGCCGCGTGTGGAACCACCGCCCGCACGGAATCCGCCGGGGCGTGCCCCGCCCCCGGGACGGGGACCGCCGCCGGGTCTGGGCCCACCGGGCCGGGGACCGCCGAAACCGCCGCGGGGCGGACGAGGTCCTCCGTAATAGGGGCCGCGGGGCGGGCGGGGAGGCCGGGGCGGGCGAGGCGGACGCGGGGGACCGAAGAAAAAGAACATCCGCGGGCCACGGTAGCGTGGGCCGCCGTAACGGGGACCGCCGAACCGGGGTGTCGCCAGAATCAGAACCACTGCCAGAACCAGAACAAGGATGAGCACCACAGCTCCCACAGGAAATCCCCCTTTCTGTGCGGCGGCTGTGCCGCCCACTGAGGTAAAGTCGCCGCCGGCCACAGCCTGTACATCCATGGACACGCCGTAGATCCGGGCCAGTTCCTCCGCCAGAGCCTCCACCGTTGCCTGGGTGCCGGTGTCGTAATCTTTCTGGGCCCAGCTGGGCTCCAGGTCATCCCGCAGGATGCGGCTGAGGGTGGTGGTGGGCAGCAGCGTCTCCAGGCCGGAGCCCTGCACCGCCCAGTAATCGTCGTCGCCGGAGGAGAGCAGCAGCAATACGCCGTTGTCCTTGTCCTCGTCCCCCAGGCCCCAGGCGTTGAACACCTCGTAGGCATACCCTTCCATGGTGGAGTTGCCGATCTGGTCCACGGTGTAGACGCCGATCTGGGCGCCGCAGGTGTCGCTGAGCGCCTCCGACAGATTGGTGATGACGGTCTCGGTCTGGGTGGAGAGAATGCCGGCATTGTCAATGACCGCCTTGCTCTTGTCCACCTCCGGGGCCGCCGCCGCGGGCAAAGCTGCCGCCACGGCAAAGGTCACAGCCAGCAGCGGCGCCGCCAGCTTTGTGAATCGTACCTGGTTCATTGGAACGCCTCCACCTCCCCGATGCCCCACAGCGCGCCCACCACATTGGCCGGGAAGGCGCTGAGGGTCTTGTTGTATTCCTCGGCGGCGGGGTTGTAGTCATTGCCCGCCGTGCGCAGGATGATGTCCTGCCGGGACAGAAATTCCGTGTGCTGGGCTTCAATGGACCCGGTGCTTTTGCCCGCGTCCACCACCTCGTTGTACATGATGTCCACCGCGCTGCCCAGTGCCGTGTTGGCGGCAAACTGGTCGGCGGGGTGATCGGCGTCGGTGGCGTTCCAGTCGTCCAGCGCCTGCTGCGCCGCCTGCACCGAGGGCGCATCCTCCCCCAGAACCTGACCGCAGAGGCGGATCAGGTTGGCCGCCGCGTCGGCCCGCAGGGAGAGATCGTTCTCCATGCTCTGGCCGTGCTCATTGGAGGCGGAGTAGATGGCCCGCACCTGATTGTACTTTGTGTTGAGCTTTGCCCCGCCGATGCCCAACACCGACACCAGCGCCAGCACCACAAGGGCCAGCGCCGCGGCGGGACGTTTTTTGGCCGGGGCGGGGAGTTTGCTCTCCGCCTGGCCGAATACTTCCAGCTGGGGACCCTCGATGCGGAAGGTCTCCTGTTGTTCCAACTGCATTTACTTTGCCTGCTCCATCAGTTTGGCGCGCAGCTCGCCCTCGATGCGGCCCAGCTCCTGCTCCGCCGCAGCGCGCTTGGCTTTGCCGTCCGCGCGGATCTTGTTGAGCTCATCCAGCGTGCTGATGAGCTCCCGGTTGGTCTGCTGCAAGGTCTCCATGTCCACGATGCCGCGCTCGGATTCCTTGGCAATATCAATCGTTCCCTGCTTGAGGGCGGCGGCATTCTTGCGCAGCAGCTCGTTGGTGGCATCGGTGACGGCACGCTCGGCGGCCATGGCCTCCTGGCTGTGGGCAATGCCCAAAGCCAGCACCATCTGGTTTTTCCACAGGGGAATGGTGTTGACGATGGTGGTCTGGATCTTCTCCGCCATCATGGTGTCGTTGGCCTGGATCAGCCGGATCTGAGGGCCCATCTGGATGCTGATGTTGCGGGTCAGCTGCAGGTCGTACAGCTTTTTCTCGAACCGGTCGCACAGATCGGCCAGATCCCGGGCCGCCTGGGCGTCCTCGGGCAGCTGGGTGCGCTGGGCCTTGTCATTGGCCTCCTTCAGGTCGGTGGTGCGCACCTGCTCCAGCTTTTTCTTGCCCGCCAGGATATACATGGTCAGCTCCTTGAAGTAAACCAGGTTGAGCTGGTACATCTTGTCCAGCATGGTGATGTCCTTCATGAGCACCACCTGATGGTCCTCCAGCTGAGCCTTGATGCGCTCCACGTTGACGTCGGCCTTCTCATAGCGGGTCTTCATCGACTCAATGTTGTAGCTGGCCTTGCGGAACAGGTTGCCGAAAAAGCCCTTGTCCTTCTGCTCGGTGGCGTCAAAGCCCTTGAGCTCGGTGATCAGATTGGTGATCAGCTCCCCCGTCTCCCCCATGTCCTTGGTCTTGACCCGGGACAGGGCGTTGTCCGAGAAATCACTGAGCTTTTTCTGGCTGGCCGCGCCGTACTGCAGCACCATCTGGCTGTTGGTGATGTCGATCTTTCCGGCAAAGTCGTCCACCATCTTCTGCTCCTCGGGGGAAAGAGGGGTGTCCTCCACCTTGACCGGGGTGGGCTTTTTGGCCTCCTCAATGACCGCCTCGTCGGCGGCGGGGTCCAGCGTCAGAGACGGCGCTGCGGGAACATCCAGCGTCAGGCTGGGTGCAGCGGGTGTATTCAAATCAAACTCCTTGTCGTTCATGCTGATGTCCGTCCTTTCCTGTGTTCAGACTGCCGGCCTGCATGCCGGTTTACCGGGCAAGATTCTGACTTTTCAAAATGCTGTCCAGCACCTCGATGTCGGTGCTGATGTCCATGGCCTCCGCCGAATAGAGACCATCCAGCTGGGTTTCAAAGGCAGTGGCCATGGTGGCGGCATTGGCGCGGACTTCCTTCTGGATCTGTTCCGCATTGTCACCCCGGATGCCCCCCTGCTCCATGCGGGCGTAGGCGCCCATGATCTTGACCACCTCAGGCAGGTAATACCGGGCAAACCGGTCGATCTTGGGAGCCTTGTCGGGGGCTGCCTCCACCGCCTTGAGGATGCCCCGGCCCGCCCGCTCCATGCGGTCCATCTCGTTGGAGAGCTGGGCGTCGGGGATGGCGTCGTTGAGGGCGTGGAGGGCGTCGAGATTTTTCTCGATGCCGGTGAGCATGGTGTCCACATCCTCGCTGCCGGTGGCATAGGGCATCTCCCGGTATTGAATGCGGTCGGGGCAAAAGCGCCCGGACACCAGATACACCGCCAGGCTCAGGACCGCCGTGGCGGCCAGCCCCCAGAGCGTATACACCGGAAAGATCAGCGCTCCCACCGGCCAGGCCAGGGCGGCCAGCCAGAGGGGAAGCACCGGCTTTTTGCGAATTTCCTGCAGTTTGCTCATCGGGTCCCTCCATGCAAACGCTTGTTTCCTACATTATATAACATGACGTTGTACCATGCAAACACAAATACAGTCACAGCCAGGGGGAAAGAGCGCTCCCCCACCGGTCGATGAGGCGGGGCAGCGTCCAGGATGCATTGGCCGGGCTGGTGGAGGGCAGGCAAATGGCCGCCATGCCAGTGTCCCGCTCCAGCCAGCGGGCGTACAGCCGGGCGGAGGTGCCGCCGTTGCAGACGATCTGCTCCACCCCCAGCCGCCGGGCCAGTTCCGGCACGGCGTTGGGCTCCACGTCCCGGATGGAGGCATCCGACGCCCCCACGATGGTACACTTGCACACCACGTCCCAAACCGCCAGCCCGTGGCCGACGATCAGCTCCCGTTTGGCGTCCAGGTCCTGCCAGGCGGGCACGGGACTGCTGGTGAGGGCGGCCATCAGCGGCCAGAAGCGGTTCTGGGGATGGCCGTAGTAAAATCCCTGCTCCCGGCTTTTGGGACTGGGAAAGCTGCCCAGAATCAGCACCCGTGCCTTCTCCCCGCAGAGAGGCGGCAGTCCGGGGCCGACGGGGCGGGGCTCAGCGGCGGGCATCGGAAAAGGCCTCCGGCCACAGTTCCCGGCAGAGCTGGGCCACGCCGTACTGTGCGGCAGGCGGGCAGGTGCGGTCGGCGGCCTGCATGGCCTCCTCCTCGCCGTCCTCCACGCAGACGCCCAGACCGGCCCGCTTGAGAATGCCGCAATCGTTGGCACCGTCCCCTACCGACACCGCCTGGGCCGGGTCAATGCCCGACGCGGCACAGACAGACTCCAGTCCCAGGGCCTTGTCCTGGTCGGGGGTCAGGATGTCGCAGCCGTCATCGCTGCCGTAGAAGAGGAACCGCAGCCCCAGATAGCCGTACTTTTTCTGGAAGTCCTCCACCGCCGCATGGGGCAGACGGCCAAAGGCCGAGAAGGGCATGCTTTCCAGATGCCGGTCCTGGTCCTCCCCGTCCCTGGCATAGACGACGCCGCCCATGCGGGCTTCCCGCTCCCGCTGGAGATCATAGTTGACATAGACGTAGGGCCCGTCGTCAAAACTGAAGCCCAGCAGATAGTCGTAATCCTCGAAAAAATCCACCAGCGCGTACATCTGCTCGTTTGTCATGGTGCGGGTGCTCAGCGCTGTACCGGCGGCGTCCAGCACCTGAGCCCCCGCCGCACAAATCCAGTAGTCGGGACGGATGCGTCCCAGCATCTTGTCCGGAATGCCCATCCGGCAGCGCCCTGTGGCGATGGCTACCTTGACCCCCGCCCTCTGTACCGCGCGCACGGCCTCCACATTTTCCTGCGGAACCACTCGTTCCCGTCCGGGGCGCAAGGTCCCGTCAATATCCAACGTCAAAAGGCGATACTGCATCTCCTTCTGTCCCCCTGTATCTCTGTTCAGTATTCCCTGATTTTTTCCTCTGCGCCGCATGGGGCGCCGTTTGGGAGTATTATAGCAAAGCTTCGCCCAAAATAAAAGCGCCGGGAGGATGCCGTCCGCCCTGTCGCCATTCCTTTTCCCCGGCGGGGCAGGCATGGCAGGGCGGCCCGCGGCATATTTTGGCCTGTGGGCGTTTTGGGGGTCGAAAGGGGTGGTATCTCATGCGGGACAGTCTGGACCTTTCCGTCCGGCGCACCGGTGGGCGCAGGATACTGCGCAAAAAAATGCTGATCGGCACCATGGCGGTAGTCTGTGCGGTGCTGGCAGCGGCCGCCACCCTGCGGTTCGGGCCGGGGGCAGTGGCATGGCTGGCCGCCCTGCCCCAGTGGGCGGACGGGGCCATCGGCGCCCATCTGCTGCCCCGGTACACTACACAGCTGGCAGACTTGCAGGCCGAGAACGCCGCCCTGCGGGCCGAGCTGGCCGAAACCAGCGACCTGCGGGCCGAGAACGAGGCCCTGCGCACCCTGCTGCAAAGCCCTCAGGCGGATCTCCTGCACGGGGCCCAGCCTCTGCCGGTGGCCGAGCGCTGGCTGGGCGGGTTTGCCCTGGCAGGCAGCGCCGAACCCGGCAGCGCAGTACTGGACCCCTACGGACGGTTTGCGGGGCGCATTGCCGACAGCGGGGAGGACTCCTCCCCCGGTATTGTCCCGGTCATGAGCGCCGAGGGTACCCCCTGTCTGGCAGGCGGCTACTGCGGCGTGCTGACAAAGGACAGCGGGCAGTGGTACCTGGACAGCCTGCCCCGCCACTGTGCCCTGGGGGAGGGTGACATTGTGACCACGGCGGACGGCTTCTGGGTGGGGCGGCTGGACGGCACACCGGCGGAGGATGAGACAGGGCTTTGCGCCCGGGTGCCTCTGTGTGAGACAGCCGAAGAAAACAGTGCCGTCTATTTTGCGATGCAATGAGTGTTTTTCGGGTTTCTCTTTACAAAATACAGGCAGCGTCGTATACTGTTAGGCAGAATAACCGGCCGGGAGGGTGAGCCATGAACAAGCGCGGTGGAAAAGGCAGAGTGACGGCCCTGCTGGTACTTTGCGCCGTGGTGTTCGGTCTCTTTCTGGTGCGGCTGGCCTGGATGCAGTTTGTCCAGGCCGATTACTATGCCCAGCGGGTGGCCGAGGCATCCACCACCCGGTACAGCTACACCGTACCCGCTGCCCGGGGGGACATTGTGGACCGGGACGGCGTGGTGCTGGCCCAGGACACCCCCGTGTGGGATGTCTACCTGCGGTACCCGGCGCCTCCGGGCACCGACCTGACCGATACGGCAAAACGGACGTTGCAAATACTGGAACTGCCAGGCGGCGAGGATGTGGAAACACAGCTCGCCGCCTTTTGTTCTGAGGTTTCGGCGGGGGAATTCCGGTTGGCGTCGGGCATCGGCGGGGCGCGGGCGGCCCTTCTGTACGATGCAGGGCTGGTTCAGAGCGGGGCGCTGCGCCTGTCCCCCCGGGGAGAACGGTACTGGCCGGACGGCACCATTCTGCCCCATGCACTGGGCACGGTGGGGCCCATCACCGCCGAGCAGTGGGAGACGCTGTCGGGCACCGGCCTTGCCATGGACGCCCACATCGGCCAAAGCGGGCTGGAGGCAGCCTACGAGGATCTGCTCCACGGCACCGACGGCAAAATGCGGGTCACCGCCGGTGCGGAGGGCGCCGTCTCGGAGCAGCAAGTGGACGCGCCCCGGCCGGGCGCCACCTTGGTGCTTGCCATGGATGCCGAATTCCAGCACACCGTCCAGACCGCCCTGACCGACTACCTGCACACCCTGCAGACCACCAAGGCTGCCGGTTCCGGCCGGGAGGCCAACGCCGGGGCGGTGGTGGTGGTCGATGTGGGGACGGGAGGCATTCTGGCGGCGGCCAACTCCCCCTCCTATGACCTCTCCACCTACCGCAGCGGATATGCCGCCCTGGCCGCCGATGCAGCCGCTCCCCTCCTGGACCGGGTGAGTCAGGGCCTCTACGCCCCCGGCTCCGCTTTCAAGCCTGCTGTGGCCGCGGCGGCCCTCTCCTCCGGGCTCATCACCACCGCCGACACCGTCCGCTGCACCGGGACCTACCGCTATTATTCCGACTACCAGCCCGGCTGCCTGCAGATCGGCCACAGCGGGCCGGTCAATCTGGTGCAGGCCCTCAAGTACAGCTGCAACATTTACTTTTACGACGTGGGGCGGCGCCTGGGGGTGGATGCCTTCTCCCAGGCGGCGAAACATCTGGGTCTTGCCGCCGACACCGGCGTGGAGACCGCCCAGGCCGACGGCAGTCTGACCTGGACCACCGATGCAAACTACCGGGAAGGCCTGACCCTCCAGGCAGCCATCGGCCAGGGCAACACCGCCGTCACCCCGCTGCAGCTGGCCTCCTACGCCGCATCCCTGGCCAACAACGGCACCCGGCTGCGGCTGCACTATGCCGACCACGCCCTGGACGGCGCCACCGGGGAGATCATCTGGCAGGCCGAGCCCCAGGTGCTGGACACCATGCCCGGAGGCGAGGCGGTGTTCGGGCCCATCCGGGAGGGCATGATCCAGATGTCCCAGACGCTGGGCGCCCTGCGGGGCCTGGACATGACGGTGGCCTGCAAGACCGGCAGCCCCCAGCGCCCCGACACCATGCCTGGCGGCACCCACTATACCAACTCTGTGCTCATTGCCTATGCCCCCGCCGATGACCCCCAGATTGCCGTGGCCATCGTGCTGGAATACGGCGGCGGAGGAGCCAACGCCTCCCCCCTGCTCAGGACCATTCTGGAGGCCTGGGCGGCTTTGTGAAATACTGAAAAATTTTTCAGTCATAATTGACACTTATCCCTATTTTGTCCGTTTTTCCCCGTCACTTTCCACGGGAAGCCGCCAATAAATCTGTGTGTTTTTTATAGAAAAATCTGTTGCCCCTCCCGGAATACTGTGCTAAAATAATAAATGGGACAGTTTAGCCGCATTTTCCGGATTCCGGGGCGGCAATCCCTGCTGTTCCGCTGTTTTGAGGAGCATCGAGTGAAGGCACAAACCATCATGGTCTGTTCCGGCAAGGGCGGCACCGGCAAGAGCACGGTCTCGGTTTTGCTGGGCGCACGGCTGGCCTCGCTGGGCAAACGGGTCCTGCTGATTGAGCTGGATTCGGGGCTGCGCAGCGTGGACATCATTGCCGGCGTGTATGGGCGGACCGTTTACGATATTGAGGACGTTCTGTGCGGGCGCTGCGACGGCGACAAGGCCGTGGTGCAAAGCCCGCTGTATCCGGGGCTGTCGGTCATCAGCGCCCCCTATGAGGGCGGCATCGTCCGCACCGCGCCCCTGTCCCGGCTGGCCGCCGCCATGACGCCGTATTTTGATTTTATCCTGTTTGACACCGCTGCCGGCATGGGACCGGCCTTTGAGGCGGGGGCGGAGATCTGCTCCCGTGCCCTGGTGGTACTGACGCCCGACCCCGTGGCCTTGCGGGACGGCCGCATTGTGGCCGACCGCCTGATTGCCGACGGCCACCCGCAGGAAGCCCTGCGTCTGGTGGTCAACCGGGTCACGCCGGATTGTTTCGGCAAGCATGCGCCGGTGTTCGATCTGGACGAATGCATCGACACGGTGGGCATCCAGCTGCTGGGCGTTTTGCCCGAAAGCCGGGAACTGCAGCGCTGTGCCATGCTGGGCGAAGCTCTGCCCGAGGACTGCATGGCCTCCCTGGTGGGAGCTGCCATGGCCGGGCGGCTTCTGGGACAGCGGATACCTTTGCTGATCTGACCACCGACCACGGCCGGATCCGGATTTGAGAGAATCGCAACATTAACATAAATCGCCGGGTGGGTTCGTCCGCCCGGGGGAAGTGGGGTCCTACATGACGATTGCGCTGGTCGCACACGACACGAAAAAAGAGCTGATGATCCAGTTTTGCATTGCATACTGCCAGATCCTCAGCCATCATCATCTGATTGCCACAAGCACGACGGGCCGTCTGGTTGCCGAGGCTACCGGGCTGAACATCCAGCGGTTTTTGCCGGGCGGACACGGCGGTGACCAGCAGATCATCTCCCGCATTGCCTGCGACGAGGTGGACATGCTGCTGTTTTTCCGGGATCCCATCTCCGCCAAGCCCACGGAACCCAACGAGATGAACCTGCTGCGTATCTGCGACGTGCACAACATTCCCGTGGCAACCAACATCGCCACCGCCGAGGTGCTGATCCACGGCCTGGAAAACGGCGATCTGGACTGGCGTACCATCCTCAACCCCCAGAACCACTGAACAGCTTTCCTCCGACGGCAGGCTTGTGCCGTCCGGGGGTTTACTGCGCCTGTTCTGGCCGGCCAGATTTGCACAAAAGCCCCACTTTTGTGCAAATGTCGCCTCCAAATTGTTTGCATACCAAAAATTCCCCGGCGAAAAATCGCCGGGGAATTTTTTATTGGATGATTGTGCGGGTATTCAGTGGGGCAGTTCCGTCAGGCACACCTGCGCCGTCAGCTGGCGGACCGTCTCGGGGTCCGGCGGACGGGTGCCCCGGGTGGTGACCGCCCCCGCCGACACCGCCATGCCCAACCGCAGGCAGTCCTCGAGAGGCAGATCTTCCTCCACACCGCAGGCGATGGCCGCCACCATGGCATCCCCCGCCCCCACGGTGGAGCGGGGCGTCACCGGAAGGGCCGGGGCGCTCCAGACACGCTCCCCCTGCACAAAGCAGGCGCCCTCCCCGCCCATGGAGATGCAGACAAGGCCGATGCCCCGCGCTGCCAGCGTCCGTCCCAAGCCGATCAGTTCCTCCCCCACCGGGGTGTGATCCAGCCCGAAATACTGGCCCAGCTCAAAGGCGTTTGGCTTGATGATGTCGGGCACCGCCTCCAGGGCGCGGGCAAACAGGGGGCCGTCCGCATCCACAAAGACTTTGGCGCCCCGCTGTTTCAGCCGCCGGGTCAGGTCCCGGTAAAGTTCCGGCGGCACGCCGGGACCCACGCTGCCCGCCAGCACAAACAGGGTGCCGGGGGCGGCATAACCTTCCAGCTTTTGGGCCAGGGCATCCAGGTCGGCCGGGGACAGGCGGGGGCCCTGCTCGTTGAGTTCGGTCAGTTCCCCGCCCGGCTCCACCAGCTTGAGGTTGGTGCGCGTCTCCCCGGGCACCGTGAGAAAGTCCGGCCGGATGCCCCCGCCGGGCCATTGGCGCAGCGTCTGCTCGATGCTGCGCCCCGTCTGCCCGGCCAGAAAGCCGCAGGCCACGCTCTGCCGTCCCAATGCCGCGATGGTCTTGGAGACATTGATGCCCTTGCCGCCCACATCGCTGACCACGCCGGCCAACCGGTTGAGGGCACGGGGCCGCAGGCAGTCGATCTCCGCCGTCTTGTCCATGGCCGGGTTTACCGTCACTGTCACGATCATGTTTTACTCGCCGCCTCATCTTCCAAGTTGCCCCGGCTGCTGTTTCCGGCAGGCCGGGGCATTTTCGTTTGATCCTATTGTACTGCGCGGAACGCCCCGGGGCAAGGGCAGCCCTCACCGCTCCCACAGGGGATGGAGCAGGCCGGAGACCGCGTCACCGTCGATGACGTCCTGGGCGCCGCTCCCCTCTCCTTCCGTTTTTGTGGCAGCGGTCACCTGGTCCCACTCGTCCCAGCGGACGTAGCAGACCTCCTGGGCCTCCTGCTGCAGATTGTCGAACAGCATGGCCTGCTGCCCGTCGCTCCAGCCGTCCTGGAACAGGCTGGACCACAGATCCACGTACATGGTAAAGAGGACGATCTCCTTGTCCTGCCCGCCGGTGCGCAGGGTGCGGTAGCACGCGGTGAAGGCCGTCCAGCACTTGCCGTCCTGCATGGTGATGCGCAGGGCATTGTCCTCCCCCAGCGTCACGGCGGCGATGTCCTCCGTGGGGATGGTCAGCTGCACCCCCATGGCGTAGCGGCGGAACCCCAGCACCGCGGCGGCCAGCACCACCACGGCCGCCAGCCCCACCAGCAGGGCGGGCAGCAGACGCTTCCTGCGCAGGTCACCCCGGACTTTGCGCAGCGCCTCCGCCGAGGCCTGTTCCCCCTCGGCGTTCAGGCGGGCTTCGGCCCCGGTGTCGGCGTCCAGCTCGGCCAGGGCCGCCCGGCAGCTCTCGCAGTCATTCAGATGTTCCCGCACGTCGGCGGCGGTCTCCTCCCCGCAGACCCCGTCATGATAGAGGGGCAGCAGATCCCGTACCAGATAACACGGCATTTTCATGTCAGTTCCTCCTTCAGCTTGGCCCGGGCGCGGTGATAGGTCACCCGCGCCCAGCTCTCGGTCTTGTCGAACAGACCCGCGATCTCGGCAAAGCTCAGCTCGCCGTACACCCGCAGCCAGAATACCTCCCGGTAGGGGTCGGGCAGCCGGTGCAATGCCCGGTGGATCCGCAGGGCGGCGTCCCGGTCCTCCAGCGACGCCCCCACCGTCTGCGCCGGGTCGGGCGGCTCGGGGGCGGCATCCGCGGGCAGTTCCCGGGCGTTTTTCCGCTTGGCGTCGATGAGGGCATTTTTGGCAATGCGGCAGAGCCAGACATTCACCGGACATCTGCCGTCAAAGCGGTCCAGCGCTTTCAGGGCTTTGAAAAAGGTCTCCTGGGTCAGTTCGGCGGCCAGGTGCTCGTCCCGGCAAAGAGTCATGAGATAGGCATACACCGCCCGGTAATACCGGGTATACAGACTCTCGAAATCCTCCACGCACCCACCTCGTTTCCTTGTGTATTGTCCGCCGGAATGCCCGGCGGGAAAGCCGCTTTCACCCAACAGACGGCCAGAGGGGCTATTCGTTACAAAAAAATCCGTGTTTTTTCAAAAAAGGCGGCCCCGCCGGAGAAAATTCCAGCGGAGCCGTCTTGTTACTGCATCTCTATGACAGTTCAGTCTGCCGGGAAGCGATTATTCCGCCTCGGAGAACTGATCCTTGCCAACGCCGCACAGCGGGCAGACCCAGGTATCGGGAACGTCTTCCCACTTGGTGCCGGCAGCAACGCCGTTGTCGGGATCGCCGACTGCCTCGTCGTAGATGTAGCCGCAGATATCGCAGACATAACGCTTCATGGTATGGTACCTCTCTTTATTTTGAATTTTATTTATTACACAGATCCGCACAGACTGGTAAGATGTGCCGATCTCAGTAATCCATCAGATCCTTGACCGTGCCGGACATGGAAAACAGTTTGGCCGACAGATGGTCCAGATATACGATGCCCAGTTTGTTGCCGGTCTCCTCATTGTACAGATCGGCCAGCTGGGGCATCTCGCGGAAGGCCGCGGCCTGTGCCTCGGGGGTGTTGTCAAAGTTTGCAGTGCCCTGCACCCGCAGCCACTCGCCGCGGTCATTGGCTGCACAGATTTCCAGGTTGGTGTTGTCCAGCAGCTGCTTGTACGCCGCCTTGTGCTTGCCGATGGCCAGGCAGAGATAGCCGTTGTACCACATGGCAAATCCCAGCGGGCGGACACGGGGCAGATACCCGTCCACCGTCGCTAGATAAAACACCGGATTTTCCTTCAGAAATTTCATGATTTCATTCATGATCCATACCCCCTTGTTTTGCCGGACATCCGCAATGTGTTTATTTCAGCGTGGCAATGGCCTTCTTGAGGCGTTCCGCCGCCTCCTTGGTCTTGGCCGCGTCACCGAAAGCGGTGAGACGGAAATAGCCTTCGCCGCAGGGGCCGAAACCGGAACCCGGCGTGCCCACCACGTTGGCGGTCTCCAGCAGCCAGTCAAAGAAATCCCAGCTCTTCATGCCGGCGGGGCAGCGCATCCAGACGTAGGGGCTGTTCTTGCCGCCGCAGTACCAGACGCCCGCCTCATCCAGAGCGGAGGCGATGACCGCCGCGTTCTTGCGGTAGTAGTCCAGATTCTGCTGGATCTCCTTCATGCCTTCCTCGGTAAAGACGGCCTCGGCGCCGCGCTGCACAATGTAGGGCACGCCGTTGAACTTGGTGGTCTGACGGCGCAGCCACATCTTGTTCAGACTCTGGCCCTCCTGCTCGATGGCAAAGGGAACCACGGTGTAGCCGCAGCGGGTGCCGGTGAAGCCTGCGATCTTGGAGAAGCTGCAGACTTCCACAGCCACTTCCTTGGCGCCCTCCACTTCATAGATGCTGCGGGCGCAGCCTTCCTCGCTGACGAAGCACTCATAGGCGGCATCGTACAGGATGACCGCATGGTGCTCCTTGGCCCACTTGACCCACTGGGCCAGCTGGGCGGTGGTGTAGGCAGCGCCGGTGGGGTTGTTGGGGCTGCACAGGTAGACGATGTCTGCATCGGTGGCGTCGTCGGGCATGGGCAGGAAGTTGTTCTCGGCGTTGGCGGCCATGTAGCGGATGGTGCGGCCCGCCATGACGTTGTCGTCCACATAGACCGGGTAGACCGGATCGGGAACGAGGACGGTGTTGTTCACATCAAACAGGTCCAGCAGATTGCCCAGATCGCTCTTGGCGCCGTCGGAGACAAAGATCTCGCCCAGCTCCAGCTCGACGCCGCGGTCGGCGTAATACTTGCGGATGGCTTCCCGCAGGAAATCATAGCCCTGCTCGGGGCCGTAGCCGCGGAAGGTCTCTTTGTGTCCCATCTCATCCACAGCCTTGTGCAGTGCCTCGATGACCGGCTTGGCCAGGGGCAGGGTCACGTCGCCGATGCCCAGGCGGATGACATCCTTCTCGGGATGGGCAGCCTGATACTCAGCAACCTTGTGGGCGATGGTGCTGAAGAGATAGCTCTCATTCAGTTCGGAATAATGCTTGTTCAGTCGCATACTGTTATCTCCCCTCCCGGCGGCATCCGCCGCCGTAAACCTAAACAGTTCTGATTCGATTATAGCACAGTTGTCCCGCCGGGGAAAGTCCCGGTTGTTCAAAACTGCGCCAGCAGCCGGAGCAAAAGGTCGAGATTGCGCTCGGTGACTTCCAGGATCATCAGGTCACAGCCCGGGTCGGCGGCCATGGCCGGGGTGAGGCTGTCCTCGGCGGTCAGGCGCCAGCACTGGTCGAACCGCTGCTGCAAATAAGGCATGTAGTACTCGCTGAAGCTGTCCCCCAGCACCCCCACCGTGCGGGAATCCATGGAGTAGAGCGTTCCATAATTTTCCGCCGTCCAGGTGGCTTCCTCCGGCAGCAGGGTGTAGAGCGCCGATACATTGGCCAGGTCTCCGGTGGTGATCCCCGTCTGGGCAAACTCGTATTCGTCAAAGTCCACCGCGTCCATTCCGGCAGCAGCCAGCACCCCGTCCAGGCCCAGCACGGCGCCCATGCCGTTCCAGTGGGTGTCGGTTTTGTAATAGAGCAGCCGGTCGGGATTGGCAAGCACCTCGGACCGGATCGCCTCATACTGCCAGCTCACCGGGGTGGAGGAATGCTCCCGCAGATAGGCCACAAAGCGGTCGGTGCGGTTTTCAATGTTGACGATGGGATAGGCGTCCGGCATGTACTCCTGATAGACCCGGTCCTTGGACGGGGTGATGTCCAGCACCAGGGTGCAGCCTTTTTCCGCCAGGGTTGCGGCCAGCCGGTCCAGGGAGGCCGCCGCAGCCGCCAGGGTCTCCTCGCTGTCGAAAGTCACGGGCAGACCCTGGTAGTTGGCCACCGGGCGGGCGTCGTCGGGGCCATCCTTATAGAAAAGCCAGCCGTCACTGCCCGCCAGGACCTGGTCGCTCTCGGTTTTGCCGAAGAGCAGATAGTTCAGGTTGGCGCTGAGGGAGACCAGCTGATACCGGAAGGGGGAATTGTCGGCCAGGAAGTTGTCCAGCTGCGTGGGCAGCTGGGCCAGGGGGCTTTGCAGCACCTGTGGCAGGCCGGTGAGCAGGCGGTTTTCGTGGTTGTCCCCCGAAAGCTGCTTGCTGAAAATATTAAAGATGAGGAAGCTCAGCCCCAGCACCCCGCAGAAGAGGGCAATCCAGATTTTCTTGAGCATGCCGCCCTCCTTAGAATTGGGTGTAGATGAAGGCCTGATAGTTGCCCGACGTCACCTGCACAATGCTGAAAAAGAGCAATACTGCCAGCAGGGCCACCGTGAGAGGCCGGGGATTGCGGCCGTCCCGGGCCCAGCTGCGCAGCCGGGGGAAGGCGGTCTGCAGCGGCCCGCAGAAAAGCACCGCCGCGGCAAACAGCAGCCATTCCTTCGGCCCCACAAAGGCGGCGAAGGTCATGCCGGGATTGCCTGCCTGCAGGGTGAGCATTCCCCGCAGGGCAGCCAGGGCCTGGCCCAGGCCGTTGGCCCCGAAAAAGACAAAGCCGATCCACACCGCCGCCACCAGATAAAGGTGGCTGACCCAGCCGGGCAGCTTTTCCAGGCGCTTGGCAAGGCCCAGGCGCTCGGCACAGGCAAGGACGCCGTGCCACACCCCAAAGACCACATACTGCCAGGCTGCCCCGTGCCAGATGCCGGTGCAGAGGAACACCACAAACAGGTTGAGGCAGGTGCGGCCCAGGCTACATCGGCTGCCGCCCAGGGGAAAGTAGAGATACCGCCGGAACCAGGCGCCCAGGGTCATGTGCCACCGCCGCCAGAACTCGCCCACCGTGTGGGAGAGATAGGGATAGTCGAAGTTTTCGGGCATGGTGAGGCCGAACATCTCCCCAAGACCCACGGCCATATCGCTGTATCCGGAGAAATCATAGTAAAGCTGGAAGAAAAAAGCTGTTGCCCCGGCAAACAACACCGGCGCGGGCATGGTCTGGGCGGGGGCGGAATTCACCGCCGCGTGAACCGAGCCCAGGGGATCGGCCAGCAGGGCCTTTTTGGCAAGGCCCAGGGTGAACCGCTGGATGCCGTTGCAGAAGCGGGCGGCATCCACCCGGCGTCCGGGGGCGCGGGGATCGAGGGCAGTTTGCTGATCGCTCCAGCGCAGGATGGGTCCCGAGCTGACGTGGGCGAAAAAGGCCATGTAGAGGAAAAAGCGCAGGGGGTTGCGGGTGGGCACAATGTCCCCCCGGGCCGTGTCCACGCAATAGCTGATCCCCTGGAAGGTATAAAAGCTGATGCCCAGGGGCATGGCTACCGACAGCACCGGCAGGGCGCCGGGCAGCAGGGCGTTGATGTTTTCGGTGACAAAGCCCGCATACTTGAAAAATCCCAGCGCCGCCAGATTGCAGACCACCGCCGCCGTGAGCAGCGCCCGCTTGCGGGATGCCCTGCCGATCAGCAGCCCCGCCGCCCAGTTGAAGGCGGTGAAGGCCAGCAGGATGGCTGCCCCCCGCCAGCCCGCCCAGATGACGAACACCAGGCTGAACACCGCCAGCACGGCGTTGCGCACCCGCGGGGGCAAAAGGTAGTAGGCTGCCCAGGCCAGGGGCAGAAAGGCAAAGAGAAACTGAACCGAGGAAAAACTCATGGTTACTCCGTAATGTGTCAGGAACGGGCGGGGCGGATCATTCCACCTCTGCCTCACCGGTGAAGGCAGTCTCGGCGGGGCCGGACATGAGCACGTGGCCGTCGCCGCGGACGGTGATCTCCAGCGTACCGCCCAAAAGCTCCACGGCGATGGGCACATCCCGGGGACAGATGCCCCGCAGCACCATGGCGGAGGCAGAGGCGCAGGCGCCGGTGCCGCAGGCCATGGTCTCGCCGCTGCCCCGCTCCCACACCCGCATTTTCAGGTGGGTGGCGTCCCGGACATAGACAAACTCGGTGTTGATGCCCTCGGGGAAGAGCTGGTTCTTCTCAAAGGCGGGGCCCATGGCCGCCAGCTCCATGCCGGTAGGCAGGGTCTCTTCCTCCGGCCACTGGATGACGCAGTGGGGGTTGCCCATGCTGACGCCCACAGCGTCCCAGCTGCGGCCCGCCGCTTCCACCGTCATGTGGACCAGGGGTCCCTCCCCCACGTCCACGGCGGGCAGATCCGCCGCCATGGCGGAGAAGCAGCCCATCTCGGCCTGCCAGAAGCCCTCGCCCAGGCGGTGCAGCGTCTTGCGGCCGGACAGGGTGTCAATTTCCAGCGGGTCCTTGGCCAGGCCGTGGGTATAAAGGTACTCGGCCACACAGCGCACGCCGTTGCCGCACATCTTGCCCTCCGAGCCGTCGGCGTTGAAAATGCGCATGGTGGCGTCGGCGCCGGGGGTCTGGGGCGGGCAGATGCAGATGATGCCGTCCGCTCCCACCGCCGTATGGCGGGGGGACAGCTTCACCGACCAGGATGCCACATGTTCGGGCAGGCCGGTCTGACGGCAGTCCAGATAGATATAGTCATTGCCGCATCCGTGCATTTTGGTAAAGGAAATACGCATGGATTTGTCCTCCTGTATTGCGTTCGGGCGCCGGGAATGGGGCGCCGGTCATGGTGAGATACTGACCTTATTATACCGTGTGTCCTACCACGAGACAAGAAAAAACCGTTTTTGCCTGCCGGGGCACAAAAAGTTTCCGCCCACCGCCCGGACAGCCCTTGACAAGCGGGTATGGATACGCTATAAAATTTAGTAGCAATCGTCTTGTTATAGATGAGAATATGCCGCGCCCGCGGCGTGGCGGACGGACAAAAGGAGAATGCACGAAATGGAATCCGAGGTTTTTGAGCGCATCCGCGAATATCTGGCCGACCAGCTTGACGTTGACCCTGAAAAGATCACTCCCGACAGTGATATCGTGGAGGATTTCGGTGCTGACAGTCTGGACGTCGTGGACATGATCACCACCCTGTCCGATGAATTCGGCGTTGACATCCCCGATGAGGAGATCGAGAATTTCCACACCGTGGGCGACGTCGTTCAGTACGTTGAGGATCGGATCTGAAACGGATTCCCCTGCGGCGTAAGACGCTTGCAGGGGCCTTTTTGTTATATCTGCACAGTTTGCCTTGCCCGGCATTGTGCATCATGTGAGGAGTTTTGAATCATGGCAAAGGACAAGAAGAAACTGGTCGAGGCAATCACCGCGCAGGAAGTGGATTTTGCCCAGTGGTACACCGACATCTGCAAGAAGGCCGAGCTGGTGGAGTATTCCAGCGTCAAAGGCTTTACGGTGCTGCGCCCCTACGGCTATGCCATCTGGGAGAACATCCAGCAGGATCTGGATGCCCGCTTCAAGGCCACCGGCCATGAGAACGTGGCCATGCCCATGCTGATCCCCGAGAGCCTGCTCAAGAAGGAGGGCGAGCTGGTCAACGGCTTCGCTCCCGAGGTTGCCTGGGTCACCACCGGCGGCTCCGAGCCTCTGGAGGAGCGCCTGGCCGTGCGTCCCACCAGCGAGACCATGTTCTGCGACCACTTTGCCCGGGTGCTCCAGAGCTACCGCGACCTGCCCATGCTGTACAACCAGTGGTGCAGCGTCGTCCGCTGGGAAAAGACCACCCGTCCCTTCCTGCGCACCCGTGAGTTCTGGTGGCAGGAAGGCCACACCATCCATGAGACG
>JAHZHS010000049.1:8266-13378 GCA_019420135.1 Oscillospiraceae bacterium | reverse complement strand
TGGCGGTGTCACCCTTGAAGCACTCGGTCAGAGCCTCGTACTGGGTGCCCTTGACGGCGAGACGGAGCATGGTGTTCTTGACGACGGTGTACTCGACACCGGCCTCACGCAGTTCCTTACGCAGTTTGGTATCGTCAGCAACGCTGATGCCGTTGTAGGAAACGACAACACCGGCCATCGCGCTGGACAGCTTTTCGTTGAGCTCCTTGACATAAGCCTGCTTGGCAGCCAAAATCTTCTTGCTGGGCATTTTTCATTCACCTCATTTCATTTGTGGGATCAAAAAAGCCTCTTGCCCGGGCATACCGGGAAAGAGGCTGAAAAATCGCATTCAAGCAAACGCCACGTTTCTCGGCAGGCAGGGCGAAACCCTTTATGCTGAAATCAGCACCTGCTGTCTTAAAAACAGCTTAATTATAATACCGCACAAACGCGGGTTTGTCAAGCATTTTTTTGATCAGACACCGTACTTCAGGGTGTTGACGCGGACGCCGGGGCCCATGGTGGTAGCCACGGTAGCGCTCTTGAAGTACTGGCCCTTGGCAGCCGCGGGCTTGGCCTTGGCGATGGCATCCAGAACGGTATCCAGGTTGGTCATCAGCTTGTCGGCGCCGAAAGAAGCCTTGCCGATGGGCACATGGATGATGTTCTGCTTGTCGAGACGGTACTCGATCTTACCAGCCTTGGCCTCGGTGACGGCACGGCCCACATCGGGGGTAACGGTGCCGGCCTTGGGGTTGGGCATCAGGCCACGGGGTCCGAGGATTTTGCCCAGACGGCCGACACGGCCCATCATATCCGGGGTGGTGACCAGGACGTCGAAGTCCAGGTAGCCGCCCTGGATCTTGGCGATCAGGTCGTCGTCGCCGACCTCCTGAGCGCCGGCTGCCTCAGCAGCCTTGGCAGCGTCGCCTTTGCAGATGGCGATGACGCGGACGTTCTTGCCGGTGCCGTTGGGCAGGACAACAGCGCCGCGGACCTGCTGGTCAGCGTGGCGGCTGTCAACGCCCAGGCGGACGTGCAGCTCGACGGTCTCGTCAAACTTGGCCTTTGCGGTCTGGCAGCAGAGGGACAGCGCCTCCTGCGGGTCGTAAACTTTGGTACGGTCGATCAGCTTAGCGCTTTCGGTATATTTCTTACCGTGATTCATTACTCATTCCTCCTGTGTGGTGGTTATCGGATCAATTCCTCCCACGTATTTGCGCGCAGTCATGCAGGGCTTATTCCTCGACGGTAACACCCATGCTGCGGCAGGTGCCCTTGATCATGCTGACGGCGCTTTCCAGGCTGGAAGCGTTCAGGTCGGGCATCTTCTGCTTGGCGATCTCCTCGGCCTGAGCCAGGGTGATGGAGCCGACCTTGTTCTTGTTCGGCACGCCGGAAGCAGTCTCGATGCCGGCGGCCTTCTTGATCAGGACCGGGGCCGGCGGAGTCTTGGTGATGAAGCTGAAGGAGCGGTCAGCGTAAACGGTGATGACGACGGGGATGATGTAACCCATCTGATTCTTGGTACGCTCGTTGAACTCCTTGGTGAACGCCATGATGTTGACGCCCTTCTGGCCCAGAGCGGGGCCGACGGGCGGTGCCGGAGTCGCCTTGCCGGCAGGGATCTGCAGCTTAATGTAGCCAGTGATTTTCTGTGCCATACTATTTGCACCTCCAAAATTTGTGGTGAGTTGCGGTCCGCGGCGCGGACCTCCCACGAGTACGCGCAGGCGCGCACTCTATAAAAACCGCGTGCGGTCTTTACCGGAAATCGTATTTGCCGCGCTGTTGCGGCAGGGTCAGCCTTGCACGAAATGTGCAGGTCACAGCAGCTTGACCTGGGAAAGCTCCAGCTCTGCCGGAGTTTCGCGGCCAAACATCGAGATCTTGACGCGAACCTTGCGGGCGTTGGTGTCGATGGCTTCCACCACACCGACAGAACCCGCCATGGGGCCGCCGGTCAGCTCCACCGTGTCGCCGACAGCATAGTCGACGCGCGGGCCGGAGACAACCTCAACACCCAGCTTCTCGACCTCTTCCTCGGTCAGAGGCTCCGGCTTGGAAGCCGGGCCGACAAAACCGGTGCAGCCGCGCGTGTTGCGCACGATGTACCAGGTGTTGTCATTCATGACCATTTTGACGAAGACGTAACCCGGGTAGATCTTGCGCTGGACTTCTTTTTCGCCGATTTTGTTCTCGTTCTTGTCCAGCTTGTCCTCAATGACCGTCTCGGTGGGAACCTTGACGTCACAGATCAGATCCTGCAGGCGACGGTTTTCCACCATCGTCATCAGATCCTGGGCCACCTTGTTTTCGTAGCCGGAATAGGTATGAACAACATACCAGTAAGCCTGTTCAGCCATGAATCATGCCTCCAAGTCGTCAGGCGCCGATCATCAGCTGGATGACGCCGCCGAAGATCAGGTCCAGAACAACCAGCACCACCGCGGCGATCAGCACGACGACCAAAACGGTGATGGTGTTGGTGCGAACCTGCTTTTTGCTGGGCCAAACGACCTTTTTCAGCTCGCTCTTGGTGTCTTTGAAATACTTACCGATGCGGCTGAAAAAGTTCTTGACCTTGGTGAAGAAAGAAGTCTTCTTCTTGCCGTCGGTCTTTTTGTCAGCCTTCTTGTCGGCCTTCTCGGCCTTGGCGGCTGCCTCAGTAACAGCTTTCTTATCAGCCATGTTCAAGCTCCGCCTTTCCTTACTTCGTCTCGCGATGGACGGTATGCTTCTTGCAGAAACGGCAATACTTCTTCATCTCGATACGGTCGGGGTTGTTCTTCTTGTTCTTGGTCTTGTTATAGTTGCGCTGTTTGCATTCCGTGCAGGCAAGAGTGATTTTGACAGTCATGTTTCGGCACCTCCAATTAACGGTTTCTAAAGCCTCCCTCGTGCTTGCGGTCGTGTCCAAAAAAGGGCACAAAAAAATAGCCCCGCAAAAGAGGTAGTATCATAATACCATACTTATCCGCCCCCGTCAAGAGGGTTCCGGCAGGATATTTATGATATTTCTTCGCATTCGACCGCTCATTATGGTACACAAAACCCCGCCGCTTGTCAAGGCAGGCGACGGGGTCAGTTTTCCTTTATGGTCCGTTTATCCGTTGAGCGGGACATCAATTTCCTGCGCCAGGGTGAAGCTGTAAATCGTCAGCTTTGTCACCGGCACCCGCAGACGCAGGGCAAAGGCACGGCGGTAAAGGCGAAGCTGGGCGGCATAGGCCTCCACATAATAGGCAGGGTCCTTCTGGCGGTCGGTTTTGTAGTCCAGGATCTCGGCGTGATCGTCAAACACCAGCACCAGGTCGGCAATGCCCTGCACCAGCACCTGGGCAGAGTCCGGCGCCCCGGGGGTGATCTCCCCCGCCGGCAATGCGGTGATGAGGGGTTCCTCCCGCAGCACCTGTTTTGCGGCACGCACCCGGCGCCAGGCCGGACTGTCAAAGAAGGTACGCACGGTATTCAGGTCCAGCACCTCAGCCAGGGCCGGGTCCAGCAGCTGCAGGTCGGTCTGGCGCCGGACCTCGGCATCCAGGTCGGTCATATCCCGGTCAAAGGGCACGCTCTGCATGAAGGCATGGATGGCGGTGCCGCGCTCGGCGCCGGTCATGCCGCTCTTCTGCAAAAAGGCCGGCCGCTGCAGGACCGTCTCCCCCGCCGCATGGGTCACCGCGCTGACGCTGACCTTGACCGGCACCTCCCGGAGGGCTTCGTCGGGGCTGTGCCAGGCAAATCCCTGAATGAGATCATCCCGGAGTGTCGTATCGGGGGCGGGCATTGTTTCGGGGACTGCTGCCGGAAGGGCTGCCGGCGGATCCACCAGCCGGATCTCCAGCGGCCCGCCGGTCTTGTCGTGAGCAGGCAGGAAGTCGATCCGCTTCCAGAGGGCATCGCTGTCCGGATGGCGCAGCGCCGCCGTCAGCAGCCAGCCCGACCAGGCCTGGAAATCACCGAGGGCCGCCGGTGTCAGCATATTGGCTGCCGCATACAGCGCGGGCGTCTTGAGCTCGCTGTCGGTGTGTTTGAGGGGCACTGTGATGAACAGGGCATCCTGGGCCCGGGTCAGCGCCACATACAGAATGCGCATTTCCTCGCTCAGGGATTCCATCTTGATCTGCTGCACCAGAGCCCCATAGGCCAGCGTCTTATACCGCTGCGCCCGGGTGCCTGCCCGCAGCGTCATGCCGATGCCCAGCTCCCGATGGAACAATACCGGGCGCATGGTATCGGCGTTATTGAACTTATGTGATGTATTTGCCACAAACACAATGGGAAATTCCAGCCCCTTGGAACGATGAATCGTCATGATGGACACACAGCCCGGGCGGGACTGTCCCGCGCCCGACTGGGTCAGGCTGCCGTTCTGCCGTGCGGCTCGCATGGCACGCACCAGTGCCCCCAGCCCTGCCCTGCCTGCTCCCGCAGCCCAGGCCGCGAAGGCGCGCAGATCATCCCGGCAGCGAGCTCCGTCGGGCATGGCGCCCGCCGCAGCAAGGTAGCCGGTGCGAGCAAAGAGCTCCTCGATCAGGCCGTCCACCGGCAGCGTGCGGGCCAGGCGGCGGAACACCGCCAGCTGCTGGGCAAAGTCCTGGAATTTTTTCTCCTTGCTGGCCAGTACGGCACCGTACAGACTGCCGCCGGGCAATTCCTGGCGCAGATGAACCAGGTCGTCCGGGGTAAAGGGAAAGATGGGACTGAGCAGCACCGCAGACATCGCCACATCCTGGGCCGGGTTATCAATGATCTCCAGCAGCGCCGCAAAGGGACGCACATGGGGCGCGTCCAGCAGATCGGTGGCGGTATCGGCAAAAACGGGAATGCCCCGGGCACGCAGGGCCGCCTCGTAGGTGGGAAAGTCCCCGCGCCCTCTGAGCAAAATGCAGAAGTCCCCGTAATCGCAGGGGCGGGTGGAATCCCCCTCCCGCACCAGGAAGTGATCATCCTTCAAACGCTGGATGCGCTCCGCCACCGTGCGGGCATCGGCGTCGGTGTCGGCGCCATCCACCACGGTGAGTTCGCAGGTTCCCTTGTATCCGGTATCGCGCCCCACCACAAGGCGCTGGCCGTCGCCGTAACCCACACCGCCCAGTCCCGCCGAGAGGAGATGCTCGAAGAGATAGG
>JAHZHS010000049.1:4380-8256 GCA_019420135.1 Oscillospiraceae bacterium | reverse complement strand
TCCCCCAATGACATTGGGCGCACTGCGGAAATTGGCGTCCAGGGCAATGGTGGCTGGTCCGGAAGGAACCGGCCAGGCGGGCCAGGCAGACTGTTTTTCAATGAACACTGAGGGTTCCGCCTGACGGAAGCGGTAGATGCTCTGTTTGATGTCTCCCACGAAAAACAGGTTGGAGGCATCGGGTTTTGCCAGTGCATAGTAAATGGCATCCTGCAGGGCGTTGGTGTCCTGATACTCGTCCACCAGCACATAGGAATACTGGGCCGAGGCACTGGCACACAGCGAGGTACGACTGCCGTCGGGTGTTTTGAGCAGGTCCAGGGTCAGGTGTTCATAGTCCGCATAATCCAGGAGTTTCTCCGCCACCTTGGCGTTGAAATAGGCCGACGAGAACTGGGCCACCGCCCGGCCAAGCGCCTCCACCAGCGGCGCCGCGCTGCAGCGGTCGGTGAGAAACTCCGCCCCCTTGCAGAGCAGCAGGTCGGTGTGAAGCTGATCGATCCGCTTTTTGGCACGGGTGCGCAGTTCTGCCGCCGCGCTGGCATAGCGGTTGGAGGCCCGGCCTCCTTTCACCCGCCCCGCCGCAGGCCATTTGCCCATTCCTGCCGCCATTTCCACAGCGGCATCCCAGTCACCGCTGCTGATTTTATCCTGCAGCAGTTCCAGACGTATCACATCATTGAACAGCGTCTTGGTGAAAGCCTGGCTTGCATCGCCGTCCTCCGAAGCGCAGCTGAGAGCCGCCCGGAGAAGTCCACAGGCGCTTTCCACACGATTCAGCGCCGACGAGAGCAGCGTTTTCCCCCACGCCGTCTCCTGGGGCGGGGCATCGCTTTTCCACATGGCCACAAAGTTTTCCAGCGCCTGCTGGGGATAGGGCAGCGTGCGGAGAAAATCGTACAGGGCAAGCACTGTCTGCCCCGCGGTATCATCGGTGCGGCCACGGTCGTACATATCGGCAAAGGCGCGGAAGTCCGGATCCTTGTAGGCCTGTTCCAGCGTATCGGCCAATACCTCCTGGCGGATGCGGAAAAGGTCGGCATCATCGGCGGTGGTAAAATCGGGCGGAATGTCCAGCGAGGAAAAATGCTGCTGCACAAACCGCAGGCAGAATGCATCCACCGTGCCGATGGAGGCCCGCTGCAGGCGCATCTGCTGGCGGCGCAGGCGGAGGTCCTCAGGATGGGCACGGACCTCCTTGCCCAGGCGCTCGGTAATGTCGGCACGCAGCTTGGCCGCTGCCGCGTTGGTGAAGGTCATGATGAGAAGGCTGTCGGCCTCCACCGGGTGGTCCGGGTCGGTGATGAGCCCCACCACCCGCTCCACCAGCACGCGGGTCTTGCCGGAACCGGCCGCCGCGCTGACCAGCAGGCTGCCGCCCCGGGCCGAGATGGCCGCCTGCTGTGCAGGGGTGAACTGAATCTTTTTCGGTGCGGCATCAGCCATGGTTGGCGCCTCCTTTCTTGGCAGGGTCCGGATTCTCCGGCGTTATTTTCTCAAAGGGATCTCCATCCAACAGGGCGGCCCGTTCCCCTTTGCCGTCCGCGTGACGGCACACCGCCCGGTAATCACACCAGACACAGGGGGTGGAATTGCCCGGGCACAGCGGTTCGGCGGCAATTTCGCCCGCATAAAGATTCTCCGCCATCTGCAATAGCAGGCGGTCCAGATGATCCCGGATCCGGCCCAGTTTATCCTCATCGGCCAGCCGGGCGCGGGAGGCCGCCGCCACCCTGCCGGCCTCTCCCAGGTAGGTCAGCGGCGAGTAAGCACCGGTCGCCTTGACGTCCATGAAACGGTAGACACGCTCATCGTCCAGGAGCAGCCCTTCCATGGGGTAATCCTGCGGGGCATTGTCCTCCGCATCCGGGCGGGGCTGGGTCTTGGGGGAGGGGTCGGCCATGAGGTATTCCACCCCTGCGGCACGGAGTTCACCGCCCGGTTGGCCGCCCAGCTGCTCCGCCAGGGCGGAACCGTTGCGTTCCAGGGTAAACAGGTACATGAGCATCTGGCAGTCCAGGCCGTAATAGACCTCCCGCAGATCAAACTTTTTGGTGCCGGTCTTGTAGTCCACCACCCGCAGATAGGTGGTGCCTTCCAAAGTCATGGCGTCCACACGGTCAACGGTGCCCACCACCCGCACGGTGTGCCCCTTTCCGTCGGACAGTTCCACCGGAGGCACGCGGGGGGCGTCGGGGTCGTCCGGGTCGGGGCGGTCGTCGATGCGCAGCTCGAAGGCCACCGGATGAAATCCCGACTGGCGCATGTCCCGCTGCAGAAAAGCCAGCAGGCTTTTGAGGTTGCGGGCAATCCGCTCGATCAGATACTGCATCCGCACTCCGGCACCGGGAAGGTTGGCGTCGGCATACTCTTTGACCAGAGCATCCACCAGGGCACCGATCCCAGCCTCATCCAGGTCGAGAAAGGCCTTGCCGGTGCGGCGGAGAGCATTTTCCAGCACCCAGTGGGTGAGGGTGCCGCTGATATTGGGGGCAAGTTCCGCCTTCTGACGGGTTTTTGCCCGCAGAACATATTCCATGAAATAGCCGAAGGGGCATACGGCATACCGCTCGAACCTGGTGGGGCTGACGCGGATGCTGCGGCCCAGAAGCTGTTCCAGTGCCTGGGTGTCCTCCACCCTGGCGGGATCCCGGCGGGCGGCGCGCTCCACCGCCGCAAAGCCGGGCGCAGCATCGGAGGTATTCTCCACCGCCTGCAGCGCTGCATAGACGGCGGCCCGCTGAGGGGTCTGCTGCTGCCATACCCCGCCCAGCAGGTCGAGGGCTGCGGCGGGCGTGGAGGCCAGATCCCGGGGATCGGGCACCGCAGCGGGCACCTGCATCAGCTCCAACACAGGAGCCAGTGCCGCCGACACCGGCAGTCCCGCCGCGCCGCCCGGCCAGGACAGCCAGACATACCGCCGGGCGGCTGTGAGCGCCTTGTAAAAGCAGACCTGTTCCCGGATGACACGGTTTTCAAAGCAGTCGGGCAGTTCGGCGCCCTGGGCGATCATGGCATCCCGGTCGGCGTGGGTCAGAAGGCCGGTATCCCCCGGCGTCTGGGGGAACTCCCCCTCTGCCAGTCCCAGAATGAAGCAGGCATCGGTTTCGGGCAGGCGCATACGGCCCGCCGTTGTAAAGATGACGCTGTCCATGCTCTGGGGAATATGCCCCATGTCGGAGGTGCGCAGCAGCAGGGTAAACAGCTCGTCATAGGCGGCTGGGGTCAGCACTTCTCCCTCTTTGCCCAGCAGTCGCACCATCTGGTCCAGCAGACCCATGACCACATTCCATTCCCGCAGGGCCTCGTCGGCGGCGGGGAGCTCTCCCCCGTCCCGCAGCGTCTTTGCCAGGGATTCCAGGGCCTCCTCCGCTCCGAGGGATTCCAGGAATCCATAGATATGCCGGGTCATCGCCGTCACATCGGCACCCCTGGCACCGGCTACAAACCGGGTGATCCGGCTGACCAGAAATTCCCGCGCCTGCTCGGCCAGGGCCAGGTCCTGGCGCTCCTGCTCCCCCATGCGGTCGGTATAGCCCGCCGGATTGCGGGTAAAGGGTTCCCGCCAGTCGGCGGCGGAGAGCGTCCAGGTATAGGCATAGTTTTCCAGCGCGCACTGGGCATCCTGGGGCAGCGAGGTCAGCCCCGTCTTGAGAAGGTTCAGTACCGACAAGGTGGACAGGCCGCCCCGCAGAAGATCCAGCGCCGCATGGACCGCCCGGGCGGGGGCGGTGTTTTCCGGCGTGGTGGGTTCGTCACAGAAAAGAGGAATATTCGCCAGGCGGAACTCATACCGCAGGGCAGGCAGATAGTCGGGGGCATTGCGGCAGATGACCGCCATCCGCCGGTACGGCACGCCTTGTCTTGCGCAGCGGC
>JAHZHS010000049.1:0-4280 GCA_019420135.1 Oscillospiraceae bacterium | reverse complement strand
TTGCGGCAGATGACCGCCATCCGCCGGTACGGCACGCCTTGTCTTGCGCAGCGGCGGACGGCGGCGGCCACGGCTTTGGCCTCCTCCTGACGGCTGTCGGCGGAAAAATAAGCAAGCTCGGGCCTTGTCCGGTCCACGGTACACTGGGGCGTGTAGGTGGGATCCGCCAGCAACAGGGAGAGCTCGGCCAGGGCCGGGGCCCCGGCGTGGCGGGGATCGTCGGTCAGGGTCTCGGTATGGCAGGGCACGGCGGCGCGCTCGGCCATCTGCCGCAGCTGGGCTGCCACCCGCTTGGCTCCCGAAAACACCCCCATGCCCCCCGTGGTATCCTGCAGGCCGTCGCAGCACAGGGCAACGGTCACATCGGCCACGGGAAGCATGGCCTCCAGCATGGCACGCTTGGAGGCATTGAAGGTATCAAATTCATCAATGTACACACTGCGCCCGGCAAAGAATTCCGGTTCCAGTTTCCTGGCGGCCAGTTCCACCCGGTCGCCGGGGTCCATGCCCGTCCCGGCCAGAAGCCCCTCATAGGCGCCGTAGATCAGGGCCAGCTCCCCCAGCTTGTCGTGGTCGGCTCCCGGTGCCCGGGCGTAGCCGGCCAGCATGTCCGGAGTGACACCGGCGCTTTTCAGCTCATCGATGGTCTGGGCCGCTTTTTCGCAGAAGGCCGCGTTCTGACGCTGGCGGCTGTAATAGACCACCTTGTCCAGCAGCGAATCCAGCGCCCGGCGCACCAACACTGCCCGGCCCGCCTCATCCAGGGTGGGCACCGCCGCCCCACCGTACCGGCGGAGCAGTGTCTCCGCCAGGGAGGTAAAAGAGTAGCTTTCCACATAGCCGGAGAGCGTGTCCCCCAGCAGCCGGTAGAGGGCCCCCTCGGTGGAGGAGGTAAACTGCTCGGGCACAATGAGGATGCTGCGGCGGCCGGCTTCCGCCTCAGCTTTGAGGGTCTGCCTGAGCCGGGTGGACTTGCCGCTGCCCGAAGTTCCCAAAAGCAGGTTGAGCATGTGATGTTCCTTTCTGTTGATCCTTCATCCGATGCCGCGCACGGCCTCGGCCAGTTTCTTTGCGCCGTCCAGCAGAGCAAAGCGGACTTCATAGCCCCCGAAAACCAGGGCATTCTCCGCGTCGTCCTCGTACTCTGCCTCGCTGCTGCCGATGCACAGTTCCGGGTAGAGCACGCAGAACCAGTTGTGGCCTTGCGCCTTTCCCAGCTCAATGCGCAGGGCGGTGTACGTCCCGCCGGGCAGGCGGAAGCTTCCGTAATCCCTGGCGGCAAATTCGGCCTGCTCCAGCCGGACGGCAACGGTCTGGCCGCTGCCCTCCCGCAGCAGGGTATCCTCCGCCGTCTTTTGCAGGCGGCGTTGGGCGGCGCGCACCGCCGCAACGGCCTCCTCCTTGTTGTCGGCAGTTGCAAGGATGTCCGGCATCTCGCTGAGGACGGCATCCCGGACTTTCAGTTTGAGCAGCTGGTCCTCAATGGTATCGCTGTTGGCGAGGATGTGCAGACGCAGGGTGTCCGCGCAGACGGCGGCGGATACCTGTTCCCGGTGCCAGAGCACCGCGGTAAGTAAAACGGTCAGAACCAGCCCCAGTGCCACACCGATCTCGATGGCAGCGCGGCGGACGGGCAGGCGGAAAGCTCGCTTGTTCATAAAACCCTCCCGGTCGAAACCTCTTTTGCCGCCGGGGTTTGGCGGCAAGGAAAGTATGGTCCCGACCCGGAGGGTCTATACATAAAATTCAATCAGTTTTTGGCCTTGAGGGGACGGCTGTACACCACCCGGGCACCGCCCAGGTCCGGCTTTGCCAGATACACCTTTTTGTACTGCTTCTGCAGGGCGGTACGGGCAGCGCGGGCTTTGGACTCATCGTCAAAAATACCGAATACCGCTGCTCCCGACCCGGTCATCAGGCTGGTACAGGCCCCGGCTTCATCCAGGAGTTTCCGGATGGCCGGCGTTTCCTCGGCGCCGCTGCAGTGCTCCAGGGCATTGCCTGCCCACCGGCAGACACCCGCAAGGTCGCCTGCCCGGATAGCATCCTCCTGCGCCTGGCAGTCGGGATGGTTGGGACTGCCCATGGTGTCGTAGCGCTGGAAGGCCTCCGGGGTAGAGACCCCCACCGACGGCATGACCACCACAAACCAGCAGGGCGGGCAGGGCGGCAGCGCCTTGATAAAGTCCCCCACGCCCTGCACCCGGCAGGTACCTCCCATGAGAGCGAAGGGTACGTCGGCACCGATGGTGGCCCCCAGGGCGCAGAGTTCGCTCATGGACAGACGGGCGCCGTACAGCTCGTTCATGCCCACCAGCACACCGGCCGCGTCGGCACTGCCCCCCGCCATCCCGGCCCGCACGGGAACCGTCTTGTGGATGGTGATGTCCACCCCGGCCAGCAGACCGGTATAGTGGAAGAAGGCCATGGCCGCCTTGACGGCGGTGTTCTTGTCATTGACGGGCACAAAGCTGCCCGGCATACGTACATCGAGGGTATCGCTGCGGCGCAGGGTCAGCTGCTCCCGCAGGGTGATGGCCTGCATGACCATATCCAGGTCATGATAGCCATTGGGCAAAAGGCCCACCACATCAAGGGAAAGATTCAGCTTGGCGGGCGCAATGACCGTTACGCTCTGTTTCTGCATGGGTATTTCCTCCCCGGAAGCCGGCTTATTTGTGCCAGCCGTGTTCTTTCAAGAATGCGCGCATGCGCTGGATGGCGGTCTCAAGGTATTCCACACTGTATGCGTAGCTGATGCGGGCGTAGCCCTCCCCGGAGGCGCCGAAGGCATCTCCCGGAATGATGGCGACATGCTTTTCCTGCAAAAGCTGCTCGCAGAAGGCGGCGCTGCTCAGGCCGGACACCTGCACACTGGGGAACACATAGAAAGCCCCCAGCGGGGTAAAGCAGTCCATGCCCATCTCATTGAGGGCCTTGACCAGAAAGCGGCGGCGGCGGTTGTACTCGTCCCGCATCTTCTCGATCTGGTCATCGCACTGGCGCAGGGCGGTGATGGCCGCATACTGGCTGGTGGTGGGGGCCGACATGATGCAGCTCTGGTGGATCTTGGTCATGACCCTGATGATGGGTGCAGGGCCTGCCGCATACCCCAGGCGCCAGCCCGTCATGGCGTAGGACTTGGAAAAGCCGTTGACCACAATGGTCCGCTCCCGCATACCGGGCAGGGTGGCAATGCTGACGTGGCGCTCGGTGCCGTAGGTCAGCTCGGAGTAAATTTCATCCGAGAGCACCAGCACGTCGGTGCCGCGCAGGACCTCGGCGATGGCTTCCAGGTCGGCCCGTTCCATGACGCCGCCGGTGGGATTGTTGGGGTACGGCAGGATCAGCAGCTTGGTTTTGGGGGTGATGGCGGAGCGCAGCTGCTCGGCCTTGAGGCGGAAACCGTCCTCCGGCCGGGTGGAGATATGCACCGGTGTGCCGCCCGTCAGTTCGGTGATGGGCTCATAACAGACAAAGCAGGGTTCCGGGATGATGACCTCATCCCCCGGCTGCACCAGCGCGCGAATGGCCATATCGATGGCCTCGCTGCCGCCCACCGTGACGAGGACCTCATTTTCAGGGTGATAGTGCAGGTCAAAGCGGCGGTCGAGATATTTGCAGATCTCGTCCCGCAGCTCCTTCATGCCTGCGTTGGCGGTGTACCGGGTGCGTCCCTGCTGCAAAGTGCGGATGGCCGCGTCCCGCACGCTCCACGGCGTCTTGAAATCCGGCTCCCCCACGCCCAGGGAAATACACTCGGGCATATCAGCGGCAAGGTCAAAAAATTTTCGGATGCCGGACGGGCGCATGACCTTCGCCCGGGAGGACAGCAACGATTCGTAATCCATCACAGCACCGTACACTCTCTTTCGTCGATCTCTTCATCCTGGAACAGGATACCGCCGCGCTTGTACGGGCGCAGCACAAAGCTGGTCGCCGTGGAAAGCACATCGTCCAGCGGAGACAGGCGCATGGCCACAAACAGGGCAATCTGCTGGAAGCTGGTGCCCTTCATGGTGACAAGCAGGTCGTAGCCGCCGCTCATGAGCATGACGCTGTCCACTTCCTCAAAGGCCGCGATAGTGGCGCCGATCTCCTCAAACCCCCGGTCCTTGCGGGGAGAGACATGCAGTTCAATGACTGCCTCCACCTGGTTGACACCGGCCTTCTCCCAGTCCACCAGCGCCTGATAGCCGCGGACATAGCCCTTTTCCTTCGCCTCATCCAGCAGGGCGGCGGCCTCGGCGGCGGGGACGTCCATCATTGCAGCGATGTCC
>JAHZHS010000048.1:12941-13444 GCA_019420135.1 Oscillospiraceae bacterium | reverse complement strand
TCCAGCGCTGCGGAAGCTGTGACCAGCTTGAACACCGACCCGGGATAGTACAGCTCGGTGATGGTCTTGTTTTTCCACTGGGCTTCGCGCATCATGCCCTGGAGGGTGGAGTACTCGTCATCCGCGATCTGCCCGTCCTCAATAATCCCCTGAAGTGTGGAGGTATCCCCCAGGCGGCTGACCAGCGTGTCGATCTGCTCCGCCGTCAGGGTGCCGCTGTCCAGGATGGACTGCATCTCACTGTCGTAGATGGTGTTGGGGTCGTTGGGGTCAAACTGGTTCATGGACGCCATGGCCAGGATCTCTCCCGTATTGACGTTCATGACGATGGCACAGGCACGGCTCTTGACGTTGTAGTCAATGATCGCCTGCTGCAAGTATTCCTCAACAATCGACTGAATATTATCATCGATGCAGAGGTTCAGGTTCAAACCGTCGATGGGGGCATGATAGTCCGATTCGGCGTCGGTCAGGTCCACACCGCCCGCACTCTGCAGCGACAC
>JAHZHS010000048.1:6722-12931 GCA_019420135.1 Oscillospiraceae bacterium | reverse complement strand
GCGCCCCGGTGTACCGGCCAGGATATCGTTGTAATAGTATTCCAGGCCGTAGGTGCCGGCCCCGGAGCTGTCGGTAAAGCCCAGCACCGATGACAGGAAGGCCCCGTAGGGATATTCCCGGGTGGAGGACTGCTCGGTATAAAGATAGAGCACCGTTGTCTCCGCCTGTTTGTTCAGATCGCTGGCATACTGGAGAATGGCCTCGGCGGTGGGCATATCCACGCCCCGGACAAGGACACGGTATTTTTTGTCGCTCATGGACAGGTTGTTGGAGACGCTCTCCGCCGTGACCGCGCCCTCCGTCAGTTCCGCGATCTTCTCGCTGGCCTGGCTGATGTACTCGGCACTGCAGCGGGAGGGATCGGCCACGATGTTCCAGACCACGCTGCTCTTGGCCAGCAGCTTGCCGGTGGAGCTGTAAATGGAGCCCCGGGTGGCGGGGATGGTGGTATCGGAAAGCTGCTGTTCGGTGGCGTCCACGCGGTAGGTTTCGTAGTCGCGGATCTGCAGGACATAGAGCTGATAAACCAGCAGCCCGAATCCGAAAATCAGGAAGGCGGCAACCAGAATCAACGTGCGGATGCGCATTGCATTGGAAGCGCCGGAATTTTCGGGCCCGGGCTTTGGGGCTTGATCGTTCGGATGCTTGTTGGCCATGGTTCAGAATTCCCTTTTGCGGTGGTTCGTCGGGTGCAGAATATGCAAAAAGCGCGCCTGCCTGCGTTTGCGGAGCCACGCTCCGTACTGGGCCGCACGCTTTTGCTGGGAGCCGGAAGCCCGGCCGGAAAGTCAGGGGTTGAAGTTGCCGATCAGGCTGAGCGCCGCCGTCTTCACGCCGGACAGCAGCCGGGACAAATCGGACTGGTTGCGGACGATCCGGCTCTGATCCTCCATGGTGATGTAGGTGATCTGGCTGGCGTCCGCCTTGACAAGGCCAAGCTTGCCCTCGGCGATCTCCTGGATGTTGGTGGTACTGGTGATGTCATCCATGCGGCCGGACAGGTAGTCGTAGGTGCTTTGCTCCTGCGTCAGCTCCTGACGGGTGGACTCGATCTCCCCGGACAGCTCGGTGATGATGGCTTGGCTGTACAGAAGGCTGACCACCAGACCCAGAATCAAGGCGGCGACCAGCACCGAGCGCAGCGCAGCGACGGTCTGGCGCAGCTTGTCCAGCCGGCTGCGGCCGCGAACCACCCGCACGCGGGGGGCCCGGTACTGGCCGTAGCTCTTTGTTTTCATGTTCAAATCATAGGCTGCCTGTGTCATGTGCACGCCCTCCCTTCCCTGCTGTCCGCACGGAATCCGGCATCAGAGTTTTTCCAGCACCCGCAGCTTTGCCGACCGGCTGCGGCGGTTTTCGTTCAGTTCATCCGCGTCGGCTTCGATGGGATGACGGGTGATCAGTTTTGCCTTGGCCTTGCCGCCGCACACGCACACTGGAAACTCCGGCGGGCAGGTGCATTTCTGCGCCCAGCGGCGGAACTTGTTCTTGACCAGGCGGTCCTCCAGGCTGTGGAAGGTGATCACGCACAGTCTGCCACCCGGGGCCAGGTTGTCGAAGATGCCGTCCAGACCCTCGTTGAGGGCGTCCAGCTCCCCGTTGACCGCGATGCGCACCGCCTGAAACGTGCGGCGCGCGGGGTTCTTGTTTTTGCGGCGCTCAGCCGGCGGCACGGCGGATGCCACCAGCCCGGCCAGTTCCATGGTCGTCTCGATGGGATGCTCCGCCCGGGCGGCCACGATCTTGCCGGCGATCTGCCAGGCATAGGGCTCCTCGCCGTAGTCCCGCAGGATGCGGCAGAGTTCCTCCCGGTCCAGCGTGTTGACGAGATCGGCGGCGGTGGGGCCGCTCTGGCTCATGCGCATGTCCAGCGGGGCGTCGGCATGGTAGGAGAAGCCCCGCTCGGCATCGTCCAGCTGATGGCTGGAAACGCCCAGATCCAGAAGCGCTCCCTGGATGGATTCGATCCCCAGCTCCCGCAGTACCCGCGGCGCCTCACGGAAATTTGCCCTGACCACCAGGGCGGGGAGACCCTTAAGCCTTTCGGTGGCGGCTGCCACCGCATCCGGGTCCTGATCGAGCGCGATCAGCCGCCCTGTGGTCAGGTGTTTGGCGATTTCGCGCGAGTGACCGGCGCCGCCGGCCGTGCCGTCCAGATAGGTCCCGGCCGGGTCAATGGCCAGCCCTTCCAGACACTCGCGAAGCAATACGGGAACGTGGTGAAATTCCATCCTTGGTTACATCCTTTCGGCAGAGATCCTCCGGCATGGCACCGGATCAGAAATCCAGATCCTCCATCGCCGCGGTAAAATCTTCGTCCGCGCCCTCCTGGGTTTGGTTCCATGCAGCGGTGTTCCAGATCTCCGCGAACTCACGGTTGCCGATGATGGTGACGTCATGGTCCAGACCGGCGTAGGCACGCAGCTTGGCAGGCAGCTGGATGCGCCCCTGCTTGTCAGGGGTGACCTCCACCGCCGAGCTGTACAGCATACGGGTGACCTTGCGGCCCTTGACCAGGCCTTTTTCCTCGATCTTGTCAGCCACTTTCTCGAACTGTTCGGCCGGGAAAGCCGCCAGGCAATGGTCGAGCCAGCAGGTCACGATGAAGGTCTGGCCCATCTCCCCGCGGAATTTTGCGGGGAAGTTCGGCCGGCCCTTGGTGTCGACAGCATAGTCATACTGACCCATGAGCACGGCGCTCTCCCCCTTTCGACATTTTTTCACGTACGGTTGTCTGTCTGTGGTTGAAAACCCGGTTGAAAGTGTTGAAATTCTCCACTTCTACCCCCGATTGTCCACCACTACCCACAATCGCAGTTCTATAATACCAAATCGGCACATAAAAAACAAGCCCGCAGCGGTCGAAAACCGCTGCGGGTCATAAATTTTCATATTTAAAACACAGGTGGGGACGGGTGGGGAATCCGACCCGCCCGGAGGGGAATCACTTGTTGCCGCGCATGCCTTTGGCGGTGGCGTTGCGCAGATTCATGCGGGTGTTCTTGATGTCCGCAATGCTGCGCGCCAGCGTCTCCTCCGAGTTTTTCAGGATGGTCTCGCAGTATGTAGTGGCACTCTTGCTGATCTCCCGGGCATGGGTCTGGGTGGTGGTGAGAATCTCCACGGCACGTTTCTGGGCGCGCTTGACGATCTCCTGCTCCGAGACCAGGGCCTTGGCACGCTCCTCCGCCTGCTTGATGATGCCGTCCGCCTCCTGATGGGCTTCCTGGATGATGCGCTCACGGTCGTCCACGGTCTTTTTGCTCTGGCGCATCTCGTCAGGCAGGTTGGCACGCACATCGTCGATAATATCGCGCATCTTGTCCACGTCCACAACGCGCTTGCCGGCGGAGAAGGGCATGGCGGTGCCTTCCTCCAGGGTTTCTTCCATCAAATCGAGCAATTCATCAACATTCATGCCTGTACCTCTTTCTGGTAACGAGTGACAAGGATTTTGCCATAGGTGTATTGTTTGACCCGGGTCAGTCCGCCCACTGTCTCCGGCAGGCGGGCGTCCCGCTCGCTCTCGCAGATGACCACACCGCCCGGAGCCACGTTGGGTTCCAGCAGGGGCAGCACCCTGGACAGTGTATCATGGGCAAAGGGCGGATCGAGTAAAACCAGGTCGAACGGTTCCCGTACGGACGCCAAAAAAGTGAACGCATCGGTGTTGTGCAGACGGCTTTTGGGCATGACCCCCGCCGCCTTGCAGTTGGCCTGCACCACGGCGAACGCCTCCCGGGAGGCATCCACAAAATCGCAGCGGGCCGCCCCGCGGGAGAGGGCCTCGATGCCCAGCTGTCCGCTGCCGGCGAACAGGTCCAGGACCTTTGCCCCCGGCACCAGGAACTGCACGCTGGAGAACATGGCCTCCTTGACGCGGTCGATGGTGGGACGGGTCACGTCCTGCCCCGGCAGCGCCTTAAGGACCTTGCCGCGCGCTGTACCCGCAATGACACGCATACCGCGCGCCTCCTTTCCCTTTCTGCGTACTTTTTCAGTGCTACCATTATGCTTGTTTTTGCAGTGCTTGTCAATAGCCGCTCCCGCTCAGGCATGGAGCCCGTTATAGATCTGTTCCGCCTTTTTGTGGCTGATGCCCGGCACCTCCTCCAGGTCGGAAATGGACGCCGCCCGCACGTTTGCCACTGTCTTGAAATGCTTGAGCAGAGCCGCCGAGGTCTTTTCGCCCACCCCGGGCAGAGTGGTCAGGGTGGCCGCGTAGGAGCGCTTGTTCATCAGCCGTTTGCGGTAGTCGTTGGCGTAACGGTGGACCTCATCCTGGATGGAGGTCACAAAGGTGAAGATGCCCCGGTTGCGGTTGATGGCGATCTCGGAGCCGGTGTCGTCCACAATGGCGCGGGTGCGGTGATGGTCGTCCTTAACCATGCCGAAAAGGGGCACTCCGGCCAGCTGAGTGCCTTTCAGGGCCGCCCGCACCGCCGACACCTGTCCCCTGCCGCCGTCCAGCAGGATCAGGTCGGGCAGGACCGAGAACTGGTTGGTGGGGGTGTCGGGCTTCTCCCCGCGCTTGGCGGCCTCATACTCCCCGGCTCGGCGGGAGAGAGCCTCCGCCATGGAGGCATAGTCATCGGTACCCGCCACCGTTTTCATGCGGAAGCGCCGGTAGCCCGCCCGAAGCGGCTTGCCGTCCCGAAATACGATCATGCCGCAGACTCTGGAGCCGTCGCCCCAGTTGGAAATATCGTAACTCTCGATGACCCGGGGCGGCGCCTTGAGGCCCAGCATCTGGGCGGCTTCTTCCAGCAGTTTTTCCTCCCGGGTGTAGCGTCCGCTCTCCCGGGCCAGGCGCTCCACCGCGTTGGTGTAGGCCATGGTGACCAGCTTGGCCACATCCCCGCGCTGGGGCACATACAGGTTGACCGCGCTCCCCCGCGCTTTGGACAGGGCCTCGGTCAGGGCTTCGTGGTCCTCGGGCAGGGCATCCACCGCAATGGTCTTGGGAACGTTTTCCCCGTCCAGATAATACTGGGGCAGGAATTCCTCCCGCAGGGCCGCAATGTCGGCGGTATCATGGAAGAGAAATTCCCGCTTGTCGGTAAGACGGCCGTCCCGATAGCGCAGAATGGCCGCGCAGACCGCGTGGGTGGTGCCCGCAAAGGCCAGCACGTCCATCTCGGTGTCGTTGTCCATGACTACCTTCTGCCCCGCCGAGACCCGCTCAATGGCCGCGATCTGGTCCCGCAGCAAAGCCGCCGACTCAAAGTCCAGCCGCTCGGAGGCAGACTCCATCTTTTCCCGCAGCTGTTTGACGATGTCCCGCTTGCCGTAGCGGATCATGCGGATGGCGTTGCGGACAGCCTCATTGTAATCCGCACAGCTGATCTTGCCACTGCACACCGCCATGCACTTGCCGATGTGGGCGTTGAGGCAGGGCCGTCCCTTGCCGATATCCCGGGGGAACTCCTTGTTGCACCGAGGCAAAAGGAAGCAGTCCTGGGCGGTCTGCACGATCTCCCGCACGGCAAAGGAGGAGGTGAAGGGGCCGATATACTCGGCATCGTCCTCATCCTTCTGGAGCACGGCGGAAATCCGGGGCCAGTCCCCTTTCGTCACCTTGACATAGCTGTACCCCTTGTCGTCCTTGAGCAGGATGTTGTACTTGGGGGTATGGGCCTTGATCTGGCTGGCCTCCAGTACCAGCGCCTCGAACTCCGACTGGCAGACGATGACATCGAAGTTGAAGGCATGGGCAATCATCTGGGTGACCTTGGCGTCGTGAGGCACACCCTCCCGGAAATACTGGGAGACCCGGGTCTTGAGGCGCTTGGCCTTGCCGATATAGATGATGGTATCCGACTTGTCGCGGATGATATAGACCCCGGGCAGGAGGGGCAGCATGCAGGCCTTGCGGTAGAGTTCTGCTTTGGTCATGGGAAAACGGCGCTCCTTGCCGCCGGATGGGACAGACCCAAAAAACGGCGAGTGGTTGCCCACCCGCCGCAAATGGTTGAGAGATGATACTTTTGGCTGTGATTACTCGGAGAAACCGGAATCGACCAGCTTGACCAGGCCGTCAACTGCAGCCTGCTCGTCGGTGCCGTCCGCGATGATGCGGATGGTGGTGCCGCCCACAATGCCCAGGCTCAGAACGCCCAGGAGGCTCTTTGCGTTGACGCGGCGCTCCTCTTTCTCGACCCAGATGGAAGACTTGTACTCATTCGCCTTCTGGATGAAGAAGGTAGCC
>JAHZHS010000048.1:2134-6712 GCA_019420135.1 Oscillospiraceae bacterium | reverse complement strand
GGTAGCCGGACGGGCGTGCAGACCAACCTGATTCTCAACGGTAACTTCTTTCACATACATAGTTATTCTCTCCTATTTCGAAAAGATATATGCCCATGCATTCACCGCGGGGCTCCCTCAGGCGGCTTTGCACTGGATTTCCGCCCTGAATTGATTATATTTTAACCTATTTTATCCCTTTTGTACAGTAGATTTTGTCAAATTTAGCAGGATTCCGCATTCCCGCCAAACTGGCATGGGCTTCTTTGTGCATGTTTACCAGTTTATTTTCAACAATGTTGTTCAGGTATACCGAAAAACCTGCGTTCAATCGCCCGTTTTGTCGCTTTCGGGTGCTGTATGGAACATCTTCACTTCCGGGATCGGCCGGGGAAAACTTTGGACGGATTGCTGTAAAATATTTGCAAAACCGGGCTCTTCCCGGTATCCCATCCGCAGGTACAGGGCGATGGCCGCGCGGTTGGTGGCCAGCACCGTCACAAAGGGGTGCGCGTGTTCGGGCAGCTTTTTGCGGGCGAACTCCAGCAGTTTTGCCCCGATGCCCTTTCCCTGGGCGGCGGGAGCCACGTACAGTCGGCCGATCTCCCCCGTCTTGTGGCAGACACCGACGATGCCGTCCGGCCTGCCCGCCGTGCTGTGCAGGTAAAAAGCCCATCCTGCCGCCCGGTCGGCGTCCAGGCGCTGCCGCATGGCCTGGGGCGTGTGCTCCGCCACAAAGTCCGGCGTGCAGATTGCCTCATGGGATTGCTGCCAGCTCTCGCTGTAAACCCGGGCGGCGGCATTCAGCTGATCCTCGGTGCGGACGAGAGCAGCGCGCTCGCTGCGCTTCCAGCTGGGCGGGGTCATGGGATGGGTACGGCACCAGCGGTCGTAGAGGTCGGGGCGGCGGGTCCGGGTGCGGGCGCGGCTCTGCTTGCCCCGCCAGGCATCGATCTTATCATGGTCGCCGGTGAGCAGCACCGGGGGTACGGCGCGACCTTCCCACACTTCGGGGCGGGTGTACTGGGGGTACTCGATGAGGCCATCCCAGTAGCTTTCCTCCTGATAGCCTTTTTCCTCAGCAAGCACGCCGGGCTGCAGCCGCAGCACGCTGTCCGCCACCACCAGGCTGGCCAGCTCGCCGCCGGTGAGGACGTAATCTCCAATGGAGATTTCCTCGTCGCCGAAGGCCTCGATAACCCGCTCGTCGATGCCCTCATAGTGGCCGCAGACCAGGATCAGGCTGTCATAGCTCGCCAGGCGGCGGGCCGTCTGCTCGTTATAGGGAGCACCGGCCGCCGTCAGGAAGGCCACGTGAGGGCGGGGTCTCCCCTGCTCGGCGCACTGGGCCTGCACCGCACGGATACAGTCGGCGATGGGCTGGGCATACAGCACCATGCCGCAGCCGCCGCCGTAGGGATAGTCGTCGGTCTGTTTCTGCTTGTTTTTGGTATAGTCCCGGATCTGGTGGCAGTGTGCCTCGAACAGGCCCTTGTCGGCGGCACGGCCCAGAATGCTGGCGTGGAGGAAGCTGTCGCACAGCTCCGGGAAAAGGGTAACAATATCAATGCGCATGGCTCAATCCTCATCCCCGTTGACCGGTGCGTCGAACATGCCGGGAATCGGCGTGACCAGCACGCATCGGGCATTCACGTCGATGGTCTTGACGAACTCCGGCACCACCGGGATCATGTGTTCCCCGCCGGCGGGGTCGGTGACGGTGTAGACATCCTGGGCGGCCGGATGGCTCACATCCGACACGGTGCCGTACACCTGGCCGCTGGCGGCATCCCGTACCTCACAGCCGATGACATCGTCGATGAAAAAGCGCCCCTCGGGCAGTTTGGCCTCGCCCTTACACAGGTAGAGGGTACGTCCTACCATGGCACGGGCGGCATCCATATCCCCGATGCCCTCCAGGCGGACCAGCAGCATATTTCCCTGCCCGCGCACACCCAGCAGGCGGTGCTCTCCCGAGCCGTCGGCGCCGGTGTACAGCGCCTTGAACCCGGACAGGAACTTTGCCCCGTCGCACAGGGGCAGGGCTTTCATCTCGCCGCGGACGCCGTGGGTGGTGACGATCTTGCAGGCGGGCAGATAGTCTTGCATAACAGTCTCCTTTGGAATTGTCTTGGGAAATGCATACAAAAAAGGCACCTCGCACAGCGGCAAGGTGCCAGTACGTCTGGGATCAGCCGATCTCCACCACGACTTTTTCGCCCTGGCGGACGGCAGCGGCCCGCATGACGACGCGGATCGCCTTTGCGATGCGCCCCTGCTTGCCGATCACGCGGCCCATATCATCCTCGGCCACGGTGAGGTGATAGACGATGGTACCGTCCTCGCGCACAGGGTCGACCGTGACCTGCACAGCGTCCTTGTTCTCCACAAGGCCGCGTGCGACTGCAATCAGCAGCTCCTGCATGGTGCGCCTCCGTTCTTGTTACAGGATCGCGGACTTCTTGAGCAGAACGCGGACAGTGTCGGTGGGCTGAGCGCCGTTGGCCAGCCACTGCTTGGCCTTCTCGGCATCGATGCTGACGACAGAGGGCTCCTTGGTGGGATCGTAGTAGCCGATCTCCTCGATGAAGCGGCCGTCACGAGCGTAGCGGCTGTCGGCGACAACAACGCGATAGAAGGGAGCTTTCTTGGCGCCCATGCGGCGCAGACGAATCTTAACCATGTTACTTTTCCTCCAAATTTCTGTTTACGGCCCTTTTTGGGGTGCCGGTTCTATCATCACCCTTGGGCCGTAAAGCCGTAAGGGAGATACCTTGGTTATGTCCGGGGTTCAGCGCAATCCGCGCAGCCCGCCCAGGCGGCGCATGAAGCCTTTGGGATTGCGCTTGGCCTGCTTCATCAGCTTCTGCATCATCTCGTACTGGCGCAGCAGTTTGTTGACCGCCTCGACGGTCTGGCCGCTGCCCGCCGCAATGCGGCGTTTGCGCTTGGGGTTGATGATGGAAGGCTTGGCCCGTTCCTCCGGGGTCATGGAATAGATGATGGCCTCGATATGAGGCAGGGCCTTCTCGTCCAGGGAATCGGGGTCGATCTGGTTGCCGCCCGGCAGCATGGACAGCAGTGCCGAAGCACCGCCCATCTTTTTGATCTGGGCGAACTGGGCCAGCATGTCGTTGAGGTCAAACTTGTTGGCCATCATCCGCTTGGCGGCTTCCTCGGCTGCCTTGTCATCCTGCACCGCCTGGGCCTTCTCGATCAGGGAAAGCACATCACCCATGCCCAGGATACGGCCCGCCATGCGGGAGGGATAGAAGGGTTCCAGGTCGTCCAGCTTTTCACCGATGCCCTGGAAGTAGATAGGCTTGCCAGTGACTGCCAGCACCGAGAGGGCTGCACCGCCGCGGGTGTCGCCGTCGGTCTTGGTGAGGATGACGCCGTCGATGCCGATCTTGTCGTTGAAGGTCTTGGCGACGTTGACGGCTTCCTGGCCGGCCATAGCATCCACCACCAGCAGGGTGTCGTCCACCTCCACCGTCTGCTTGATGCGGACCAGCTCGTCCATGAGGGCGTCGTCAATCTGCAGGCGGCCGGCGGTATCGATGATGACGATGTCATTGCCGTGGTCTCTGGCGTAGGCCATCGCTTTCTGGGCGATGAGCTCGGGGCGTTCGGTGCCCATCTCAAAGACGGGAACCCCCGCCTGTTCGCCCACGATCCGCAGCTGATCGATGGCGGCGGGGCGGTAGATGTCACAGGCCACCAGCAGAGGGCGGCGGCCCAGTTTGCGGTAATACTTGCCGAGTTTGGCGGCGTGGGTCGTCTTGCCGTTGCCCTGCAGGCCGCACATCATCAGGACGGTCTGGCCCTTGTTCTTGATGTGGAGCTGGGTGGGTTCGTCGCCGCCCATGAGGCGGGTCAGTTCCTCGTTGACAATCTTGACGACCTGCTGGGCGGGGGTCAGGCTTTCCATGACCTCCTGGCCCATGGCCCGCTCGGAAACCTGATTGCAGAAGTCCTTGGCAACCTTGTAGTTGACGTCGGCTTCCAGCAATGCCATGCGGACTTCCCGCATGGCGGCCTTGATGTCCGCCTCACTCAGACGGCCCTTGCCGCGCAGCTTCTTGAATACGCCGGACAGGCGTTCTGTCAATGATTCAAATGCCATTGGGCGCTTCCTCCTGCGTGCCGAGCCGTTCCAGTATGGTCAGCATCTCGTCGGTGTCCTGCTTGATGCGCGGCACCGGCGTGTACAGTCCCGAATTGCAGCAGCGGATCTCCTTGGCCAGCTGTTCCAGCCGTTCCAGGTCGGCCAGCATGGCCTGATGGCGCCGGGCATTGCCCAGCTTGTCCTCCATCTCCCGCAGGGTGGCTTCCCCGTGCTTGATGGCATCCCGGACACCCTGGCGGGAAATGCCGAAGTTCTCGGCAATCTCGGAGAGGGAGAGATCCTCATCATAATATTCGGTGAGAATGCTGCGCTGACGCTCGGTGAGCACGGAACCGTAATGGTCCAGCAGGATGGAAAATTCCAGATCCTTCATTGCCTGTGCCACGGTGGTGCCTCCTGTGCGTTCAGCGGACGGTCGTTTGTGTAAAGTTGGTTCCTTTACAGCTAGTGATTATAACAGAGCCGGAGGC
>JAHZHS010000048.1:0-2124 GCA_019420135.1 Oscillospiraceae bacterium | reverse complement strand
CGGGTGTCAAGCAGTTTGGCTTGTCAAACTCCGATTATTTTTTGCCTTTCCCGTCGGTTTGCGGACTGCCGGACAACCACACCCCTGCCATATACCGTGGTCCGCCTCCGCGAGCCTCGGGTTTGAGGGAAGCTCCTGTGTTTTTCTCCCCGGCAGCCGCTGCGGCCGGGCGAAAAAGTTGTGCGGGCGCTTTGCCGCTTCCCTCTCCGCCTGCTTTTTCAAAAAAGGCTGTCGAATTCTGCGCACAGAGGGCGAAGATATGGTATAATAGGGAGGTATCTCCCCGGAGCCGGCCGTTTTGCACGGTGTCCGGCCCCCCCGTCCGCGGCGGCGCCCGTGCGGAAAAGCGCCCTGTGCTCCGGCGCAGTCTCTGCGGACAGACGGATTTTTGTGTGAAAGGCGGTTTTCGCGTTGGGAATCCTGCAAAGCTACTATCAGGACGTGTACAAGTGCCCTGTCGTGGAGCTGTCGGGCTTTTCGGGACGGCACGGGCTGCAGGCCAGCATAGCGGCTTATCTGGATTTCGGCGGGGCCACCGGCACCTGCAAGGACGGCGTGGCGGAAACCATGCTGGCCCTTGCCACCGAGCGGGGGACCCTCAAACCGGGAATGCCTGTGGTGGAGGCCAGCTCTGGCAGCTTTGGCGCGGCGCTGGCCGTCTCCTGCGCGACGACGGGGCACCCCTGCATCCTGGTGGTGCCCAGCACACTGCCCATCTCCCGCCGGCAGCATCTGCAAAGTCTGGGCGCACGCATCGTGGTGTGCAGCAGCGGCGGCCGCAAGGCCCTGGACCGGGTGGCAGCCGACACGGCAAAGCGCTACAACGGATATTTCACCAACTACTTTTCCAACGACGACAACCCCGAATATCACCGCCGGGTCACCGGCCCCCAGATCCTCAAGGCTGCGGGGGACAGCATCGACGCGGTGGTGATCGGCGTGGGCAGCGGCGGCACCATCACCGGTGTGGCCGAATACCTGAAGGCCTGGAACAGCATGATCCGCATTGTGGCGGTGGAACCCAGCGAATGTGCCGCCATCAGCGGCGGGCTGCCGGGGCATCACGGCATTGCGGGCATCGGTCCCGGGTTTGTGCCGGAAAACTACAACCCCTATGTGGTGGACACGGTGCTGACCGTCTCCACCGCCGATGCCGAGCGCGCCGCGCGGGAGGTACTTTTCTTTGACGGTGTGCCTGCCTGCACCAGCGCAGGAGCCACCCTGGCCGCCGCCCTCCAGCTGATGAACGCGGGCAAGTCCCGCCGCCCCCTCTGCGTCTTTGCCGGGCGCCGTACTTATGAATGACCCTGCCCCACAGGCAGACAAAAAAGAGCTGCATTATCCGGGACCTCGTCCAGGATATGCGGCTCTTTCCTATTATATATAAGGAGTGCGGCGGTTTTTCCATGCCCTCTGTGCCAGCAGGCGCAGACAGCCCGCCATGCGCCAGCCGTCCAGTCCCGGCAGCGGCAGCAGATTGAAGCCTCCCACCAAAAGATTGGTACAGACAAGCCACAGCCCGGAATAGCCATACCCCGCCGGGCCCTCCATCCAGGCGAGCACCCCCGCCGCCAGCAGCAGATTGACGGCAGGTCCCGCGGCAGCCAGAAGCAGTTCCCTGCCCGGCGGCAGCAGCACCCCGCGCATGGACAGGCAAATACCGCCGAAGGATGCCTCCAGGGCGGGAAGGCGATGTTCCAGTGCAGCAAACACCGCAACATGGCCGCATTCATGGAGTAGCGCACAGAGGATGCCCAGCCGGAACACCCCTGTCGTGTCCGCCGCCAGCAGCAGGGTGTAGACAAACAGCAGCGCGCAGGGCTCCTTGACCCTCAGGCGCAGTTCAGGCAAGGCCCAGCGCCTGGGTGGGATCATACCGGATGCCCGCGTGCAGCAGTTCAAAGTGGAGGTGAGGCCCGGTGACATTGCCCGTCTGCCCCACCGTGCCGATCTGCTGGCCCTGCCGGACTTTTTGCCCCGGCCGGACAAAGACATACTGCATATGCGCATAGAGTGTCTCATCCCCTGCCTCGTGGAGAATACGGACATAGTTGCCGTAGCTGCTGCCCAGCGCCGCCGTGCGCACGGTACCGTCCGCCGCGGCATAGACAGGCGTGCCCTCGG
>JAHZHS010000047.1 GCA_019420135.1 Oscillospiraceae bacterium | reverse complement strand
TTGTCGGCTGCTTCCAGAATCGCTCTCATTGGTACCAGCATTTGGGGTTCCTCCTCTATTTTTTGCTTTCATTGTATTTCAAATACACACGTGTGTCAAGCCTGATAAACCGTCGTTCCTCCGACGATTGTGCGGCGGACGGTCCAGTCGGCGTCGTAGACCACCAGATCGGCGTCCTTGCCCGTCTCGATGCTGCCCTTGCGGTCGAAGATGCCCACCGCCCGGGCGGGGTTTTCGCTGAGCAGGGGGATGACGTCCTCGGCGGGATGGCCGGTGAAAGCCATGATGTTGCGCAGGGCGGTGTCCTGGGAGAGGGTGCTGCCCGCCCGCACGCCGGTGCTGGCCAGCTTGGCGTCGCCGTCCACGACCACCACGTCGTTGACGCCCAGCTTGTAGTGGCCGTCGGGCAGGCCGGCGGCCTGGATGCTGTCGGTGATGGCGACCACCTTGTCCCAGCCCTTGCACTTGAGCAGCATGCGCACCGAGCCCGGATGGAGGTGGCGGCCGTCACAGATGGCCTCGCAGTAGATGTCGCTCTCGAGAGCGGCGCCCATCATGCCGGGGCGGTGCTGGTGGAAGAGCCCCATGGCGTTGAAGGTGTGGGTGCAGACCTTGGCGCCGTTGGCGATGGCTTTCATGGCGGTGTCGTAGTCGGCGCCGGAGTGGCCGATGGCCACCGTGACCTCGTCGGCGATCTCGGCGATCATCTCAGGCACGCCCTCCACCTCGGGGGAGACGGTCATGTAATGGATAGCGCCCCCGGCAGCCTTCTGGTAGCGGCGGAACAGTTCCGCGTCGCCCTTGCGCAGCAGGTTCTCGGGCATGGCGCCCTTGTACTCGGGAGCCAGGAAGGGGCCTTCCAGATGGATGCCCAGCAGTTTTGCGCCGCTGGCCGGGGCGGCCATGGCGGCCTTGGCCTGGTCGATGCACCAGAGGGTCTGCTCCTCGGTATCGGTGAGGATGCTGCACTGCCAGCCGGTGGTGCCGTGTTTGGCAAAGAAAGCGCCGATGCGGTCCAGGTCCTGGGCGGTGGCGGCGTTGACGTCGATGCCGTCGCCGCCGTGGGTGTGCAGGTCGATGAAGCCGGGCACCAGGGACAGGCCCTTCAGGTCAACGACCTCGCAGCCGGCCGGGGCAGCCAGGTCGGGGCCGATGCCGTCGATCTTGCCGCCGCAGACCAGCACGTCCGCCGCCTCAAAGGCGTGATTGCGGTAGACCCGCGCGTTTTTGAAGAGAACATCCGACATGGTGGGTTCCTCCTCTCAGTAGGGCTGCTTGGCAGCAACGTCGTTGATGAGGATCTGCACATCGGGATGGGTCTGGGCCAGAGTGGCGGGGAAGTCGGCGGTGCGGTCGCCGTAGCCGGCGCGGCGGACAACGGCCCGGTGCCAATCGCGGAAGACGCCCAGGCGGATCTTCTTGGCGGAGAGGATCTGCTTCATGCCGATGGTGATGCAGCGCTTGGGCATGCACTCGAGAGCGCCGCCCAGATCGCCCACCGAGTTGGTGGCGCGGGTCTCGGCATGGATGTCCAGCACGCGGGTGGGCAGATTGGCGAATTCCTCGCAGGTCAGCTCGGGCTGGGGCTCGTTGAAGGCCAGGTGGCCGGTGATGCCGATGCCGCCGAAGGCGATGTCCACGCCGCCCAGCTCCTCGATCATGCGGTCACCGCGGGAGGGATCGGCGGGGTCGGGGAAGACCCGCTGCTCCGGGGGCATGACCAGCTCGGGGTCGATCTGGGTGTAGACCACACGGTTCATGAAGCCGCGGAAGGACAGGGGGCTGGACTCCTCAATGTAGCTGCCGTCGTCGTTGAGGTACTCGTCCATATTGAAGAACCAGACGTTCTTCAGGCTGATGCGCTCCTTGTTGACCCGCTCCACAAAGAAGGGATACTGGCCCACCGGGCCCACCGGGCAGATAAAGACGGTGCGGCGGCCCGCAGCGTTGTTCTCAATGATGCAGTCGGCCATCATGTCGGCCATGGCGCGGAAGACGGCCTCCGAGCTCTCCATCTTGACCAGGGGGATCTTGGAGCCTTCGCCCAGCTGCGCTTCGGAAATATGATAATATGCCTTGTCCATGTTGATTTGCTCCTTTCAATGGTGAATCGGATATGTGAAGATACGGTCTTACAAAAACAGGTGTTCCAGGCCCAGCCGCCGGATGAAGGCCACAATCTCCTTGGTGCGGGTGCAGCCGAATTTTTCCCGGATGCTGTGGATCTGGGACTTGACGGTCTCGATGCCCACCACCCGGATCTCGCTGATCTGGCGGGCGTTGAGGCCCTGCAGGAGATAGCGGATGAGGGTGCGCTCGGTGGGGGTCAGGGAGGCCAGGGTGTTGACAAAATACAGCAGGCTAAATTCGTTGCGGCGCAGGCGGGAGTATTCCCGCAGCATGACCTCCTGGGTGTGGGCGCTCATGATGGGGGTGCCCGCGTGGGCCATGCGGATGTGCCGGTAGAGTTCCTCGCTGTCCCCGTCCTTGACAAAGTAGTCCACGGCGCCGGTGGCCATGGCGGTCAGGATCATGTCGTCGTTGTCGTGGGCGGTGAGATAAATGAGCTGCACGTTGGGACGCTGGGGATGGATCTGGGCGGTGGCGTCGATGCCTGCCCGGATGGTTTCCATCTCAATGTCCATGAGGATCATGTCGCAGTCGATGGCCAGGGCCTTTTCCACCGCCTCGGCGCCGGTGGAGGCACTGCCCACCACCGTGAAGTCGGGCTGTTTGGCCAGCTGCTGGCACAGATCCTCCCGCAGGATGTCGTTGTCGTCCACTACAAGGATACGGATACTCATGATTTCATCTCCCCCTTTCTGGAGGTATGCTCGGGAAGCAGCTTGGGCAGCAGGACATAAAAACAGGAGCCTTTGCCGTAGCTGCTCTCCACTTTGAGAGTGCCCATATGCCTTTTGACGATGGTGCGGACATAATAGAGGCCCATGCCCCAGTTGGAATTGGAGCTCTTGCTGGAATAAAAGGGTTCAAAGATTTTTTTCATGTCGTACTTGCTCATGCCGGTTCCCCTGTCCTGTACGCTGATGGCAAGAAAGGTATTTTTCTCCTGCACCGACAGACGCAGCGGGTCGCTGCGTCCGGCAGCCAGGGTGGCCTCCCACCCATTGATGAGCAGGTTGGTCAGCGCCGACTGGAGATGGGCAGGGTCGGCAAGAACCGACAGATTTTCCGGACAGGCCACATCCACCGCGGCGGCGGGGTATTTTTTGGACAGGCTCTTCACTGCGCCGTCGATGATCTCGTCCAGACGGCACAGCCGCATGGACAGGGAGTTGGACTTGAGGCTCTTGTACAGCTCCTGTACATGGGAGAGCATGCCGTCGGTGTTGTCGGACAGCTGGCGGGCGCACAGGCGAACCTGTTCCAGGTCGGGGGATTCAGCCTCCAGGGCTTCGCTCAGGCGGCGGCAGAGCACCCGGTTGGCCAGGAGCTGGTTCTTGATGCCGTGCATGAACACCCCGCTGCCGGTGCGGGCAATGTCGTACTTGCGCTCCAGGCGGATGTCGTCCTGGGTTTCGCTCCATTCCATCCTGGCCACCGTCATCATGGAGAAGATGCTGAGCAGCAGCGAGACGGTGTTGACAAAGAGGATGACCAGGTACATGGCCGGGGAGAGATAGGGGTTCATATACCACAATCCCAGGGAGGACATGTAGGTTTCCCGGTAGAAGAGGTAGACCTGGGCGGGGTCCTGGGGGGCATAGACGGCGAACAGCACCGCAATGCTGATGAGCAGGACCCGGACGATGAGTTCCAGGTTGCGGATGTACCGGATGCGGGTGCTGCGCATGCCGTGAAGAAGGACGGCACAGCCCAGAATCAGGTAGCCGAACACCCAGATCAGCGAGAAGGTCACGGCAACGCGCTGACGGGCTTCGTTGGAAGCCACGTTGAGAAAGACGGCGGGGTGATACAGAACCAGGGAAAAAACCGGCAGGATGAGGGTGGGCAGGACGAATTTGTGCAGTCCCTGCATCCGGGCGGTGCTGGACTGATCCAGTGCCGTGAGAAGAAACAGCCAGGGAAAGAGGTACCGGCCGATGGCCATGCCGTAACCCATCTGGGGCAGGGTCAGCTGAAGGTACTGGAGAAATTCCCGGAAGCCTGCCGTCACAAACAGCACAAAGCTCAGCTGTTCCCCGATACCGCCTTTTTTGGCGATGTAGGTCAGGGTGAACAGCAGATAGACAAACAGGCTGGCGGAAAGCCCCGCAAGCAGAAAGTACCCTCTCTGGCGCTTGAGAATCGAAAAGGCGAGCGATACGGCCAGCAGGCCCACAGCGCCAATCAACGGCATGGCGGACTCCATCTCTTTACTGAATAAAAATGGTGGGGAATTGTTGATTTCATTATAGTAAAAAGCGACAGGAAAGACAATCATCTGTCAAGGAGCGCCGGGACCGGATGTTTTGGGCCGGAAAAGAAAAAATATCGTGAAAACGCTGCCTTCCGATGAAAAAGACGGGGCACGCGAATGGTATGTGCCCCGTCTTTATTTTTATCGGTCAGATTGAGATGCGCGGGGCCACGCCTTACTTGGCGGCCTCAAGCATCAGGTCGAACATAACGTAGTCGTCCACGGGAACTTCCTGAGCCACATCGCCGCTGGCAATGAAGCCGTCCTGCTGGGACTTGTACAGCTTTTCGATAGTGCCGTCATTGATCTCGTCGATCATCTCCTGGCTGGTCAGCCACTCGGCATCGCCGCGCTGCTCGTAGACGGTCTCGTAATCCAGGCCGCACTCCTCAGCGATCCACTTGCTGATGTTCTCGGCGTTGGCGGGATCGGCGCGGTAATCCTTGGCCTTGTACAGGGCGCGGGTGAAGCGGAGCAGGTTGTCGCGGTGCTCGGTGGTCTCCGTATCATTACAAAACCAGCTGGAAACGGAAGCGGAAGAATCGGCAAAGCTCAGGTTGTCGGCCAGCTCGATGACGTCATCACCCAGCTCGCTCTCGACGGCCAGGGTGCTGGGGCTCCACAGAGCGCAGGCATCCAGAGAACCGGAGATCATGGCGCTGACCATGCCGGAAGGCTCCATCTCCATGGCGGTGATGTCGTCCATGGTCAGACCGGCCTGGGCCAGGGTCTTGGACAGGATGGCCTCACTGGAAGTACCGGCGGAGTAGCCGATGGTCTTGCCCTTCAGGTCGGCAGCGGTCTCGATGCCGTGGCTCTTCAGAGCCAGGACGCGGTCGCCGTTGCCCACGTGAGCAAAGCAGAAGATCTTGGCCTGGCCGTTGATGCACAGCTTGTGCGCGCCGGAGCCGATGTAGCCGATATCAATGGAGCCGTTCTCCATAGCAGCGATGATGGTGGGGCCGTCCTGGAACTGAACCAGGTTGACGGTGATGCCTTCCTCGGCAAAGTAACCCATCTGGTCGCCGCTGACCACTTCAGCCAGGCTGGAGTAGTTGGGCATGTAGGCGACGTTCAGGGTGATGGGCTCCTGAGAAGTGGAAGCCTCCTCGGTCTCGGCACCCTCGGTGGTGGCAGCGGCGGAAGAGCTGCTGTCCGGCGCAGTGGACGAAGTGTCCGCGGTGGTGGAGCTGGGAGAGCTGCAGGCCGCCAGGCTGAACGCCAGGACTGCAGCCGTCAGGGTTGCAAGCAGTTTTTTCATAGGGTTCTTTCCTCCAATTCTGTATCAATGCGGATACCCACGGGTACCCGTTCGGACCATTACTTGCGCACTTCCAGGTATTCCTTGTAGACCTCGGCCCAGATGGCGTTCTTCAGTTCATTGAACCGGGGGCTCATGCGGGTCTCCTGCGTGCGGGGATAGGGGATGTCGATGTCGATGATCTTCTTGATACGACCGGGACGGGCGCTCATGATGACGCAGCGCTGACCCAGGATGATGGCCTCCTCCACATCGTGGGTAATGAAGAAGCAGGTCTTCTGCTTTTTCTCCCAGGTGGTCAGCAGGTCGGTCTGCAGCTGGGTACGGGTCTGGGCGTCCAGAGCACCGAAGGGTTCGTCCATGAGCAGGATCTCCGGCTCGGCAGCGTAGGCGCGGGCGATGGCGACGCGCTGCTTCATGCCGCCGGACAGCTCCTTGGGATAGTGGTCTGCAAATTTCTCCAGATCCACCATCTGCAGGTATTTCATGGCTTCGGCCTCCGCCTCGGCTCCCTTGATGCCGCGCATCTCCAGGGCGAAGCAGACGTTCTTCTTGACCGTCAGCCAGGGGAACAGGGCGTACTGCTGGAAAACCACGCCGCGCTCACGGCCGACGCCCTCGACCTTCTTGCCGTTGACCAGCACCTCACCGGAGGTGGGCTGCAGAAGGCCGGCGATAATGTTCAGCAAGGTGGATTTGCCGCAGCCCGACGGGCCGACGACGGTGATGAATTCATTCTCGTGAATGTCCAGATTCACGCCGTTGAGGGCGGTCATCTGACCCTTGCGGGTATTAAAGATCATCTTGACGTTGTCAATCTTGACCTTTACGCTTCTCGTTTCTCCTGCCATCCTGTCAGTTTCCTTTCTGCTAAGTCAATCACTTTCTCAATAATCAAACCGAGAATACCGATAAGAATAATGTACAGCAGCATGGGGTCAGTGTCGAAGTTGCTGTTCAAGGTGCGGATCCGCATGCCCAGGCCGGCCATGGCGCCGGTGGATTCGGCGGCGATCAGGGTGGTCAGAGCGGTGGAAGCGCCCAGGCGGACTGCCGTCATGATGAAGGGCAGGCTGGCGGGGGCAATGACGCGGATGAAGATGTCGCGGTCCTTGGCACCCAGAACGCGGGCGGCGCGGATCAGCGTCTCGTCAATGTTCATGACACCCTGATAGATGGTGATGCACATGATGAGGAAGGTGGCAATGGTGATGGTGATGATCTGGGGGCGACGGCCGACGCCGGCGGACAGAACGATCAGCGGCACGTAAGCCAGAGGGGGAATGTTGCGGATGAACATGATCCAGGGACGCAGAATATTGCGTACCGGCAGGTACCATGCCATCAGGATGGCCACCGGCAATGCAATGACAAAGCCGAGGACATAGCCGGAGAAGACGGAGATCAAGCTGCTGCCGATATCGGTGAGCAGCACGCCACGCTTGTACATGACGCCGATCTGTTGAATGGTGACGATGAGGTTGGGGAAACTTCTGGAGGTGAGGGGCATGATCGAAAGGAGCGTCCAGACGGTCAAAGCCACCACGGAATCACCCTGCTTTCCTTCTTTTTGATTTGTTATACTCAGTATAACGGATGGAATGAGTATGTAAAAGGGGGAATTTTTATCCCCCTTTTTTTGTACAATCTGCACAAAGGCTCACGGAACAACGCAGTCATGATGCCATGGCCACGTGCTTTACAATCCGTTTTATTGTACAAAGAACAAAAGCCGACAAAAAAAGCGGCGGAACCTGCGTTCCACCGCTTTGTGGGTCAACCTTGTTGATGTAACCCATTATAGCATTCATTAAACAGATGTCAAGAGTTATTTCCGACAAAAAAAGGGGCTGAGCCAGGCGGCGTCTCCGTTTTTCAGCCAGACGCGCAGACGGTACTGGCTTCCGGCCTGCAGCGTGATGGGCAGGGTATGGTGCAGGTTGTAGGCTGCCTGGGGGGCTGCCCGGTGGACCCGGAACTGGAAGGCGCAATGCCAGATGAAGTCATCCCGGTAATGGGGAGTGGGGCCGAACTTTTCGGTGATGCGCTCCTCGCTCTGCCTGTACTGGGCGTAGATACGGGTGCCCTGAAGGATCTGGCGCACCGGCAGGGGATAGGTCTCCCCGTCCACCGTCAGCTGCAGCACGTCGTCGATGCCGCCTTCCACCTCAAAGACCAGGCTTTCCCGGCGGACCTGGCTGGGACCCATCCATTTGCCGGTCTCGGTGCCGCGATGGGTGGTCATGCGGAAATCACAGCTGTTCTCCTGCTGATCCAGAATCTGCTGGCCGAAGCTGTTCCACATCTTTTCCACGCCCAGAATGCGGCCGGGAACCTCCAGGCGGCCCTGCCAGACCTTTTCCGCTGCGTCGGGGAAGAGCCGGGTCTCGGGACCCCAGCCGAACTCCACCTCAAACTTGAAGGCGAAGCGCTCGGGCAGGGGCTGGCGCTCCCAGGTGCCGGAGTGAACCAGCATGGTCTCCAGGATGTTGTCCTTCAGGACCTCCACCCGGTCCACCGCGTTGGCGGCGGTCAGGTCCAGGGACAGCTCGGCGGGGCCGGGAGCGACCCGGGCGCCGATGGGCGCACCGCCCAGCGTGCAGTCGATGGTCATGCGGGTGCGGCTGACGCCGTACACCCGGCGGGCTTTCAGGCCCTGCCAGATATCCTCCCGGCTGCGGCTGGCGGCCAGGACGCACATCATGCCGTGGTCACACTCGCCGGGAACGGTGTGGTTGTCGCCGGAGGCGATGCAGCCCACCTCGATGCCCTGGTCCAGCCCCGCCTCATAGCAGGTGACACTGGTGCGGGGACCCATATGCTCGTGACGCTCCATGGGCAGGGGACCGTCATCGTTCTCGCTGCTGCCGTGGCTGGAATAGATCTCGGCAAAGGGAGAAAATTCCGGGTCGTGGGTGGCCCAGTTCTTGCCACGGCTGCCCGGCTGGTAGGCTACATGGTGGGGAATGGCAATGGCCCCGGTGGATTTGAGCGCATCCCGCAGCTCGGTGTAGGTCATGGGATGGAGCATCTCCCCGTCGGTGGTGGGGAAAAACACATTGTGGTCGCCGTCGCTGCCGTTGCCCTGCCACTCGTAGCCGGGGAACAGCGGCCAGCCCTCCGCCTCCGCCTTGCGGGCCAGCTCCAGCACGGCCTGCCAGTCGGCCTGCCGCTGATCCGCGGGAATCAGGTCCTCCAGCTCGCCCCCGGTGGGGGTGCGCCGGATGCCGAAGGGATAGTAGGCAATGGGCCAGAAGTCCATGACCTCCTTGGCGTGCTGATACCACTGATCCAGCTGGTCCATCTGGTGGTGATGCGGGTTGGAATGCATGTCTGCCCAAAGATGTTGGTACTGCATGGTGTCACCTCGTTTGCAGTGTGCTGCGGCTGTTGTACAGGGCGCGTCCGGGTGCAGCTGCCGCGGCGGTTGTGTGTCGATTTAGGTTAACTGTATCATGTTGCTTTGGGTTTGTAAAGACATTCGAGTGGATAGAAAGGAAAACCAAAAGAGACGGTCCCCGCGGCTGCGGGATCTGCACAGAAAAACAAGAAAAAATACGATATGCAGTAAAACCGGTTTCAACCTGAAATGTAAATAAAAATCCCCGCATGAGGGCTCGCCCCTCCTCCTCCGGAATGCCGTGCGGGCGGATTGACGGGCCCGGCGGCATCTGGTATCCTGAAGACAGGAAACAGACCGGCCGGCTCCTGCCTGGCTCCATGCGGGGCTTGCGCCGGCCCTAAAGAAAAGGAGGCGCACCGTCATGTCTGCTGTCAAATTCCCGAAAACTCTTGTGCTCCGGGGCATCGCAGTCTTGCTGCTGCTGGCCGTGGCGCTGGCATTGCCCACTGCCGACGCTGCCGCGTCCCCCCGCCATTGGCTGTCCGGACTTTTCCCGGGGATCAGCCTCTTCCTGCTCAGCAGCATCCGTCAGTTTGCGGCGGTGCCCCTTGCCTGGGGGAGCGCCTGCTTCTTTGTCCTGGGCTGGATGGACTGGCGGGCGGGCAAGGCCATGCTTGTGGCGCTGAAAGGCCGGGCCCGGCTGGCGGTACGGGTGATATGCCTGCTTCTGGCGGCGGCGCTGATCTATTGGACCAGCGGCTTTGTCCTTCTGACGGTGTGGCCGCCCCTGCCCTTCGGTGTGGGGCTTGCGGTGATGAACCACCCGGAGATTCTCAGCCTGCTGTGGTGCATTCTTGCCCTGCTGTGGCAGTGCGTCCTGGAAGGCGGCTGTGCGGGGAAATCCACCTCGTGACAATACCCTTCATCCTGTAAAAAATGCGCCGGACAGCGGAAAGCCTTGCTGTCCGGCGCATTGGTTTCTGGGGGCTCAGAATGTATCCAGGATCTCCCGGTAGGCGGGGTTGCTGCTCCAGTAGTCGCTCTTGGCGATCAGGGCGTATTGGGGGACGGTGTCCTCCACCTGAGAGGGGGTCCCGTTCTCGTCCACCACCGTCACGGTGCGGCTGCCGGAGCCGCTGCGCACCAGAAAATCCGAGGATGTCTCGGCCAGAATGAAGGCGAAGGTGACGTTGCCGTTGCGCTGGTAGGACAGGGTGCTCTGGCGCACCTCCCCGGTGGAAAGGTCCACCGAATATTTCAGCGGCCGGATGTTTTCCATGTCCCGGGTGTCGGAGGTGTCGATCTCCGCGTGGTTGTCGAAAAAGCCCGAAAACCGGGTGCCGTCGGCGTCGTAGATGGGAATGCCGGCGGCAAGCTTTTCCTCCTCGCCGGTCTCCAGCGTGACCCGGAAGAGATCCCACTGGTCCCCCTCCCCGGGACGCAGACTGTACACAAAACCGTCCTTTGCCTGCTCGATGCGGTTCTGGGCGGTGTAGTCGTAGGAGTAGAGGGGAGCGCTCTTTTCCCCGGTGGTGACGTCCACCGTGTAGTAGCTGCGGGTGCTGTCGGAGACCGAATCGAATACCAGGCGGTTTTCCCAGGCGCTGGTCAGACGGTCGCCGGGCTGGTCGGTGGTAAAGAGGGTGCCGGCCTCCCCGGTGGCCGGGTCAAGGGCAAGAATCTCCCAGGTTATGGTATCGGTGTCCGGGTCGTACACCTGAATCTCCAGATAGAGGGTGGAACCGCTCTCGGCCACCCCGCCGAAGGCAAATTCCTTTCCGCTCAGGCGGTAGACCTCCCGGCGGTCGCTGCCGTCGGGGGCAAAGGCGTAGAGAATGCCGGGGCATTCACTGTCCGCCAGACTGGTGACTGCCAGATAGAGGGTCTGCCCGTCCGCCGCGGCAAAGAGAGCGGTACTGCCCGCGGGGGAAAACCAGGCGGTGCAGGCATCGCTGTCGTGGGTACAGTTGGGGTCGGCGCATAGGCAGGTGCGGGTGCAGGAGGCGTAGTCGGTGTAGACCACCCTGACTGTGCCCGGCTGGAAGGATTCCACACCGTAGTAGCCCTCGCTGGTGGCGACGCCGCTGCTGGTGATGACCCCATAGCCGGAGGAGACCAGCCGCAGGTCCCCGGAGGGAGCGGGAAGGGGATCGGTGCTCTGCACGGTCTCGGTGACGGCGCCGGTGGAGGGGGAGAGACTGTCCGGGGCGGCGGGGCTGCATCCGGCCAGCATGACCAGTGTCATGGCTCCGGCGGTCAGGCGGGGGACAAAACGGGCGGGGAATGAGGGGAGAGTCATGGACGGTTACCTGCCTTTCGAAGAAATCCGGCACCCTGAAAAGCGCCTGACCTTAGGATAGCAGGGGATTGTATCCGGGTTGTAACGCCGGAATGCCGCCGGAACAAAACAAAAAGACGGAAGAACGTCTGTTCTTCCGCCCGGATGGCGTGTTTCTGCCAAAAGCGTTTTCCTGCTTTGATTTCCTATGTGGAGGTGCAGCAGGATGGTTCGCGGTTTCTATTCTAAGGATTTCGTCTCCTTTGCCTCACACAGGGGGCCGGATCTCTTTTTCACTGCCACATTCTGGAACCCCATGGCTTCATAAAAAGCCTGCGCTTTCGTGTTCCCCTCCAGGACCCACAGGGAGACGGTGGAAAAGCCCTGCAGTTTCAGCTCCCGTTCTGCCTGCTCCAGCAGAGCTTTCCCGATTCCATTGCGCTGAAATGGAGTCAGGACATAAATGCCGACGATTTCGCCTTCCCCGGCAGGCGGTTCTTCGGCCCCGGTGCCGCGCCACATTCCGTAGCCGCAAAAAGCCACCACATCGCCGTTTACAGTGGCAACGTACATATTTTTGCAGCCCTCTTTCTGGAAGATGCGGATGCTCCGCTCCTCGGAAAGGGAGGCAATCATAGCCGGAGGCAAAAGATCGCTGTAGGTGTCGATCCACCCGTTGTAGTGCACTTTTCCGATGCCGACCGCATCTTCTTCCCGGGCTTTGCGGATGGTATAGCATGGATTTTGCATAACGGTTTCCCTCCTCGGATAAAAGAGTGTGTTGCCTTTGCTGCCGATTTTGCCGGAAAGTAAAAAAAGACCGATCAACCTTCCGGTTGATCGGCTTGGTGGCTGCCCCTCTCGGACTTGAACCGAGGACACCCTGATTAACAGTCAGGTGCTCTAACCGACTGAGCTAAGGGGCAATAAAAGCAGCTGATTGAATCAGCTTTCTTATTATAGCCCCGGGGGTTGGGTTTGTCAAGCAGTTTTTTTCAAAAAAATACACAGTCCGCCCGGCGGTCAGCGGCGGGCGTTGCGGCGCCAGATGGCGTACAATCCGTCCAGAATCAGCGTCTCCCGGTAAAGGATGGGCACACGGCAGGCCTCTCGAATGCTGGCAGGCAGAGCACCGGTGGCGATGACCGGAGCTTCGGGGGCGTCCAGCGCCTGGCGGAAGCGGGCGATCATGCCCTCCAGCATGGAGGCGGACCCGTTGACGATGCCGCTCTGCAGGCTGTCCGCCGTATTGGAGCCCAGAATGCTCTTGGGGCGGCTTTCCAGCTCCACCTGGGGCAGCTGGGCAGTGTTGCGCACCAGGGCCGCCAGGGCCAGCTGAGGGGCGGGCAGAATGGCGCCGCCCACAATGCTGCCCGCGCCGTCAATGGCCAGCATGGTCACGGCGGTATCGGCAGTCATGACCACCAGGGGAGGCTTGGCCAGCCGCAGGGCGGAAACCGCCGCACACAGCAACTCACCGCCCAGCTGGGCAGGGTTGTCCATGCGGATGCGCACACCGCTCTTGAGGCCGGGGCCCACCGTCATCAGGGGAGCCTGGCTCAGTTTGCCGATGGCCTCCCGCACCCGGGGCGTCAGAGCAGGCACCACGCTGGACAGGATGGCGTCGGTGATTTCCAGGGGAGAGACGCCGTAAAGATCCAGCAAACTGATGATCTTGTAGGTCAGCTCGTCCGAGCTCAGGGCGCTGTCCGAGTACAGCCTGGTACAAAAGGACAGCTTGCCGTCGTCGGTATATCCGCCGCAGACGATGTTGGAGTTTCCGATATTGATGGCCAGGAGCATGGTGAGCCTCCTCAATCTATGTTGTGACTACCATTATAAAAGAAAACGCCGGGATTGCAAGAGCGCTTGTCGGCGTGGGGCTCATTTGCTCTATATAATGTATTATAAAGAAGCATGGCCGGTGGGACTGTTTGGCGGCCAAAAGCTGAAACTATGGGAAACCCACATTTTGTGGTGGAAACGGCCTGAAAAACCGATATAAGGGATGTACAAAAAAGAATGGAAAAATTTATCGAAAAAATCAAAAAAAGGTGTTGACATTTAGCCCGGGAAGATGTATTATAGTCAAGCTGTCGCGAACGACAGGGCCTGATAAATGGCGATAAACCGGACATAATGAGACATGCTCCTGATAGCAGGAGGCTCGGAAATCCGGCGGAAACATTTGGATCGCCTGGCGGACGGACAGCAAAAAACCTCGAAAAAAAGTTCTTGACAAAAGACTTCTGACGAGGTAAAATAAATAAGCTGTTTTGA
>JAHZHS010000046.1:10779-13690 GCA_019420135.1 Oscillospiraceae bacterium | reverse complement strand
CGGGGAGCGGTAACGGGAATATCGATGGCGCGTTTGTCGGCAGTTTGCATGGCAAGGACCTCCTGAACATTTTTTGACACGGGTTTAGCATCTTCCAATCTTATCTATTATATTCGTGCATGAATGTATCCGAGTTGTTACAAAAAATGCCAATTCTGAAGAAAAATTGTAAAGCAGCTGAAAACAGGAGAAAATTTGCCGGAATTCACTCCCGGATGACTTTTGCCACCCGGAAAAAAGTGCCATGACAGAGATGCCTCATGACAGAAAAAAGCCCCCGGCAAAGAACATGTCTTTACCGGAGGCAGATGTTTAGGATCGGGTTACTGGCGGACGTAATCGCGCACCAGCGCCTGAAGCAGATCGTCGCGGTCCACGCGGCGGATCAGAGCACGGGCATTTTTGTAGGTGGTGATGTAAGTAGGATCTTCCGACAGAATGTAGCCCACAAGCTGATTGATGGGGTTATAGCCCTTTTCCTCCAGTGCGCTGTACACCTGAAGAACCACTTTCTTGATCTCCGCGTCCTTTTCATCCCGAATGGAAAAAATTGCGGTAGGCTCCGAAATAGCCATGCAATAACCCCCTTTTTACAACGGCGTTTCCCGCAAGAACACCGTGAAATCGTACCTTATGTTGCCTATTATATACGAGAACACGGCATTCCGCAAGTGGAAACCGGCCCTTTTTGGAGCAAATGTCAAAAGATTCCGGCTTTTTTGCGCAAGTTTCCGGTCAGCCCACGATCACATGACCTTTCTGGATGACTTTGCAAATGTTCAGATCCTTGTCGGCCAGGATCACGTTGCCGTAGCGCCCGGCGGCCAGGGAGCCATAATCGGCGTCCACACCGATGCTGCGCGCCGGGTTTTCGCTGGCGGCACGGACGGCACTTTCCAGGGGCACGCCCATATCCAGAACAGCACGGCGCATGCAGTCGTACAGACAGGTGGCGCTGCCTGCGATGACACCGGGATGCTCAGTGAGGGTGGCACGGGGGCCCCTGACGGTAACGGCCTGACCGCCCAGACTGTATTCGCCGTCGGGCAGACCGCAGGCCATCATGCTGTCGGCAATGAGGATGACCCGGTCATCGCCGAAGGTGTTGAAGGTGAATCGGACCATGGCAGGGTGGATGTGCACCCCGTCGGTAATGAGTTCCACCTCCGCCTTGTCCTCCAGCGCTGCAATGATGGGGCCGGGTTCCCGGTGGGTGATCCCCGGCATGGCATTGTACAGATGGGTCATGTGGGAGGCACCGGAGGCAAATGCCTTCTTGGCGGTGGCATAATCGGTGCAGGTGTGGGCAATGGAAATGCGCACCTCATCGTGGCAGGCCTCGATAAAGGACATGGAAGTGGGCTCCTCGGGGGCGATGTCCACCAGCTTGATCAGTCCGCCGGAGCGTGCCTGCAGGCGGCGGAACATCTCCACGTTGGCGGGCGTCAGATACTTGGGGTTCTGTGCGCCGATCTTGTCCGGGCTGATGAAAGGCCCTTCCATATTGATGCCCACCAGGTCGGCACCCTTGCCATTCTTGTGAGCGGCTGCCGCGTCCATGATGCCGTTGAGGATCTCCTCACTATAGGTCATGGTGGCGGGGCAGATGGCAAGTACGCCTTTACTGGCCTCAAAATCGGCCAGAGCCTGGATGGATTCCTCGGTGGCGTCGCAGAAGTCATGGCCCACTGCGCCGTGGAAGTGAATGTCCAGCAGGCCGGGCAGAGCGTAAAGCCCCTGGGCGTCAATGACTTCCTCCCCGGGCAGAGGCTCGGCCCCGAAGACGATGCGGCCATCCCGGATGATGAGATCCCCCGCCGCAAAGACGTGCTGCGGCGTGTAGACGTTTGCATTTTTGATGATCATGACAGAGTTCCTCTTTTCCAGAGCAAAGCGCTCAGATCAGGCACAGGGCTTCCTCATCGCCCACCAGGGTGAAGTCAGGATGCATCTGCAGGATGGAGGCGGGAACCTCCGGTGTGACCGGGCCGAAGAAGGCTTTCTTGACGATCTCGGCCTTGCCCTTGCCGTTGACGACCATCAGTACCTTGCGGGCCTGCATGATGGTTTTAATGCCCATGGTGTAGGCCTGGCGGGGGACATCTTCCTTCTTGTCAAAGAAGCGCTTGTTTGCCTCGATGGTCTCGTCGGTCAGGGTGACACAGTGGGTGCCCAGCTCAAAGGCAGCACCCGGCTCGTTGAATCCGATGTGGCCGTCATGGCCGATGCCCAGCAGCTGCAGATCAATGCCGCCCACATTGTGGATGACTTCATCGTAACGCTTGCACTCGCCCTCAGCGTCCATGTTGGTGCCGTCGGGCAGGTTGATGCGGCTGGGATCAATGTTCACATAGTTGAAGAAATTGTCGTGCATGAAGCTCCAGTAACTCTGCGGATTTTCCCGGGGCAGGCCGCGGTATTCGTCCAGATTGACAGTGGTGACTTCGGAAAAGTCCACGTCGCCCTTGTTGTACCAGTCGATGAGCTGCTTGTAGGTGCCGACGGGGGTGCCGCCGGTGGCAAGGCCCAGCACACAGTTGGGTTTCATGATGACCTGGGCGGAAATGATGTTGGCCGCCTTGCGGGACATATCGTGGTAATCTTTGGCGCGGATGATTTTCATAATGGCATCTCCTTTTCTATCTTACCCCGAATTGTGGGAGCGGGAAAAACTCCTATAATAAATCATAACATAGATTTGTGAACGGCCTGTGACCGTGTGCGGGACCACAGGAATTCCGGCAAATAAAATCGCCCTGGGCGGGCTGGGACGCCCGCCCAAGGCGGTGGCTGCGGGAGGAACCAGAACTCCCGGCGGAAAACAGGGGAAAGAAGCTTTTTACAGCATCTTCTTCAGTTCATCGTACACGAACTGGACTTTGGGTCCGATGACGACCTGGCAAGCGTTCTT
>JAHZHS010000046.1:5937-10723 GCA_019420135.1 Oscillospiraceae bacterium | reverse complement strand
GAAACGCAGACGAGTCGCGCAGTAGTCAACGTTGGTGACGTTGCCCTTGCCGCCCACGGCAGCCAGAACACCGGAAGCAATGTCGGTGAAGCTGTTGTTGGCCAGCTTGGCAGGAGCCTCAGCGGAGGTGTCCTCGTCCTCACGGCCGGGGGTCTTCAGATCGAAGACCTTGATGGCAAAGTAGAACACCACGAAGAAGACAACCAGAGCGGCGAGGCCCAGAGGGATGATCATGAGGGTGTTCTTTGCAGCGGGCAGAGAAGCGGAGAAGACCAGGTCGGTCAGGCCGGCAGAGAAGCTGAAGCCAGCACGGAAGCCGACGTAGTAGGTGACGACGGTGAAGATGCCGTACAGCAGAGCGTAGACAACGTACAGCGGGAAAGCCAGGAACATGAATGCGAACTCAAAGGGCTCGGTAACGCCGCAGACGAAAGCGCAGATGGCAGCAGAGCCGACCAGACCGAAAGCAACCTTGCGGCGCTCGGGCTTGGCATTGAGGATCATGGCGGCGGCAGCGCCGGGGATACCGAACATCATGCAGGGGAAGAAGCCGGACATGTACATGCCGAGATCCCAGTTGATTTCGGTGCCCATGGTGCCGATGTCACCGGTGACCTTGCCGGCCCAGAAGTTGGACAGATCGCCCAGACCGATGGTGTCAAACCAGAAGACGTTGTTGAGAGCGTGATGCAGACCGGTGGGGATGAGCAGACGGTTCAGGAAGGCGTAGATGCCGGCGCCGATGCCGCCCAGGCTGACGATAGCGTCGCCCAGCCAAACCAGACCGGAGAAGATGAGGGGCCAGACGAACAGCAGGATCGCGGCCACGATGATGGAGACCAGAGCGGTGACGATGGCAACGCAGCGCTTGCCGCTGAAGAATGCCAGAACGTCAGGCAGCTGGGTGCCCTTGAACTTGTTGTAGCAGACAGCGCCGATGATGCCGGCCAGGATGCCGATGAAGGCGTTCTCAATCTTGCCGAAGGCGAGGGTCTTGATCTCGTCGTTGGCAACTGCGGGCATCAGGGTGGTGACGACGCTGGTGTTGAGCAGCTTGGTGATCATGAGGTCGGAGGCCATGCCAGCCAGAGAAGCGGTGCCGTCGTGGTCATCGGCCAGGCCGACTGCGACGCCGACCGCGAACAGGATGTGCATGTTGTCGATCAGGGCACCACCGGCCTTGACCAGGAAAAAGCCGATCATCTGAAGGAGACCGGTAACTTCGCCGCCCTGCATGGTGGACGGGCACAGCGCATAGCCAATGCCCATCAGAATGCCGCAGATCGGCAGTGCAGCTACGGGAAGCATCAATGCTTTGCCGAGCTTCTGCAATTGTTTCATCATAAGAAACATTCCTCCTAAAATCTCTCGCGTTTGCTTACACAACTGACGGACTGCTCTGGTTCCTGGCAGCCCGTACACTTTGTTAAACAAATATTAACATATTCGTAACAAAAAAGAAAGAGAAACAACGGAAGATTGGGCGTTATCACAAAAACATACCGGATTTACTGGTGGAAACCTCTATAAAACTGATAAAAATAACGCTTTGTCATGAAAAAAACGTTCATTTTTCAACGCAGGGAAGATTATGAATCGTTGAAAATCTAACAAAACGATATAAAAGGGAAGATCTTTTTCTTGCAACTTTGCACTGTGATACCATACAAAAATACATCAAAATTTTTGGCATATTACACATGCCGAACAAGAATGCCTTGCCCGAGCAGGAAATTTCCCTTCCCCAAATAAAATCCTGATGACAGAAAGGTTTATGCGATGACCGTTTGCCGCAACGTATGCCCGGCGGCACGGACGGCCTCCTCACTGGTATAGGAAATATGCCACTCGTCCAGACCCGGCAATCCCATGGGTACGCCCTCCCTACGGAACATCATACCGCTCTCCACCTCGGTTTTGCCGCTCATGTGGAACGCCCGGGCCTGGGGAAACTCCTGGCGCAGGGCCGAAATGACGGAGGCATTGACCCCGGCACCGATCAGCACTTCCGGGCCATCAAGAGCATCCCGCAGGGCAAGCAACTTTCCGATGGTTTCCCGTCCGGCAAGGCAGTTGGCGGCGGCACCACTGGTAAGTACGGTATCGATTCCCAGCGCAGCGGCATCCCGGTAAGTCTGCAAGGGATCGAGACTGACATCGATGGCGCGGTGGAGTGTAAGTCCTGCGCCATCCGCTGCCATGCACAGGCGCCGGGTAGACTGCCTGTCCAGCGTGCCGTCGGCCTGCAGAGCACCTACGACAAAACCGTCGGCACCGGCCTTGCGCAGTGACTGAATCTGCATACACATGAGGTCGATTTCTTCCTCGCTGTATAAAAAGTCCCCGGCGCGGGGGCGCATGAGGCAGCGGACGGGAATACGGCTGACCTTGCGGATTTGGATGAGCAACTCGGTCCATGGAGTCAGGCCGCCAACAGAAAGAGCACTGCAAAGTTCCAGGCGGTCGGCACCGCCGTGAATGGCAGCCATAGCCGAGGTGTAACTGTCAACACAAACTTCCAGCAATGTATTCATATAAGTGGACATAGAATCCTCCTTTTTGCACGCATATGTACCAGAGCCGTAATCGGGCAAGTGAATCTGCCATTAATATAGCACAGAGGCAAAGGCTTGCAAACACCGAACCCCTGCGTATGCCATGAAACTTGCAAGGGGAAAAGGCATACGCAGGGGTTCGGTGCAGTTATATGAAAATACCCAATCAAAGGGTGGATACGGCTGAAGGATCAGTGGCCGGAATGAAACAGGCTTTACAAAGAGGGGGAAAGCCGGCTGGCGTGAAATCCTTACGCGGCATGCCGGCCGCCGGGCACCACGCGCAAGGAGACAGCGCGCCGGTCGGAAAACGCAGAAGAGGTGCGGCGAGCAGGGACGTGTATATCTTCCGTGGGAAGAATCAGGCAGGAAAGAAGATTGACGCCCAGGAAGGAGGCTGCCGCATACCCAAGGGCCGCCGGCAGGGAAAGAGTACCCTGGATGAAGGCAGAGAGAAGAATGAACAGACCAGCGGCCTCGACCAAAAACAAAAACTTGCAGACGGCCTGTTTAATATAGGTAAGTTTCATTTAAGATACCTCCTCCAAAAACGATGATGAATAAAAACGATACCGCAAATCGTTTGGCGACAACTTATGGTTGTTTGATGCATTCACTATAATACAACAAATGGTTGTTGTCAAGATGGAATTTACAACTTTTGGTTGGATAAAAAACAAAAATCTCTTTACATGCACTACCTTTGGTTGTATAATGAAACTACACAAAACTCTTCTTGATATGAGAAGATTGGGGGACGTTATGTTTTCAGAACGTTTGAAAGCGGCCCGAAAGAGCAAAAAGCTCAGTCAGGCGGAAATTTCTCGTCGCTTAGGGGTGACACAGCAGGCGGTGGGCAAGTGGGAGACGGGACGATCCACCCCGGATCCCGGTACCGTGGCACGCCTGGCCGAAATCCTGGATACCACAGCGGATGCCTTGCTTGGCTTGCATCAGCCGGAATTTACAGACCGGAACGGAGAGCGCTTTGCAACCTACAGCGAGAGCCCCATTCCGGTGGTGGGAACTGTGCGTGCAGGCTATGGTGCACTGGCCTTTGAGGAGGATTATGGCACCGAGTATGCCTGTGTCAAGGATCCCTCCAGCTATTTTTATCTTGTGGTCAAGGGAGACAGTATGGAGCCGCGCATCTCGGATGGGGATCTGGCGCTGGTACACCGCCAGTCCACCCTGGAAAACGGCGAGCTGGGGGTCATGGTTTACGGCACAGACGGGGAGGGCACACTGAAAAAGTATATCCGCCGCGGAAACGCCGTAGTGCTGCACCCGTTCAATCCCGATTATGAGGACCTGGTCATCCGGGGAGAAGAGCTGGATCACCTTTACATAGCCGGCAAGGTGGTTGAGACGAAAACCAAATGGTAACGGTCAGGATCCCGAACGCATCCTCAATCTTCCGGATCTGTATTCAGTATACGCCCTTTTCTGTCCCATAATTTGGACGATTGGAAGGCTGGCCGTTCTGGACGAAAATATATTCCGTCAGCCCACGGAAAAAAACGATTTTGTGGTGGGCTTTCTTTTTTATACCTTTTTTCAAATTTGATTGTTCTGAAAACTGAAAAAATGCGGCCTTGCGCAGAGCGTCGGGAAGGGAGGGGATCGTGTGATGGAACTGGGAGAAAAATTGGAAATCCTTGCAGACAGTGCAAAGTATGACGTGGCGTGTACTTCCAGCGGTGTGGACCGCGGGGGACGCCACGGCAGCATCGGAAGTTGTTCTGCCCCCGGCATCTGTCATGCATTCACTCCGGACGGACGCTGTGTTTCACTGTTGAAAGTTTTGTATTCCAATGCCTGCAGCTATGATTGCAGCTATTGTGTCAACCGCCGTTCCAATGATATCCGCCGTGCCACCTTTGATCCGAGGGAACTGGCGGAGCTGACCATCGGATTTTATCGCCGCAATTATATTGAAGGTCTTTTTCTGTCCAGCGCAGTGGTGGGAACGCCGGATCTGACCATGGAAAAGATGATTGCTGCGCTGCGGATTCTGCGGGAAGAATATCATTTCCGCGGTTATATTCACGCCAAAGCCATTCCGGGGGCCGATCCGCTTCTGGTCCGCCAGCTGGGATATCTGGCTGATCGCATGTCGGTGAACATCGAGTTGCCCAGCGCGGACAGCCTTCAGCGTCTGGCACCGGACAAAAAGAAAGCCGCCGTTCTGGCGCCTATGGGGCAGATCGCCGCGGAATCCAGGCAGAACC
>JAHZHS010000046.1:4126-5927 GCA_019420135.1 Oscillospiraceae bacterium | reverse complement strand
GGGAATTGCAGATTTACCCCTCGACCCAGCCTTTTGCACCGGCAGGACAGAGCACACAGATGATTGTGGGGGCCTCCCCCGAATCGGATCTCCACATTATGGGACTGACCGAAGCTCTGTATAAAAAATACGCTTTGAAGCGGGTATTTTACTCCGCTTACCTGCCGGTGGTGGAGGATTCCCGCCTGCCCGCCCTCACCACCCGCCCGCCGCTGCTGCGGGAGCATCGTCTGTATCAGGCCGATTGGCTGCTGCGGTATTACCATTTTTCAGCGGGGGAACTTTTGAGCGAGGAATAACCCAACTTCAACCCTTATCTGTATCCCAAATGCTGCTGGGCTATTCGTCATCCGGAATTCTTCCCGGTGGAAGTCAACTCCGCCACAAAGGAGGAGCTTCTCCGAGTCCCGGGCATCGGGCCCAAAAGCGTGCTGCGTATCATTCAGGCCCGCAAGATGCAGCATCTGGGAATGCCGGAACTCAAACGGATCGGAGTAGTCCTCAAGCGGGCACAATATTTTATTACCTGTAACGGGTATCTGGGAGCCCGTGGCACCCGGGCGGAGATCGCCAACGCCCTGCTGGACCCCAAAGCATTCGGCGTGGGGGTGCAGCAGCTGAGCTTCGACGATTGCATGCCCCGGGCCCTTCCCGATGCGGCGCCGGAATTGCACCGCCTGACGGCCGAGGGGATGGATGTGCTTCAGGCGGCGGCGCTCTTGAAGCAGGAGGCGGTTACATGCATTACCAGGCAGATGTAGCGGATGTGGTCTACCGCTATGACGGCAGCATGCAGGGGTTTCTCTGCTGCGTTTTTGAAAGTTTCCGGTGCAGGGAACTCCCCTCAGCAATCTGTTCCCCGGAGGAAGGGCGTCTGACCCTGTTCCCGGAACGGGAAATCCCCACCGACACAGAGCGGGCGCGCAGGGTACTGACAGGAATCGAACGGTTGGGCGGCGGTGTCAGACAGCGGTTCATGACGGCTTTTCTCAGCACCGACCCGGACAAGGAACAGATTCTGCTGCGGTATCTCCGCCTGGCCTTTGCGACTGGACGGGGTGTGGATCGTATGCTGGGGGATCCGGATGTCGCTGCGGCCTGGCAGCTGGAGCGCAGAGTGACCGGTGAAGCGCACCATTATATACAGTTCCTTCGCTTTGAGGAGCGCGACGGCATGCTGGGTGCAGTGATCCATCCGCAGAATATGGTATTGCCTTTGCTGCGGCCGCATTTTTGCAGCCGTCTGCCGGATGAGGCCTTTCTGATCTATGATGCAGCCCACGGTGTTGCCATGCTGCGGCGCAGCAAGGAAGTGCGTTACCTGGAAATGGAGGAATACGACAGGCAAACGGCGCCCGAAGAACAGCAATGGCAGATTCTGTGGAAACGGTTTTTCCGTGCACTCACCATTGAACAGCGGCGCAATGAACGCTGCCAGCGTACGCACTGCCCCAGACGCTTCTGGCAGGATATGTGCGAGATGCAGGGCGGTTGTCTTGCAGTGCCGGAACAAAACGGACAGGCACCGCCTTCTCCCGGAACAGCTGACGAGGCGGGGCGCGGGCACGCATCCGGCCGACCCTCCCGCTTGGTGACAATATCACAGACGGGACAGGAAAAAGTGGGTATACTCTAGTCAAAGAAAACAACCACACATGATTTCAAGGAGGTACTTGCAATGAGTGCTGTTCATATTACCAAAGAGAATTTCAATACCGAAGTGCTGCAGAGCGACCGCCCGGTCCTGCTGGATTTCTGGGCCAGCTAGTGTGGTTCCTGCCGCATGGTTTCTCACGTTGTG
>JAHZHS010000046.1:2367-4116 GCA_019420135.1 Oscillospiraceae bacterium | reverse complement strand
GATGAGATTGCGGATGAACGCAGCGATATTCTGGTCGGCAAGATCAATGTGGATGAGCAGCGTGAGCTGGCTGCACAGTTCGGCGTTATGAGCATTCCCACGCTGGTCGTCATCAAGAATGGCCAGGAAGTCCAGCGCTCGGTCGGCGCCCGTCCCAAGAACCAGATTCTGGCCATGCTGTAATTTCGAATCCGAAACAATGGCATAACAAAGCAGAGGCCCCGGTGTGGCATGCACCGGGGCCTCTGCTTTGCTATGAGGGCGAATCAGTTGAAAAACGGGCAGAAACATCAGTTGGCGAGGGCGGCCCCCAGAGCCTGGCACTCAGCCTCGGCGGCGGGATCCGGGGCGCTGTTGCAGATCACGCCGTCGGATACCAGCAGGATGCCGGCACTGCGGCAAGTATCACACCAGCTACGCATCCATTCGCCGTCTCCCCAGCCATAGGAACCGAACAATCCGACCTTTTTGCCCTGGAGCGGCTCCAGGCAGGCGGAAAACATCGGCTCAAATTCGCTTTCTTCCAGCTGCTCATTGCCCATGGACGGGCAGCCAAAGGCCAGTGCATCAAATCCGGGTACCAGATCGGAGGAAAACTCACAGGCAGCGTACAGGGTGACCTGTGCCCCCGCCGTCTGTGCTCCCTGGGCAACCATCGAAGCTATCTGTTCGGTGTTGCCGGTTCCGCTCCAGTAAACAACTGCAATTTTGCTCATAAGTCTTGTGTCCTTTCTACATTTCGTTAGCAAAAGCTAACCACTGGGCGAAAAAATCGCCTTGCTGTTCTGCAACGCAAAGGAACCGGAAGCAGGCACGGTGCGTTTTGCCGCCCATGCGGCCTGTCTCCTCCCATGATGTCGAATCTCTTCCCTGTTGCAGCGGGAACACGGGAAAGCAATAAGAGAGACCATCGCGGAGGTCAGGGCAGGGGCGGGATGCAGAACAAACAAGACCTGTCAAATACTGTTAGCAAAAGCTAACTGCAAGAAAAGAATACACCGGATTCCCCACTTTGTCAAGTGTCAATTTCCTCCATGGAGGCAGGATCCCGAAAAAACGCCCCAAAAGCACGGCCGGTGAGGGGAAAATTTACATTCCGGCAGTGATTGTACTTTTGCCGGTGGTGTGATATACTAAAACAAATCTTGTTTTGTATGGCCCGCAGCAGCGGGCAGGGAGGTATTGCGCATGAAATCGCTGTTGAAGCTGTTGGTCGCACTGGCCGCTCTGGCCGGCGTCTGCTATCTGATCTTCTCCTGGCTGGATCAGGAGGAGGATCCCGACTACATTTCCATCTACGGCGGGCCTGAGGATACCGGCGACGGACAATAAAGGAAAGCATGCGAAAAGGCAGGCCTCTGAACCATTCAGATGCCTGCCTTTTTTGCAGCTTATATCCGGATCCGGATCCACACCGGGAATCGGTTCCCCCATGGGGATGACACAGCAGCAAAACACGCCCCGGAAGCTTTTTCCGGGGCGTGTTCATCTTTGAAGGAAAAGCGGATTTCTCCGCAGGGGATCCCCCGGGAGAAAAATCAGAACTCCAGCTCCTGCAGGCGAAGCAGTGCCAGGATATAGATCTTCAGTGCTTCGATCATCTTTTCGAAGTTGGCGCCCTCGTTGGCACCGTGCATCGGGCCGGCGAAATCGGGCAGGGGAATATCGGTGTGCTGGGGGCCGAAGCTGACGGCAAAGGGAAAATGACGGGCATAGGTGCCGCCGCCCATGGTGAAGGGCTCCTTGTTT
>JAHZHS010000046.1:0-2357 GCA_019420135.1 Oscillospiraceae bacterium | reverse complement strand
TCCCCGGTGACCTCGTTGTAAGTGTTGATGAGGGTGCGGATGGCCGGGCTGTCGGCGGGAATATAGAAGGGAACCCGGCTGCTCACATCCTCCAGAGTAGCCGCATCGCCGCAGATGGCGGTCATGGCCTTGCCCAACTTGTCACAGTCGGTATTGGTGGGATAGCGGCAGTCGAAACTCTGGCGGAGTTTGCCGTCCTTCTTCTCTATGGTGCCGCCCACAATGGTCAGGGGACTGAACAGGCCATCATCGGCTGCAATGCCCAGAGCACTGCCGTCAGTGGAGGCGTGCAGCTTCTGCAGCACTTTCAGGTAGGCGGTCTCCGCCGGGGTGCAGACATCGCTGTCCAGCAGGCAGTTGACCAGCAAGCCAATGGCATTCACGGTGCCTTCGGGCATCGCGGCATGACCGCTCTTGCCCCATCCGCGCAGAGTCACGGTGCCGTCACCGTTATCCTCCACGGTAGTCTGTTCGCTGGCGGTGAAAGCGGAGGCGGATGCCTTCACGATGCAGAAAGCCCGGTCAGGCACTGCGTTTTTGGCAACGCCGCCCGCAAAATCGACGATCACGCCGTCGGTCAGAACGGGGGAGACCAGTTCCCCGGAGAAGCCGCCCTTCTCACCGTTGCAGACGGGGAACTCGGCATCGGGAGTGAAGCAGAACGCAGGCATGGCAAAGTGCTCGGCGTAGTATTCCACATCCTGCATGTGAGTCTCCTCGTTGGCACCCAGCAGGGCACGCACGGGATAGCGCAGGGGCACTCCGCTGTCCTTGAGGTATTTGAGAGCATACAGGCAGAGAATGCCGGGGCCCTTGTCGTCGGCCACCCCGCGGCCCAGGATCCATCCGTCACGGACACGGACGGTATAGGGATCGGCATCCCAGCCGTTGCCTTCGGGAACCACGTCCACATGGGTGATGGTGGCCAGGAACTTCTGGCCGTCAGCAATGGGGCCGGTCTGGGCCCAGCCGATGTAGCCGTCGGCATTGTGGGTGTCCAGGCCCAGCTCGGCGGCAATCTCCAGGCCCTTGTCCAGCGCGGCACGGGGACCCTTGCCGAAAGGCGCGCCCGGCTCCGGGGTGCCCTCCACACTGGGAACGGCGCACAGACGGGTCACATCCCGCAGGATGGCGTCGCGGTTGGCTTCTGCAAAGGCGTCGATGGACGCCCAACGGGGATCATTCATGGATAAAACCTCCTGACATGCGGCCGGGACACAATACGCCCGAACGGAAGAGGAAAGGATCCGTTCGGGCATACGGTCATGGCCGGTTCAATATACAAATTTTTTTTGCAGCAGATAGTTCAGGAAAAACAGCAGGCAGTCCACCGGGATCTTGGCGGCCAGCTCCGGCATGCCGGCGGGAAAGATCCCGACCAACAGCGAGACAAGCAAGGCACTTGCCAGCGTTTTGAGCACGGTGATGGTGGTGTACAGGGCAGCCGACCGGGTGTGGGTGGCGTGGCTGTGGAACACGAGAAAATAGTTGAGCAGATAATTGCACAGCGAGGATAAAATCCGGGCTGCAATGGTACCGGCCAGAATATACAGCCGCGCACCAAAGAGCGGTTCAAAGGGGATGCACAACAGTGCAAAGGCCGCCAGATCGACAACGCTGGAGCTCAACGAGGAAACCAGAAACCGCCAGAAAGGCTGTTCCCGGACCGTGCTTTGGGATGCTTGACTCATATTACCCTACCTCTCTATTGTACAGTATACACTTTACCACGTGCCGGGGGGAAATTCAAGTGTCGGGGACAGGGTGGGCAAAAAACGCGGGAAGGTTCTTTTGACGTTGGCGCGTTCTCTTTTGGCGGCCCCACCCGGTAAGAGGAGGGCCGGTCACGGCTGGAGGAGGGCCGCGGAAAGACCGGTGCCTGCGGGATACAATCCGCCGTGCCTGTGTTATAATAGAACAATAAAATAAAAATGTTCGGCGGGGTTCCGGCTGTGGGGAACACCGCCGGGGGAGGGCAGCACAATGCTTGCGTATACCTATCTGAGCAAAGGAAACTTTCAGCTGATGGAAAAGCCGGTACCCACCCTGCAAAATGAGAGGGACGCCATTGTCCGGGTGACGCTGGCCAGCATCTGCACCAGCGATCTGCACATCAAACACGGCTCGGTACCCCGTGCCGTGCCGGGCATCACCGTCGGTCATGAGATGGTGGGTGTGGTGGAACAGGTGGGCAGCGGGGTGCATACGGTCCGTCCGGGAGACCGGGTCGCCGTCAATGTGGAGACCTTCTGCGGGGAGTGCTTTTTCTGCCGCCATGGTTGGGTCAACAACTGTACCGACCAGGACGGCGGCTGGGCACTGGGCTGCCGCATTGACGGCGGGCAGGCGCCATATGT
>JAHZHS010000045.1 GCA_019420135.1 Oscillospiraceae bacterium | reverse complement strand
GGCCAGGCCGTGCTTGTACAGCTGCAGGAAGATCCACTGGGTCCACTTGTAGTATTCGGGATCGGTGGTGTTGATCTCGCGGTCCCAGTCAAAGGACAAGCCCAGGCTCTTGAGCTGTGCCTTGAAGCGGGCCACGTTCTTGGCCGTCACGATCTCGGGGTTGATGTGGTTTTTCAGGGCATAGTTCTCGGTGGGCAGGCCGAAAGCGTCCCAGCCCATGGGATACAGCACGTTATAGCCGCACTGACGCTTTTTACGGGCCACGATGTCCAGGGCGGTGTAGCTGCGGGGGTGTCCCACATGCAGGCCTGCCGCCGAGGGGTACGGGAACTCCACCAGCGCGTAAAACTTCGGCTTCGACTTGTCGATCTCAACATGGAAGGTATCTTCGTCCTCCCACACCTTCTGCCATTTGGCCTCTACTGCTTTGAAATCATATTTCACGATTCGATCTCTCCCCAATGCGGGTCTTGCCCGCTGTTTTGACTATATATACCTTTCGGCGCAGCAGGGCAGGCCCTGCGCGTTTTGTACACGCGGGGCCTGCCCTGTCGGTCACTGTGCTTCGCCGTCTGCACGGTCCTCCGGCAGACGCCACTCGGATTCCGGCATCGTCTCGCCGTCCGCCCACAGATGCTCCAGATCATAGAAGTCATGGGCTTCCTGGGTGAATACGTGGACGATGACACTGCCGTAATCCAAAAGGATCCAGCGCTTGCCGTCATGGCCCTCGGTGCGCAGAACGTTGACCCCCATGCGGCCCAGCTGGAAATCCGCCTCGTCGGCCAGGGCGCCCACGTGGGTGGTGGACGTACCGGTGGCGATGACAAAGTAGTCGGTCACGGTGGTCAGGTCGTGTACGCGGATGACGCGAATATTCCGCGCTTTCTTGGCATCCAGCGCCCGCGCCAGTGCAATGGCAAGTTCTTTGCTTTCCATGCGGTTCCTCCTGTTTGCTTTTTCCTTACAACAAGCCGGAAAGCCCCTGCCGTTTTTGCGGGGGCCTGCCGGGGTTTTCCTTATTATGCCGCGTCGTCGGCCTCGTCAGTCGAGGAATCCGAGCTGTCGGTGCTACCCGAAGAATCGGTGCCCTCCCCTTCCGGTGCGGCGGTCTCGGTGGGAAGGTCATAGGTTGCGTTGGGATCGGTCTCTACTCCGGATTCGTTGGCGGAATCCACCACGTCCTGGTTGATCGTTCCCATAAACTGGACATTGGGATCGGTGGGAGTACGGTTGCCCAGATCCACCACATTGTCGCAGACCTTCAGCTGATCCGCCGTCATCTGGGTCTCCGCCGTGCGGAAGTACTGGTTGAGCAGATCCGCCGTTCCCTGGCGATAAATCACATCAATGTCGTTTTTCTGATAATAGAGCTGTCCCATATAGACGGGGACCTGGCACAGCATGATATGGTCGCTGCTGACCTTGAGCATGCTGACCGCCGCGCTGACCAGCTGGGAAACCGGCAGATCGGTCTCCATATAGTTCATGACCACAGGCAGGATCTTGGCCACGTCCCACACTGTCATGGCCCGCAGGCGTGCGAACATGGCGGAGTAGAAGTACCGCTGCACGTTCAGGCGCTGGATATCGCTCTGGGCGTAGGTCTTGCGGGCGCGGAGGAAGAACTCGGCGGTGGCGCCGTCCATCCACTGCAGGCCCTGGTCCAGGTGGCTGGTCACGTTGCCGTTGTCATCCCGGTAGGTGATTTCCTCCGGCACAAAGACCTGAATGGGGCCCAGGGTATCCACCAGTTCCACCAGAGCCTCCAGGCGGATGGCTACATAACCGTCGATATACAGACCCAGCTGCTCATTGATGAGGGTGGCCAGGGCATCGTAGTTGTTATTGCCGTCGCTGCCCTGGGTGATGGCAACGTTATTAATCTGGTAGTTGTGAGATACATCGTAGTCGGTGGTGACAAGGATATTCCGGGGAATCTGCAGCATGCGGACCTCATCATTGACAAAGTCCAGCTGCACATACATGATCATGTCGGTGTTGCCGTCGTTGGCCTGGCTGTCGTTGGTGGAGCCTGCGGCCATGTCTCCGCCCTGGGCGCTGCGGTCGATACCCAGCACCAGAATGTTCAGCTGCTGGCCGTCCAGGCCCTTGGGGGTATTGATGAGCTCACTGATGGAGATGGAGCCCGCTGTGGGACGGATGGCGTTCATAATGACGCCGATGGTTCCGGCAAAGATCAGGGCAATCACCAGCACGGTTCCCAGCAGGATTTTCCACCAGGTAACTTTGCGTTTGCCGCCCTTGCCCTTGCCTTTTCCGCTTCCGTCGTCCCCGCCGCCTTTTTTCCCGCGGCCAGGTCCTTTGGGAGGCTTTCCGCCAGCAGAAGAACCGGAGGCAGCCCCCGACCTTGTATAGGCAGAAGATCCCGTGCTGCCTGCGCTGCGTCCGGACCCCGAGCGTGCAGCCTTCGCCGCCGCGGCACTGGCGGCTGCGGCAGCACTGGTGGTCTGGGTGTTTGTCGGTTGGGCAGCAGGCTGAACGGTGCGCACCGTTTTCTGATCCGCGGCAGCCCGATGAATCGTCCGACCGCTTGTCTGCGTATGGGTGGAGGAGGCGGCAGTGCGGCCAACCTGACGCGGGGCAGTCCGGGAAGGCTGTGCAGCCCCCGCCGGAGCGGCAGACTGCTGCTGACGGGCAGCCGCCTGGGCCTGGGCGCGGCGCCGCTGCCGGGCCTCAAACTCGGCATCGTTGTTGATATCGTACATGGGCTTGCTGCCCTGGGCACGGCTCAGATCCAGATGCTGGACCCGGGCTCCCGGAGCCTGCTGTACACGGGGGAACTGCTGGCTGCGGCGCAGCCGGGCAGCCTCGGCGTCGGCACGGGCCTTGGCGCGTGCTTCCTCCAGACGGACATCCTCATATCCGCGGCGGGAGGCAGCGCGCTGCTGCTCGTAACGGCGGCGGGCAGCTTCCCGGGCAGCGGCATCGTCCGGGTGGTTCCCAGCTGCACCGGTATTGACTGCGCGTCCGGATGCTGCCTGGGCATCGCCCGCATGATAGACGGTCTGCGCGTTGCTTGGGGTGCTGTGATGTCCCCCGCCGATATTGATTTTCCGAGGCTCGCTCATTGGCTGCTCCTCCTGCAATTTTCACATTGGGTTTCGGGCGTTTGTCCCCAGACGGTACAGGGGTCTTTCAGGTGCGGTGCGCGATGGTACTGCGCACATCCTCCAGTGCGGCAAGGCTTTCGGGATCGACCGGCTTGCCGCCCTCTTTCACAAACTGAAGGCTTTGCTCCAGCGCGGTGCACAGGGCAAGATCCAGATCCTCAAACTCCAGCTTGCGCAGCGCCTCGACACCGGGAAAGTCCCGCTCCTCGCTGGTCATATCAGCCATATAGATGATTTTATCCAGCAGGCTCATGGAAGCCTTGCCGGTGGTGTGGCAGCGGATGGCGGAAAGAATTTCCGGGTCGGTGACGCCCCATCTCGTCTGGCACAGAATTGCCGCGGCCAGCCCGTGCCACACAGGCGCAGGCCGCTGGGCAGCATTATTTGCTATTATAGCATTGTCATGGAAAATCTGCAATAACTCGGCACGGGACAGCTCCTTGGCGCTGTCATGCAGCAGTGCCGCAAGGGCAGCTTTCTCCGGGTCGGCTCCCCACCGCTCGGCCAGCGCCACCGCCATTTTTTTCACATTCAATGTGTGGTGGTACCGCTTCTCTCCCAGCCGGGATTTTACCAGTTCCTTGGCTTCCTTGCAGGTCATGCAGAATTCTCCCTTTCGTAATTTTAACGTTTTATATTACGAATTGTATTTATCTTCGTCTTTTCGTCGATTTCTTTTTGCAATATACGCTGGTACGTCGTTTTATTCCATTCCATCCTGTATTTAAGCATTCTGCTTATACAGGCTGTATTTTTTAATCAGTTCCGGCACCGGCGGCGGAAGCAACTTGCGGGCGCTGTCATCCCCTGCCCGCAGCCGGGCCCGCAGGGTGCTGGAGGCGCACTCGAAGGCCGGGGCATGGGCAAACAGGATGCGCCCGCCGTCTTCCTTCAGGCTGTCGGCCATGCGGTGCAGCGCGGGGGCATCACCGCCCTGACGGCTTTCCACCACCAGGGTGGCCAGTTCCAGGATATGCCGCCAGCTGCGCCACTCCCGGAAGGTCAGCAGCATATCGCTGCCCACGCTGAGGTAAAGCTCGGCCCCCAGATAGGCACGGTGAAGCATCTCCAGCGTTTCCACCGTATAGCTGCGCCCGCCGCGGTCGATCTCCCAACGGCTGACCCCCACGCCCGGGCCCAGCGCCGTAAAACAGGCACACATGGCCAGGCGCTGTTCGGCGGGGGTGGAGCTGGCCGCCTTGTGGGGCGGAATGCCCGCAGGCATGACAATGACCCGGTCGGGACCGACCAGGTCCATGGCCGCGCGCAGATTATTCATATGGCCGAGATGGGGCGGGTCAAAGGTACCGCCGTACAGCAGCAGTTTCATTTTACTTTGGCGAGGATGGCGTCAAAGTCCGAATCCTTCTTCTTTTTCAGGAAGAGGACGAACTTGCGGCCAATGACCTGCACGCAGTCGGCACCGGTGGCCTCTGCCAGAATGTCGGCGGCTTCCCGGGCGGAATACTCACTGTTTTCCAGCACCTTGAGCTTGATCAGCTCCCGGGCTGCCAGGCAGTCCGCCACGGCGGCGGTCAGGGTGTCGTCGATCTCCCCCTTGCCGATCTGAAACACCGGCTCCAGGGGATTGGCCGCGGCACGCAGGGCCGCACGCTGTTTGCTTGAAAGCATAGGATTCTCCTTTTTCTATCGCCATACGGCGCTGTCTTAGTAAATCACAAAAAAGTTACCAAATTGTTACAAAGTAGAAAGAGGTAGCGAAAGTCTCCTTTTTTTACATCTTACTACCGTCCAACAGGGCAGGCAGAGCCTGTTCCATGGCCGCCATGGCGCGGCCCCGGTGGCTGATGGCATCCTTCTCCCCGTCAGCCAGCTCCGCATAGGTGCGGCCCTGGGTGTTGGGTGCGGTAGTGCCGTCGGGCAGGCCCACACAGTCGGGGATGAACAGCGGGTCGTAACCGAAGCCGTTGGTTCCCTTCTCCTCAAAGGCGATGCGGCCGGGGCACTCTCCCAGGAATGTATGGCACTCCCCGTCGGGCAGCAGCACGCACACCGCCGAGACAAACCTGGCGGCGCGGGAGCCTTCCGGTACGGCGGACATCTTTTCCATCAGCTTGCGGTTGTTGGCGGGGTCATCCCCGTGGACACCGCAGTAACGGGCGCTGTACACACCGGGTTCTCCGTTCAGGGCATCCACGCAGAGGCCGGAGTCATCCGCCACGGTGGGCAGACCGCTGGCCTTGCAGAAGGCCTCCGCCTTGATGCGGGCATTCTCTGCAAAGGTGGTGCCGTTTTCCTCGGGGTCCAGGTTCAGGCCCAGCTCCCGGGGGCTCTTGACGGTATGGCCCATCCGTTCCAGAATGCGGCGCAGCTCCTTGAGCTTGCCGGGGTTGTTGCTTGCAGCACAGATGGTCATTGTGCAGTTTCCTCCGTCTCGTCGTGTTTGGGCAGTTCGGGCAGCAGAGCCTCCGAGAAGTCGGTGGCCGAGAAGAAGAGCAGATCGTCGATCTTTTCGCCCACCCCCACAAAGCGGATGGGCAGGCCCAGCTTCTGGCGGACGCCGATGACGCAGCCGCCCTTGGGGGTGCCGTCCAGCTTGGTCAGAACCACACCGGTGGCGCCGGCGGCCCGGCAGAATTCCTCGGCCTGGCTGATGGCGTTCTGGCCGGTGATGGCGTCCAGCACCAGCAGCACTTCCAGGCTGGCCTCGGGGCTGGCCTTCTTGACGCTGCGGGTGATTTTGGACAGCTCGTCCATCAGGCCCTTCTTGTTGTGCAGGCGTCCGGCGGTGTCGGCGATGACCATGTCATAGCCTTTGGCCGCGGCGCTCTTGACCGCGTCGAAAATGACAGCCGCCGGGTCGGCGCCCTCCCCCGCCTTGACCAGGGGGACCTCGGCGCGGTCGGCCCACAGTTCCAGCTGCTCGCTGGCCGCGGCGCGGAAGGTATCTCCCGCCGCCAGCATGACCTTTTTGCCCAGGTCCTTGTATAAGTAGGCCAACTTGGCAATGGTGGTGGTCTTGCCCACACCGTTGACGCCGATGACCAGGATCACCGCCGGCTTGCCCGACAGGTCCAGATCATCGGTGGGGCTCATCTCCAGGCGGATGAGCTCCCGCAGGGCCTTGAGAGCCTGCTCGCCGGTCTTGAGGTGCTCTTCCCGCACCTTGTCCCGCAGCTCATCCACCAGGCGGATGGCACAGTCGGGGCCGACGTCGGCCAGGATGAGCTGTTCCTCCAGGTCGTTGTAGAGATCGTCATCGATCTGGGAGTTGGTGAGGGTATTGACGATGCCGGCAAAAAAGCCGGTCCGGGTCTTTTCCAGACCATCGTTGATTTTCTTTTTGCGGAATGCGTCGAACAGGCCCATGGGGGCACCTCCTTGGAAAAATAGGGTCTATGGACAGGCGGCTGTCAGGAGATCAGGTCCGCCGATACGTTGTTCAGATCCAGGCGCAGGATCTTGGAGACGCCGTCCTCCTGCATGGTGACACCGTACAGGACGTCGGCGGCCTCCATGGTGCCGCGGCGGTGGGTGATGACGATGAACTGGGTGTTGTCCGTCATGCGGCGGAGATACTGGGCATAGCGCACCACGTTGACGTCGTCCAGGGCGGCCTCGATCTCGTCCAGAATGCAGAAGGGCGAGGGATTGACCGCCAGAATGGCAAAGTAGATGGAGATAGCCACCAGCGCCTGCTCGCCGCCCGAGAGGGCAGACAGGTTCTTGATGACCTTGCCCGGGGGCGAGACCTCGATCTCGATGCCGCTTTCCAGCACGTCGGACTCGTCGGCCAGGTAAAGGCGGGCGCTGCCGCCGCCAAACAGTTCCCGGAAGATCTGCCCGAAATGGGTGTTGATCTTCTTGAAGCTGGCGGTGAACATCTGCCGCATCTGCTCGCACAGTTCATTGATCATGCGGTGCAGTTCCGCCCTGGATTTCTCCACGTCGGTGACCTGGGCCTTCATGAAGTCGTAGCGTTCCTTGACTTCCTTGTACTCCTCGATGGCCCCTACGTTGACGTTACCCAGGGCGCGGATCTTGCCCCGGACTTCGGTCACCTGGCGGCGCAGCTCGGTCACGTTCTCAAACTCCACGCAGAGGGCCTGGGCCTCGCTCTCGGCCAGTTGGTACTCCTCCCACAGTTTGGAGGTGGTGGTGTTCAGCTCGGTCTCGGCAGCGGAACGGCGCTCGGCCAGGCGGGCCATCTCGCCGCTCATCCGCTCCCGCTCGTCGGTCAGGGCGCGGTTTTCCTGGGTCATGCGGGTGATCTCCGCCTCTTTCTCCATGCGGGCGGTTCCCGCATCCCGGATGATCTGCTCGCACTGGGCAATGCGGTTTTTGTTTTCCTCCCGAGTGCGGCGGATCTCCTCCATGGCCTGCTCATTGTCCCGGATATGCTGCTCCGCCGTCGCAATAGCGGCATTCAGCTCCCGGGCCCGGGCCTCAGCCTCACCGGTGCGTCCGGTCAGGGTCTCCACCGCTGCCGCGTGCAGGCTCAGGTCCTTCTCGGCGGTCAGGCGGGCCACCCGGTTTTCATTGGCCGCATTGGTGAGGGCTTCCCGCCGGGTGGTGAGGGTATCGTCGCTCTCCCCCAGTCCGGCCAGCTCCTTCTCACAGGCGGCCAGCTCGGTCTCGGCGGCGGCGCGGTCCTTGCCCGCCTGCTCGGCGGCGGCACGGCTCTCGGCCAGCTGGGCTTCAAACAGGGTGCTCTCCTGTGCCAGCTCCTGCATGGTCTGCTCACCCTCGGACAGGGCGGCCGTCAGGCGGTCCAGTTCCAGCGATGCCCGCAGGCGGTCGGCCGCGGCGGTCATACCCTCACTGTCGGCGCCGGTGAGCTGGGCCTGCAGGGCCTCGGCCTCCGCCTTGCGCTCCTGGGCGGTTTTGGCGGCGGCGTCACGCTTCTGTTCCAGCGCGGTCAGGCGGGTATGGAGCTCTTCCAGCTCCTGCTTGCGGCTGAACACACCCACGCTGCGGGCAGTGGAACCGCCGGTAAAGCTGCCGCCCGCGTTGATGACCTGGCCGTCCAGGGTGACAATGCGGTTGCGGTAGCCCAGATTGCGGGCCACGGCGGAGGCCTCGGTGAGGTCCTCCACCACAATGATGCGGCCCAGAAGGTTATTGACGATATTCTGATAGCGGGGATCGGCGCTGACGAGGTCAGCTGCCACCTCGGCGGTACCGGTGAGGCGGCCGTTGAAGCGGCTGCCCTGCACCGTATCCAGGGGCAGGAAGGTGGCGCGGCCGCCCTTCTCCGCCTTGAGGAAGGCGATGGCGGCCCGGGCGGCGGACTCATCCTCCACCACGATGTTCTGGAGGGCAAAGCCCAGGGCGGTCTCGATGGCCACCTCGTAGCCCTTGCGGACGGTGAGGATGCCCGCTACCGGGCCGATGATCCCCCGCAGACGGCGGGAGGCGGCGGCTTTCATGACCGTCTTGACGCTCTGCTGGTAGCCGTCCATGTTCCGTTCCAGGTCCTGCAGGATGTGCACCCGCTGGGTGGCGGCGCTCAGTTCCCGCTCGGCTTTCTGCAGGGCGTCGGCGGCCTCGGCCTGCTGCTTTTTGCGGCTGTCCAGCTTGAGGCGCAGACCCGCCTTGATGTTGTCCAGGCGGGTGACGGCCTCCTCCGCCTCCTTCAGGCGGGCGGCAGCCTGTTCCTTTGCCTCTTCTGCCGTGCGGGCGGTCTCGGCAGCGGCCTCCTTGCTGGCACGGGCATCGGTCAGACGAGCCTGGGCAGCGTTGGCGGCGCTCTCCGCCGTGGCGGCCTGCACCTGGGCGGCGGTGGCGGCCTGCTGATGCCGCACAATGGCGGCATTGATCAGGTCACGGCGCTCGCCGCTCTGGCGGGCCTGCTGTTCCAGATCGGAGAGCTGCTTCTGCAGGTCCTCCGTCCTGTGGTCGATGTCGGTGATCCTGGCGTTGAGCTCCTCCATGGCGACACGGTGGGAGGCGATCTCCTGCTCGATGCCGCGGCGGCCCTCGCCGGAGCGTTCCAGCTCGGCTTTGGCGTCCTCAATCTGGCGGCGGCTGTGCTCGTTCTCGTTCTCCAGAACGGCGATACGGCTCTCGCTGCCGGCGTTTTTCTCGGTGACTTCCCGGATCTCGGCGTTGGCCTCGTCCGCCTTCACCATCAGCTGCTGGGACTCGGCCCGCAGCTGTTCGGCGCGCTCGTCGTACTGTTCCAGATTGCGGCTGATGCGGTCGTAATCGGCCTGGGCGGCCTCGTACTTTCTCTGCTGGTCCCGCACCGTGTCCTTGGCGCGGCGGATGGCGTCCACCCACAGGGTGACTTCCAGGCTTTTGCGGGTCTCGGACAGGGTCAGGAACTGCTGGGCTTTCTCGCTGTCCCGCTTGAGGGGTCCCACCCGGCGTTCCAGTTCGCCCAGGATATCCCGCAGGCGTTCCAGATTGCCCTCGGCGGCGGCCAGGCGGCGCTCGGCCTCGTTCTTGCGGTAGCGGTAGCGGGCAATGCCCGAGGCTTCCTCAAAGATTTCCCGGCGTTCCCCCGACTTGGCGGCCACGATCTCGGCGATGCGGCCCTGGCCTACGATGGCATAGCCGTCCCGGCCCAGACCGGTGTCCAGAAGCAGCTCATACACGTCCTTGAGGCGGACGCTCTGGCCGTTGATGCTGTACTCGCTCTCGCCGCTGCGGTAGTACCGGCGGCCGATGACCACCTCGTCGGCGTCCATATCCAGGCGGTGGTCGGAGTTGTCGATGGTCAGGCTGACCGAGGCATAGCCCATGGCGCCCCGGGTCTGGGTGCCGCCGAAGATGACGTCCTCCATCTTGCCCGCGCCGCGCAGCTGTTTGGAACTGGTCTCGCCCATGACCCAGCGGATGGCATCGGAGATATTGCTCTTGCCCGAGCCGTTGGGGCCCACAACGCCGGTGATGCCCTCACCGATGGTGATACGGGTCTTGTCCGGAAAGCTTTTGAAGCCCTGAATCTCAAGTTCTTTCAGACGCATAGAAGGGATACTTCTCCTTTGTATGTGGCGGGCGGATCAGGTCTTGTCAATCAGGCCCATGAGGCGCAGCGCTTCCCGCGCGGCATGCTGCTCGGCCGATTTTTTGCTGCGGCCCTCGCCCCGGGCGATGCAGTTGGAATTGAGGTAGACCGCCACCCCGAACCGCTTGTCATGGTCGGGGCCGGACTCGCTCTCCACCTCATAGTGGAGCTTTTCCTCGGGATTCTGCTGGATGACCTCCTGCAGCTTGGTCTTGTAGTCCTCCTCGGCAGTCTTGCCCTCGGTGAGGAAGGGCAGGATGAAATTGCGGGCTGTCTCCAGCCCGCCGTCCAGATACAGCGCCGCGATGACCGCCTCGAAGGCGTCGGACACCACACTGGGGCGCTCCCGGCCGCCGCCCAGTTCCTCGCCGCGGCCCAGCCGCAGATAGGTGCCCAGCTCGATCTCCTGGGCAAACTGGAAGAGGGCGTCCTCACTGACCAGGGAGGCACGCATGCGGGTCAGCTCGCCCTCGGGGCGGGTGGAGTGGTGGAACAGATAATCCGCCGCCACCACCGACAGCACACTGTCGCCCAGGAATTCCAGGCGCTCGTTGTGCTGCACCGGGGTGCGGGATTCGTTGGCATAGCTGGTATGGGTCAGCGCTGTAGTCAGCAGCGTTTTGTCTTTGAAATGATAGCCCAGCTTGTCCTCAAGCTGTGCGGGGGAACGAGTTTTCATGCTTCCACGCCCTTTTTCATGGTAGTATCGGCTGTTTCCAGCTCGGCAAGCGCCGCGGCCATCGTGCCGCAGAGGTCCTCCTGCACGCAGGTGCGGGCCTGACGGATGGCATTCTTGATGCCCCGGGCCTTGCTGGAACCGTGGGCCTTGATGACGGGCTTGGCGGTGCCCAGCAGGGGTGCGCCGCCCACTTCCTCGGAGTCCATCTTGTTCTTGATGCCCTTCAGGCCGCCCTTGACGCCCAGATAGCACAGTTTGGTGACGATGCTGTGCAGGAACACGTCCTTGAGCATGCCCAGCAGGCTCTTGGTAACACCCTCAGTCAGCTTGAGGACGACGTTGCCCACAAAGCCGTCGCAGACCACCACGTCCACGTTGCCGGCGGGGATGTCCCGGGGCTCGATGTTGCCCACAAAGCGGATGACAGGGTTTGCCCGCATGAGGCCGTGGGCCTCCCGATAGATGGGGGTGCCCTTGGTGTCCTCGGCGCCGTTGTTCACCAGCGCCACGGAAGGATCGGGGCGGCCCATGACCTTCTTGGCATAGACGCTGCCCATGACCGCAAAGGCGTTGAGGGTGGCGGCGCGGCATTCCACGTTGGCGCCGCAGTCCAGCAGCAGGTAATTCTGTGCCAGGCCGGGCATGGGGGTGGCCAGCGCCGGGCGCTTGACCCCCTTGACGGTGCGGACGATGAGACTGGCCCCCACGTGCAAGGCACCGGTGGAGCCCGCCGAGACGAAGGCGTCGCCCTCGCCGTTTTTGAGCATGGTCAGGCCGCGCACCAGGCTGGAGTCGGTCTTGTGGCGGGCCGCCTTGACGGGGTCATCGTGCATGGTGACGACCTCGCGGCAGTCGATGATCTCCATGCCGCTCAGGGAGATGTTGTTCTCCTTGGCAGTCTTTTCAATGACGTCGGCCTGGCCCAGGAGCACCAGTTCCATGCCGTCGCCGAATTCACGGGCAGCGTCGGCCGCGCCCTGAAGCACGCACAGCGGCGCGTTGTCGCCGCCCATGGCATCCACCAGAATTTTCATAAGTTCCCCTCTCTTTCAAATCATTGGCACGGGTCGGGTTCTTCGCTGTCGCGGACCCATCCGGCCATGGCCGCCTGCGCGGTCTCGGACAGAGCGGCATAGCGTTCCCGCTTGTCCCGGATGTCGGGGCGCGGAGGCAGAATGCCCATGTTGGCGCCCATCGGCTGGAAATCCTTGTTGGGTGTGGTGATGTAGCGGAGCAGCGCGCCGCACATCGTGGTCTCGGGCGGGGGCGACCAGGGACGGCCGCACAGCCGGGCGTAAAGGCTGCGGGCGGCCAGCAGTCCCGAGGCCGCGCTCTCCATATAGCCCTCGAAGCCGGTGATCTGCCCGGCGAAAAAGACATTGGGATGCTGTTTCAGGTACAGTCCGTCGGAAAGCACCGCCGGGCTGTCCAGGAAGGTGTTGCGGTGCATGACGCCGTAGCGCACAAAGTCGGCGTGTTCCAGGCCGGGGATCATGGAAAAGACCCGCTTCTGCTCGCCCCACTTGAGGTTGGTCTGGAAGCCCACCAGATTGTACAGGGTGCGGTCGGTGTTTTCGGCCCGCAGCTGGACGTTGGCCCAGGGGCGGTGGCCGGTGCGGGGGTCCCGCAGGCCTACCGGGCGCAGGGGGCCGTAGCGGATGGTGTCCGCCCCGCGGCCCGCCATGATCTCGATGGGCATGCAGCCCTCGTAAACGGTCATGGGGGTGTCGAAGTCATGGAGCGGCGCCCGCTCGGCGTTGACGAGGGCGTGATAGAACGCCTCGTACTCCTCCTTGTTGAAAGGGCAGTTGAGGTAGTCGGCCTCGCCGCGGCCATAGCGGGACGCGGCAAAAATGCGCTCCATGTCCAGGCTTTCCGCCGTGACGATGGGCGCGACGGCATCGTAGAAGCTGAGCCGGTGGCTGCCGGTGAGGGCTGCAATGGCCTCCCCCAGTTTGCCGTCGGTCAGGGGGCCGGTGGCGACGAGAACGGGCTTGTCCTCGGGCAGGGTGGTGACCTGTTCCCGGTGGACGGTGATGCCGGGGTGGCTTTCCACCATTTTGGTCACCGCCTCCGAGAACTTGTCCCGGTCCACCGCCAGGGCGCCGCCCGCCGCCACCCGGGCGGTCTCGGCAGCGTCCAGCAGCTGGGAGCCCATGGCCCGCATTTCCAGCTTGAGCAGGCCGGAGGCTGAGTCGGGGCGTTCCGCCTTGAGGGAGTTGGAACAGATCAGCTCGGCAAAACCGGCGCTTTTGTGGGCGGGGGAAAAATGGGCGGGCTTCTGCTCGTAGAGGTCCACGGCCACACCGTGGTCCGCCAGCCAGAGGGCAGCCTCGCTGCCGGCCAGTCCGGCGCCCAGTACGTTTACTTGCATAGAGGTTCCTTTCCGATCCAGAACGTCATTTCTTTTCCACGGGCTTTTCAAAGCCGCAGCCTTCCTTGGCGCAGTAAAGCATGCCCTTTTTCTTGAACAGGGTGGCGCCGCACTTGGGGCAGGTCTCGGGCACCGGCTCATCCCAGGTCATGAACTTGCAGTTGGGATAGTTGCCGCAGCCGTAATAGATGCGGCCCCGGGCGCTCTTGCGCACCAGCATATGGCCGCCGCACAGCGGGCAGAGTCCGCCGGTATCCTTGACCAGCGGGCGGGTATTCTTGCAGTCGGGGAAGCCGCTGCAGGCCAGGAACTTGCCGTAGCGGCCCGACTTGATGACCATGGGCTTGCCGCACTTTTCGCAGATCTCGTCGGTGGGGATGTCCGCCACCTTGACCCGCTTGCCTTCCATGTTCTTTTCGGCGGCTTCCAGGCTCTTGGCAAAGCCCTTGTAGAACTCATCCACCGTGTCCACCCAGTTGGCCTTGCCGCTTTCCACCGTATCCAGTTTCTTCTCCATGTCGGCGGAGAAGGTCACGTCCACGATATTGGGGAACTGATCCATCATGACGCTGTTCACCGCCTGGCCCAGCGGGGTGGTGCGAAGCTTTTTGCCGTCGCGCTCCACATAGCCGCGGTCCACGATGGTGGTGATGATGGGTGCATAGGTGGAAGGACGGCCGATGCCGTTTTCCTCCAGGGCATGGATCAGGGTGGCTTCTGTGTAGAGCGGTGGCGGCTGGGTGAACTTCTGGTCGGCATGGAGCTTTTCCAGAGGC
>JAHZHS010000044.1:7373-14672 GCA_019420135.1 Oscillospiraceae bacterium | reverse complement strand
TCGTCCTGCCCGGTCATATAGTAGAAGGCGCCGACCGTACCGCCCAGCAGCAGCGCCACAAACACCACCACCATGAGCAGCCAAAGTAACAGCCTTTTCATGATACCTTTCCTCCCGGCCCCGCGATGTTACCACCGCAGGGCTGGCTCAGATGTAAAAAAAGCCGGGCACCCGCCCTGCCGCACGTCGCCGTGCGCCGGCGGCCACCCGGCCGGACAGAACCTTTTCAGAACGAAATGTCGCCGTCCGCGTCGGGGTCGGCCATGGGTTCGGCATCCGCGGAAGCGGTGTCGTCCTGCTCGTCGTCCTCATCCTCATCGTCATATTCGTCGCTGAACAGCAGCTTTTCGTACTCGTCAAGCTCCTGCTCCCGGCGGCGCAGGTACAGGGCGACCGCAGTCAGAACGCCGGCTGCTGCTGCCAGAAATGCCAGCGCCGCGCCAAAAGTAGACTTTTTCATCATGGTGGTTCAACCTCCCTTGCGTTGCGCCGTTTTCCCGGCGCTTGCCAGCCCCGGCCGGGCAGGCCGGACACGGTCAGATTGGTTTTATTATACCCGACCCCGCCGGGGAATACAACGGCAAACCTGTAAAAAATTGGAGACAAAAAACGATTTTCTTTGTCATCAAGAAACCGGGATCCGCGGCGATCCCACGGTCCTTCGTAGATTTGCGTTCCGGTTGCGTTTTTCCCGCAAACCGCATAGAATACGGGCGAGGCTGCCGCTCACTCCAGATTGCCCGTCAGCGTCATGACGGCGGCCAGGGCGGCCAGGGGAGCCGTCTCACACCGCAGGATGCGGGGGCCCAGCCCCACCGTCCTGGCCCCGGCCCGGGCGGCCAGTTCGGCCTCCTCAGGGGAGAATCCTCCCTCGCTGCCGGTAATTAGGGCAATGCGGCGCACTGCCTTGTCCTGTGTCAGCAGTGTGCGCAGCGGACTGCCGCCGCACTCATAGAAAAAGAGCGCCAGATCGCAGTCCTTTGCCTCCTTGCAGACCGAGGAAAAATCGGGCAGCGGCAGGCTGACCTGGGGCAGGATGCCCCGGCCGCACTGTTTGGCCGCCTCCACGGCAATGCGGGCATAGCGCTCCCGCTTGGCCTCCTCCTTTTTGGGGGCTGCCACACAGTACCGGCTGAAGAAGGGCACCACCCGGTGTACCCCCAGCTCCACGCTGTGGCGGATGATCTCCTCCAGTTTGCCCTGCTTGGGGTACCCCACGTAGAGGGTGACCTCCACGTCGGGTTCGGCGGCGCTGGGGTAGCCCTCGCTGACCGAAAACTCCACCCGGCCCGGCTGCACCGATGTGATGGTACCGGTGTACTCCACGGCGTTGGCATCGCACAGGATCACCGTGTCCCCCATCCGGCCGCGCATGACGTCGGCCAGATGGTGGGCATCCGGGCCGGTCAGCGCCGCCCGGCCGGAACCGATCTCGGTGGTAAAATAACGGTGGGGCAAGATGTTCCTCTCTTTCCACAGTACGAAATGCAATACATTTCGTACTGTTTCAAAAATAAATCACGTTTTGTATTAATCCTCTGCTTTGCGGCAGAGGATGCAGACCCAGCCGCGCTTTTCATAGACCTCCACAGGATTGAGGCCGGCGGCGCGCAGGCCGTCCAGCACCTCATCCTTGCGCTCGTCGATGATGCCCGAGGCGATGAAGGCCGCCCCCGGCGCCATGAGGGCGGGCACCGCCGGGGCCAGGGACAGGATGGCCGCCGCCACGATATTGGCGGTGATGATGTCATAGGTACCCTCCGCCTTGTCGGACAAATCGCCCACCAGCACCCGGAAATGTTCCGCTACCCCGTTGCGCTGGGCGTTCTCCCCTGCCGTGCGGACGCACATGGGGTCGATGTCCACGCCGTCGGCCTCCCGTGCCCCCAGTTTGAGGGCCGCAATGGCCAGAATGCCGGACCCGGTGCCGATGTCCAGCACCCGCTCGCCGCCCTTGACCAGGCGGTCCAGCAGCTCCAGGCAGAGGGAGGTGGTCTCATGGGTGCCGGTGCCGAAGGCCATGCCCGGGTCCATGGTGATGCGGATGCGGTCGGTATCGTACTCTTCCCAGCCGGGCACAATGGCAAGGCGCTGGCCGATGTCCATGGCATGATAGTACTTCTTCCAGGCGTTCTGCCAGTCCTCCTGCTCTACCCCCTGGGTATCCAGGCTGTACTCAATGCCCGCGGCCTCCAGGCGCTCCTTGAACAGGGGCAGGATCTCGGCAGGGTTTTCGTCCGGGGCAAGATACATGTGCACCTTGACGATGTCCCGGGGCTTGTCCAGCAGTTCCTGCTCGATGAGGTCGACATGGGCGATCTCCCAGGACTGCTCCTCCAGGTCGGAGTAATCCTCAATATAAATACCGCCGTTGGACACCATCGTCGCGATGGCTTCCGCGGTCTCGGCGTAGCGCTGCGGCACCGTGATCTGAATATCGGTCCATTCCATGGCAAATGCCCTCCGTGTCTGTTTGATGCTTCCATTATACACGAAATCCGGGCATTGTGTACAGTGGGAGGCCATCTCACACCGGATGCCCGCCTGTGATATACTTGTTTGGAAAGCCGGCCCTGCCGCCGGGAAAGGAGAGCCCCACCATGCAGATTCAACTTCTCAACGAAACCCAGGCCGAAACCATCCATCGCGAACAGATGACCCGGGACTTTCCCGAGGCGGAGCTGAAACCCTTTTCGGCGGTGCAGAAGCTGATGCGCCGGGGCCTCTATGAACCCCTGGCCCTGTACGAGGAGGGCAGTCTTGTCTCCTATGCCTGGCAGACGGTGCTGTCCGACTGCGCCACCGCGCTGCTGGACTACTTTGCCGTCCTGCCCGAGCTGCGGGGCAAGGGGGCGGGCACTCGCTCCCTCCATGCCCTGGCCGAATACTATGCCCCCCGCAAGCAGACGCTGCTCATCGAGTGCGAGCATCCCGCCGAAGCCCCCGACCCCGCCCAGGCCCGGCGGCGCATCGGGTTTTACCTCCACGCCGGGGCCAGGGCCACCGCCATGGAGGGCCGGGTGTTCGGGGTGCGGTATCAGATCTATGCCCTTCCCTGCGGCGGGGCCGAGAGCGACGCGGTTCTGCGGCGGGATCTGGAAAGCCTCTACCGCGCCATGGTACCCGATCCCTATTACCGGGGCAATGTAATATTTTACGGCGGCTGAGGACAGACTAAGGGGCAAAGCTGTTTTCCACACAAGCAAAGGATGTGCCGCCCATGAAACTGGATCCCCAACGTTACGCCAAGATGACCCGGGACGCCCTGCCCCACTCCCCGGTGCGCAAAGACTGTCTGTGGGCATTTTTTGTGGGCGGGTCCATCTGCCTGCTGGGAGAGGTGCTGCGTCAGAGCTGGATGCTGCTCTATGACAAAGAGCTGGCCGGTGCCCTGACCAGCATCTCCCTGATTTTTCTCTCCGCCCTGGTGACGCTGCCCGGCTGGTACCAGAAGCTGGGAGCCAAGGCAGGGGCCGGAACCCTGGTGCCCATCACCGGGTTTGCCAACTCGGTGGTGAGCGCAGCCATCGAGTTCAAGGCGGAAGGCTGGGTGACCGGCGTAGGCGCGCGGATCTTCATCATTGCAGGACCTGTCATCGCTTACGGCACCCTGGCCTCCTGGGTGTGGGGCATCGTCTACTGGATCATGGGAAAGCTCTGATACGGTTTTATGAATACACTTCAACCCGGGGGTTCCCATTGATGGGCACCCCCGGGTATTTTTGTTGCCAGTTGTCAGGGAAGGCCGTGCATAAATCCCACCGTGCTCGGTACACTAAAGGCAGTTTGTTTGTGCGCAAGGAGGGGTTTGCATGACGGTCCGAAACGGAGATACCGTGATCTTCGGCACGCCGCCCATCATCCACACCTGGGCATCGGTGGGAGGAAAGAAGGAAGGGGAAGGCCCCCTGGCCGATGCTTTTGACCTGCTGTTTCCCGACACGTCCTGCGGCACCAGCAAGTGGGAGCAGGCCGAGAGCATTTTGCAGCAGAAATGCGTGGCGCGATGCCTGAAAAAAGCCAATCTCGACCCCGACCAGATTGATCTGGCCTTCGGCGGTGATCTGCAGGCCCAGTGCACCGCCAGCAACTATACCATGCGGGCGGTAGGTGCCCCCTATGCGGGACTGTACGGCGCCTGCAGCACCATGGCGGAGGGGCTGTCCCTGGCTGCCTGCTTTGCGGCGGCAGGGTTCGGCCGGCAGATACTGGCCTTCACCAGCAGTCATTTCTGCGCGGCGGAGCGGCAGTTCCGAACCCCGCTGGACTACGGCGGCAAGCGTCCCCCCACCGCTCAGTGGACGGCCACCGCCGCCGGGGCATGCCTGCTCTCCCCCGTCGGAAAGGGTGTGGCGGTCCACAGTGTGACCTTCGGCCGGGTGCAGGACTACGATGTCCACGACATCAACAATATGGGTGCCGCCATGATGCCCGCAGCTGTCTCCACCCTGATGCACCACTTCGATGACACCGGCACGGTACCTGCCGACTATGACGCGGTGTTCACCGGAGACCTGGGCCAGGTGGGCAGCGGACTGCTCCACCGGCAGATGCTGGCCGAGGGGTACGACCTTGCCAACCATCACGACTGCGGCTGCCTGCTCTACGATGTGGGGAACCAGCATGTGCAGGCGGGCGGCAGCGGGGCGGGATGCAGCGCGGCGGTCCTCTGTACCCACGTGCTGCCCCGCCTGGCCGATGGCCGCTGGAAACGGGTGCTGTTCCTTTCCACCGGGGCACTGATGAGCCAGACCACCTATCTGCAGGGGGAAAGCATTCCCGGAATCGCCCATGGGGTGGAACTGCGTGCACAGGAGGAGTGAGCCATGCAATATTTCTGGGCTTTTGTGGTCGGCGGGGCGATCTGCGTCGTCGGCCAGCTGCTCATCGATTATACCGCCCTGACCCCGGCGCGAATCCTGACCGGGTATGTGGTGACTGGCGTGGTGCTGAGCGCCGTCGGCCTGTACGATCCCCTGGCGGAATTTGCCGGGGCGGGAGCCAGCGTGCCGCTGCTGGGGTTCGGGCATCTGCTGGCCCAAGGGGTGGTCAGCGCGGTGGAGGAGATCGGCCTGCCGGGCATCTTTACCGGCGGACTCACCGCCGCAGCGGGAGGCATTGCGGCCAGCCTGGTTTTTGGAGTGCTGGCCGCCCTGGTGGGAAAGAGCCACGACCAGAGCTGAAACCTGTTCCCTTACCGGCCGCAGAAGAGAGAGAAAGTCTGTTGCAGAGGGAAGAGGCAGCAGCAATCCGCACAGGCGGCCACTGGTAGCAGTCACAGGCAAAAGAGAAACCGGCCCCCGGAAGAAGCCGTTTTGCTTCCTTTGGGGGCCGGTTTTTGTGCATGATTTCGGGGGAGGGCTGTTTTGCAGCCCTTTTTTGGTGATCCGGGCTTCACTGCCCTGCCAGCACGCTCTCCCGCTTGGCACGGGTGCGGCGGTGAAGGCTCTCCGCCATAACAAACATGAGGACCAGCAGTACCCCCAGATACCAGGGGTAGAGAGCCGGGGACACGTACTGTGCCAGCAGGCCGAAGAGGGGTGGCATCAGACAGCTGCCCACGTAGGCAAAGGCCATCTGAACGCCGGTCATGGCCAGACTGAGCGCCCGGCCGAAGTTGGCCGGTGTCTCGTGAATGATGCAGGGATAGATGGGTGCGCAGCCCAATCCCACCGTGATGAGCCCGGCAAAGAGGAGATGCTGCCCCGCCGGCAGCAGGATCAGTACCACACCCACAGCGATCAACGCCTGGCCCAGGCGGATCATGTTCTGGTCGGTGAGCTTCATGGTGAGGAATCCGCAGACCGCACGTCCCACCGTGATGCCAATATAAAAGGTACTGGTCCAGCTGGCGGCCGTGTTGGCGTCGATGCCCCGGCAGAGGGTGCAGTAGCTGGCCGCCCACATGCCTGTGGTGCTTTCCAGCGCGCAGTAGCAGAAAAAGCAGACCAGCACCTGCACCACCCCGGGCAGGCGGAGCAGCTGAGGCAGGCTGCGGTGTTCGGGGGTGAAGTCCTCCCCTTCCAGCGTTTTGCCGGGGCGTTTCCACAACGGCAGGCTGACAATCAGAAGGACGGTCAGGGCAAACTGCAAGAGGGAGATAATCCGGTAGCCGTTCTGCCAGCTGCCCCCGGCCAGAGTCCATCCCATGATGACGGGCCCGGTGCTGGCTCCGATGCCCCACATGCAGTGCAGCCAACTCATATGGCGGCTCTCATAGTGGAGGGATACATACGCGTTGAGGGCGGCATCCACGCTTCCGGCGCCGAAGCCGTAGGGCAGCGCCCAGAGGCAGAGCTGCCAGAACCGGGTGCAGGTGGAAAAACCCAACAGCGCCACCGCCGTCAGCAGTACGCTGGCCGCCGTGACGCCTCCGGTGCCCAGCTTACGGTTGAGGCGCTCGCTGAGCAGGCTGGATACGATGGTGCAGGCGGAGATGAGCATGGACACAATGCCCGCCCAGGACAGATTTGCCCCCAGCTCACCCACCATGCTGGGCCACGCCGACCCCAGCAGGGAGTCGGGCAGACCCAGGCTGACAAAGGCCAGATAAATGACCGGCAGAAGAAGGGACGCCATGATTTGCAGCTCCTTTCATTTCGGTTGTGCCGCGCCGCCCGCAGGGGCAGCGCAGCGGCAAAGCCATTCCATAAAAACAACCGTAACGATTATACCACTCCTGTCAAAGGCGGACAGGCCCGGGGAATCCTCTGCGGGAAAATCCGCACACTCTGCATGGCCGCTTTCCTGACCCGGCCCCGGCCGGGTTTTCCGCAAAGGCCGCCCGGCTGCCCGCCATACGGCCACAAAAAAGCGGGAAGCCCGCCCCGTAGGGAAGGCCTCCCGTGAACTGTCTGCGGAATTTATTTGGCGTACTCGGTGGCACGGCTCTCCCGGATGACGCTGACCTTGATCTGGCCGGGGTAATCCAGCTCGTCCTCGATCTTTTTGGCAATGCTGCGTGCCAGCAAAACCACCTGATCGTCGGCGATCTTGTCCGGCTGGACCAGGATGCGCACCTCGCGGCCTGCCTGGACTGCATAGCTGCTTTCCACGCCGTCGAATCCGTTGCACAGGGCTTCCAGCGTTTCCAGACGCTTGATATAGCTCTCCATGTTCTCGCGGCGGGCGCCGGGACGGGAAGCGCTGATGGCGTCTGCGGCCATGATGATGAAGGCCAGGGGAGTCTTGGGTTCCACATCGCCGTGGTGGGCCTCCACTGCATGGATGATGGCGGGATTTTCCCGGTACTTCTTGCAGATGTCCACACCGATCTGGACATGGCTGCCCTCGATCTCG
>JAHZHS010000044.1:287-7363 GCA_019420135.1 Oscillospiraceae bacterium | reverse complement strand
ATGCAGGCTGTGGATGCCCAGATCCATGACCGCCTTCTCGCCTTCCCGCTTCATGGTCAGTTCCAGTTCCCGGCGGCACTTGTCCACCGTCTCCTCGATGCGGGCGGGATGGATACGGCCGTCGGCAATCAGGCGCTCCAGGGCCATGCGGGCAACCTCACGGCGGGTCTGATCAAAGCTGGACAGGGTGATGGCTTCCGGCGTGTCGTCGATGATCAGGTCACAGCCGGTGGCGGTCTCCAGAGCACGGATGTTGCGGCCCTCACGGCCGATGATACGGCCCTTCATCTCATCGTTGGGCAGCGGGACAACACTGACCGTCGCCTCGCTGGTGGCATCGGCGGCACAGCGGGCAATGGCTTGGCCCACCATCTCACGGGCCATATTGTCGCACTCGTCCTTGAGGTTGGACTGATAGGCGGAAATGCGCATCGCCTTCTCGTGGGTGAGTTCCTCATCCAGGCGCTGCAGCAGCACGGCACGGGCGTCCTCCTGGGACATGCCGGCGATGGTTTCCAGCTTCTCGGTCTGGCGCAGCTTGAGCTGTTCCAGCTCGTCCAGGCGGGCTTCCACCAGCTCACTGCGCTTTTTCAGATCCTCTTCCTTGCGCTCGATGGCGGCGGTGCGCTTGTCCAGCGCCTCCTCCTTCTGGTCCACACGGCGCTCCTGCCGGGTGACCTCGGCACGGCGCTCCTTGATTTCCTTATCCGCCTCGGACTTGAGCTTGAATGCTTCGTCCTTGGCCTCGATGATGGTTTCCTTGCGTTTTTGTTCCGCTGACTTGATGGCGTCGTTGACGATACGCTTGGCTTCTTCCTCAGCAGAGCCGAGCTTGGCCTCCGCTGTGCGCTTGCGGTGCTGTTCGCCCAGTACAAAACCAAGCGCCACACCGACAGCGATCGCAACAAGTACCGCCACCACCAATGCGATGATGGGTACCATTCGATTTTCACTCCTCGTTGGCAGTAATTTGTAAACCATGAGGACCGCTGCCCGCAGGCGCTTTTTCAGATCATATTTGATTTTTATAAGATTTTTTCAATACCATACGCAAACACCGCCGCTGCCGGGCGCCGCGGAACAATCCCGCGGTCTTGCATAAAAACGCGGAGTGAATGCCGCGGCAGCATGCGGTCAAACAGGCACACCAAGCCTGTCGAAATCTTACAAAACAAACGGTGTGGCGGCAGTTTGCCGCCCTCCCCGGTTCAATCCAAGAAAGCTCTACGACCCACTGGCCGCAGTCCTTTGTATACTATTAACAATTTTATCTGTATTCAGGGGGAATGTCAAGAAATTGTTACACAACTCCACCAATCCGCTATTGACTTTACGGTAGGGCGGGGCTATTATAACAATAACTTCATTCCGTCCAAAGCTTTGAAGCGGACAAACGGACGTATCTACGTCCGGGCATCAGAGAACGCCGCCCCGGCCATCCGGCCCTGCGCTGCAAGCGGCTTGCCCGGCAGATACCTCTTACCACCGCGGAGCGTGGGGGTGAACCCCCGCCGGGCCCGGCCCGTTACCGCCGGATACGAGTGGCGCGCCCTGCGGCGCGCAATTCGGGTGGAACCGTGGAGCATTTTCAGACGCTTCATCCCGTATGGTACGCATGGCGTACGCAGAATCAGCGGGATGGGGCGTTTTTCTTTTGCGCACCGCATCGTGCGCGTTCACCAGCACCTTTTTATAAGGACGAAATCCCAAATGAAGATCATCTACAAGGACGGCACCGTCGCCGAGTGCCCCAAGGACGAGGAACTGCACGTTCTGCGCCACACGGCGGCTCACATCATGGCACAGGCCATCAAGCGCCTGTACCCCCAGGCGGACTTTGCCTTCGGCCCCGCCACCGAAAACGGCTTCTACTATGACGTGGACCTGGGCGACACCAAGCTCACCGACGAGGACCTGGCCGCCATCGAGAAAGAGATGAAGAAGATCTGCAAGGAAAACCTGCCCATCAAACCCTTCATCCTGTCCCGTGACGAGGCCGTCAAGCTCATGGAGGAGCGCGGCGAAAAGTACAAGATCGAGCATATGGCCGACCTGGCGGACGAGACTGAGTTCAGCTTCTTCCAGCAGGGCGAGTACGTGGACATGTGCATTGGACCCCACCTGACCTACACCAAGGGCCTCAAGGCTTTCAAGATCACCCAGCAGTCCGGCGCATACTGGAAGAACGACAAGAACAACAAGATGCTCACCCGCATCAACGGCATCGCCTTCCGCACCCAGGAGGAACTGGACGAGCACCTCAAGCTGATGGAGGAGGCCGCCCGCCGCGACCACCGCAAGATCGGCAAGGAAATGCAGCTGTTCATGTTCTGCGACGAGGCCCCCGGCTTCCCCTTCTTCCTGCCCAACGGCATGATCCTGAAGAACACACTCATCGACTACTGGCGTGAGATCCACTCCGCCGCCGGCTACGTGGAAGTGTCCACTCCCCTCATCATGAACCGTCATCTGTGGGAGACCTCCGGCCACTGGGATCACTACAAGGACAACATGTACGCCACCAAGATCGACGACGAGGACTACTGCATCAAGCCCATGAACTGCCCCGGCGGCGTTCTGGTCTACCGCAGCCAGCCCCACAGCTACCGTGAGCTGCCCATGCGCGTGGGCGAGCTGGGCCTGGTCCACCGTCACGAGCTGCGCGGCGCCCTGCACGGTCTGTTCCGCGTCCGCTGCTTCACCCAGGACGATGCCCACATCTTTGTCCGTCCCGACCAGATCACCGACGAGATCATGAACGTCGTTCACCTGATCAACTCGGTGTATGAGAAGTTCGGCTTCAAGTACTTTGTCGAGCTGTCCACCCGCCCCGAGAACTCCATGGGTTCCGACGAGGACTGGGAAGCTGCCACCAACGGCCTGAAGCAGGCCCTGGAGCGCCTGAACCTGCCCTACATCATCAACGAGGGCGACGGTGCTTTCTACGGTCCCAAGATCGACTTCCACCTGCAGGATTCCATCGGCCGTACCTGGCAGTGCGGCACCATTCAGCTGGACTTCCAGATGCCTCTCAACTTCCAGCTGGAGTATGTGGATGAGGACGGCCAGAAAAAGCGTCCCATCATGCTGCACCGTGTCTGCTTCGGCTCCATCGAGCGCTTCATCGGCATCCTGACCGAGCACTACGCCGGCAAGTTCCCCACCTGGCTGGCTCCCACCCAGGTCAAGGTCCTGCCCGTTTCCGAAAAGACACTGGACTACGCCAAGCAGGTCACCGAGGTCCTGCGCAAGGCGGGAGTCCGCGTGGTGCTGGATGAGTCCAACGAGAAGATCGGCTACAAGATCCGCCAGGCCCAGCAGGTCGACCGCGTGCCCTACATGCTGGTTCTGGGCGCCAAGGAGGCCGAGGCCGGCAACATCTCCATCCGCGACCGTTCCGGCAACACCACCGAGTCCGGCCTGGATGAGTTTGTGGCCAAGGTCTGCGAGGAGATCAAGGAGCGCCGCAGCTGATCTGATTGCTGCCGGGCTGCCTGCCTCGTGACTACTATATAAATTGAAAAGACCGCCCGCTGGAGTTATGTCCGGCGGGCGGTCTTTTTGCTGCCCGTGGTATCGTTGTCCACCCTTCCGGGCATGCTAGGGTCGGAGGTGTTTTGCATGACTTATCTCAACTGCAGCCAGTCCGACTGCTGCCACAACAAGGGCGGGTGCTGCTGCCTGGGCAACATCCAGATGCACCATACCAGCGCCCACAACGCCAAGTGCGCCAGCTACGCCTGCAGCGAGGGCTACGGCAACTGCGCCACCGACAATGCCCCCGGTTCCGCCGAGACCGAGATCCGCTGCGACGACGGCGCCTGCCGCCACAACAAAAAGAAGGCCTGCTGTGCCGATCTGGTGGGAGTGTCCCAGGGCCGGACCGGCCCCTGCTGCGCCGCCCGGGAGGAATAACGGGCACAGACTGTCCAAAAGCCGGACGGAAGCCTGCGCAGATGCGCGGTTCCGCCCGGCTTTTTGGATGATGGGGCTGCTAATTACAATTTTAGTCAGAATCCCGGCAGACAGAAAAGAGAAAGCCGCGGCCAGCGTCAAAAACAACGCAGAACCACGGCTTTTTCTGGTGCGCTTGCGGGAACTCGAATCCCGGACCCACTGATTAAAAGTCAGTTGCTCTACCGACTGAGCTACAAGCGCATATTAGGTTTACAGCTTACCGATTATAGCATTCCACGCTCCATTTGTCAATACTCGCCGCCGTGGATTTTAATTTTTTCGCATACGGCGGTCACTCTGCAATAAAATTGTAGCATTGCGGGCAGCAGCATGGTATAATGACATGTTAGTAATTTTGGATAGGAAGGGAGGCCGTGCCGTGCAGCGTCTGGAAGGCCTTGTGCGCAAGGCAGTACAGGACTATGAGATGATCGCCCCCGGGGACCGCATCTGCGTGGGCGTGTCCGGCGGAAAGGACAGCGTTGCCCTCACCGTGGCACTGGGGCGGCTGCGCCGGTATCTGGGCGTGCCCTACGAGGTAGTTGCGGTGACCCTGGACCCCTGCTTCGGCGGGGTGGAGACCGATTACTCCCCTCTGTCCGACCTTTTTGCCGCCGAGAACATCCCCTACGAGATCCGCCGCACCGACATCGGCCCCGTGGTGTTCGACTACCGCAAGGAACAGAATCCCTGTGCCCTCTGCGCCAAGCTGCGCCGCGGCACCCTGCACACCGCCGCCCAGGAGCTGGGCTGCAACAAGATTGCCCTGGGGCATCACCTGGACGATGCGGTGGAAACCTTTTATATGAATCTCTGGCGGGAGGGACGCATCGGCTGCTTTTCGCCGGTGACCTGGCTGTCCCGCCGGCAGCTGACCATGATCCGGCCCTTCATCCTCGCCACCGAGGCGGAGGTTCGCCATGCGGTCAACCGGGAAAATCTCCCCGTCATCAAGAGCCGCTGCCCCGCCGACGGCGTCACCGTCCGGGAGGAGACCAAACAGTTTGTGCGGGAGATGAGCCGCCGGGACCCGGCCTTCCGTCAGAAAACGCTGCACGCTTTGCAGGACAGCGGCATCGACGGCTGGAAGCCCATCCACACCGGGCGCAAAAAAGACTGGTAACGCGCCTGGTGCGCTGTACACAGGAACACGGGAAACGGTGTCCTGTTCCAAGGAGGGTATTCATCCATGCGTTTTGAAAAACATTGCTGGGCCGAGATCGATCTCGACGCGCTGCTTGCCAACTATGACCTGATCCGCCGCAACGCGGGCGGCAACGTCTGCGCGGTGCTCAAGGCCGACGCCTACGGTCACGGCAGCGTCGCCGTGGCCGAGGCCCTGCACAAGGCAGGCATCTCCGCCTTTGCGGTCAGCTGTCTGGCCGAGGCCCGGCATCTGCGCCGCCACGGCCTGACCGAACCTCTTTTGATCCTGGGCTACACCGATCCCGCCTTTGCCGACGAGCTGGCCAACCTGGACATCACCCAGGCGCTGTTCTCCCCTGAGTACGCCCAGGCCCTGTCCCAGGCTGCCGCCGCGGCCGGATGCACGGTGCGCTGCCATCTCAAGGCGGACACCGGCATGGGACGCATCGGATTCAATCTGCGCACCGACTTTGAAAAGGCCATGGGCGAGATGGAAGCCTGCTATTCCCTGCCCGGGCTTGCCATCACCGGCATCTTCCAGCATTTTGCGGTGGCCGACAGCCTGAGCGAGGACGACACCGCCTACACCGAAAACCAGCACGAGCTGTTTGTCCGGGCGGTGGAGCGGCTCCGTGCCGACGGCTTTGCCACCGGCACCGTCCACTGCGCCAACAGCGCAGCCCAGCTTCTCCACCCCGAGTGGCGGCACAACCTGGTGCGGGCGGGCATCATCCTGTACGGTCTCGCCCCCAGCGACGAGGTGGGCAGCGCGGAACTGCGCCCTGCCATGACCCTCAAGGCGGTGGTGACCCACGTCAAGTGGCTGGATGCCGGCCAGAGCGTCAGCTACGGCCGCACCTTCACCGCCGAAAAGCCCACCTGCGCCGCCACCATCAGCGTGGGGTACGCCGACGGCTATCCCCGCCGCCTGTCGGGGCTGGGCACCATGACCATCCGGGGCAAGGCCGCCCCGGTCATCGGCCGGGTCTGCATGGACCAGACCATCGTGGATGTCACCGACATTCCCGGCGTGCAGCCGGGGGACGAGGTCATCGTCTTTGGCCCCGGAGCTGCCCCCGGCGCCGACACCGCCGACACCGTGGCCGAGAAAACCGGCACCATCAACTATGAGATCATCTGCGGCATCTCCCGACGGGTGCCGCGGGTTTACCTGCAAAACGGGGTTCCCGTACGGATCTGGAACGACTTGGAGGAAAACTGAATGGCACGTGACAACATCCGAAACTTCTGCATCATCGCCCACATCGACCATGGCAAGAGCACCCTCTCCGACCGGATCCTCGAGCTGACCGACAGTGTGGACAAGCGCACCATGGAGGATCAGATTCTGGACGACATGGAGCTGGAGCGGGAGCGGGGCATCACCATCAAGGCCCGCGCCGTGACCATGCGCTACCATGCCGACGACGGGAAAGATTACGAGTTCAACCTCATCGACACCCCGGGCCACGTGGACTTTGCCTACGAGGTCAGCCGCAGCCTGGCCGCCTGCGAGGGCGCGGTGCTGGTGGTGGACGCCAGCCAGGGCGTGGAGGCCCAGACCCTGGCCAACTGCTACATGGCCATCGACCACAACCTGGAGGTCGTGCCCATCCTCAACAAGATCGACCTGCCCAGCGCCGACCCCGACGCCGCCGCCAAAGAGGTGGAGGATGTCATCGGTCTGCCCTGCATGGACGCCCCCCGGGTGTCCGCCAAGCTGGGCACCAACATCCGCGCCGTGCTGGAGCGGGTGGTCAAGGATGTGCCGCCGCCCCAGGGCGACCCCGACGCCCCCCTCAAGGCGCTGATCTTCGACAGCGTCTACGACAGCTACAAGGGCGTTATCGTCTATGTCCGTGTCTTTGAGGGCACCGTAAAGCCCGGCGACACCATCCGGCTCATGAGCACCGGCGCCCAGTTCCAGCTGGTGGAGGTGGGCCACATGGGCGCCACCAGCCTGACCCCCTGCG
>JAHZHS010000044.1:0-277 GCA_019420135.1 Oscillospiraceae bacterium | reverse complement strand
CGACTATCCCGACCTGAAGGACGCTTTGGAAAAGCTCCAGCTCAGCGACGCCTCCCTGAGCTTTGAGCCCGAGACCAGCGCCGCCCTGGGATTTGGCTTCCGGTGCGGATTCCTGGGACTTCTCCACATGGAGATCATCACCGAGCGGCTGGAGCGGGAGTTTGACCTGGACCTCATCACCACCACCCCCGGCGTTCAGTACCGCATCACCCTGACCGACGGCACCGTAGAGATCATCGACAACCCCTCCGCCTACCCCGACCCGGCCCGCATCGCC
>JAHZHS010000043.1 GCA_019420135.1 Oscillospiraceae bacterium | reverse complement strand
TGCGAGTTTCTCCATAGAGAAATGCCCCGGAGAAGTCGGTCACAATGGCCGACCCTCTCCGGGGCGCTTTTTCTGTTGTGCTATCCCTGCTCCCGGAAGTAGCGCTCCCAGCACTTTTTGCTGATGGTTTTTGTCTTCGTTTCCCATGCGCGGAGAGAGCTTTCGCTGATGCCGGTTTGACGGGCAAAGGCGGCGCGGCTGAGGCCCGCCCGCTGGCGGAGGGCCAGAATCTGCCGGGCCTGTCCCTCGTACAGAAAGCGGTTGTACCCGTCCAGCAGGTCGGTCGCCGGGACGCCGTACAGCTCTGCCAGATTGTCCGCCACGGCGGCGGGGGTGTGCTCACAGGCGCCGGTCTCCAGGTCGATGTAGAACGTCGTGGTGACACCCACCCGTTCGGCCACCTCCCGCTGCAGCAGGCCCATCTGCAGGCGGCACCACCGCAGCCGGTCAGGGACGTTGTCGATCTCCCGGTAACTGCGGTACTGCCGGGTGAACCGCTGGGCTTTGGGCAGGTTGGGCGGTGGGATGAGCCGGAACCGGTGCACAGCCAGGGGCGCGAAGCGAGGCTTGCCGTGGTCGGTGCGGCTGAGTATGTAAAAATCCGGTGAGAGCCTGGCGAAGACCTTCCATTTTGGCAAATGCTGGAAAATCCGTTCCGCTGTTCCAGCTGGAATTCCCAAACAGGCCTTTTTGAGAGGATAGCATTTTCAATGCACTGGGAGGCATAGCTGGAAAACCGGACCTTTCGTTCCGGGCGGAAGCTATCCACCGCCTTGATCAGTCCGATGGTACCGATGCTGATCATATCATCCTGTCCGCCGGGCGCTGCATAATACTTTTTCACCACATGAGCCACCAGGCGCAGATTATGGCTGATGAGGGTATCTCTGGCGGACACATCGCCGCGCGCCATGGCGGCGAATGCTTCCCTTTCCTGAGCGGGGGAAAGCGGGCGAGGAAAACTTCCGCTTTCCAGATGCAGTGCCGCATACCAGATCTGTGCGGCGGCATTTTGCAAAAAAATCCATAAAACCGAAAACACAGGCTCACCTCCCATTCATTGCAGTTGTATGAAAGGCCGGACCGCAAAAGACCTGCTGCGGGTCCGACAGGTCTGTTTTCCTTTTCCTGCCGGACTCTGTCGGGATCGACTTCCCGGCAAAGTCCAGACCGCGCTGCCAGACTGTATCCCTCTCGCAAACGCAAACAGGCACCCGGTGTCCCTGACGGATTGGTCAGGGATTTCGGGTGCCTGTCGTTTTAGGCAGATAGGTACGTCAGATATCCTCGGTGTGCAGGAACCAGGCAAAGCCGTAGGGGTACAGCTCCACATCGCTCAGGTCGTCGCGGTTTCCGCCGTACATCAGCTCCTCGTAGGGACCCTTCTCACCGGAAGAAACATGCACAAACTCAGGGCTGAAGTTGAAGAAGGCCATGAGTTTGTGGCCCTGATACCACCGGCCCACGCCCAGCACATGGTCGCTGCCGGTATCGAAGGTCCAGACATCCGCCTGGGCGTCAAAGGCCTTTTCCCCGGCACGGATGGTTTCCAACCGGCGCAGCCCCTCAAACTGCTTGCCCTGACGGGTGGTGGTGTCGTGGCGCAGCTCCGCCAGATCCCACTGGAATTTGCCGCGATGGATATAGCGGCTGTCATCCCACTTTTCGGGGTCCTTATGATAGCTGTAATCGTTGAGCTGGCCGATCTCATCCCCGCTGTACAGAACCGGGATACCGCTCTGCACCAGCATCCAGGCGTGAAGCATCAGATCGCAGGAGATGGCCCGCTCCATCTTGAAGGGATCCTTCTCAAAATCAGCAGTCTCCACGCCGCACAGCGATGCGGTAGTGCCGCACAGCCGGGCATCCCCCAGCGTCGGGTCATCGTTGTACAGCTCGCCCCGGCTGTCGCTGCCCGGCCATTTGCCGGTGAACCAGTCATTGAGGTACTTTTTGTGTGCCACTTCATTGGTACCGAAGCGGGCGCCCAGCCAGGGATAGTCCAGGCCCCAGCCAATGTCGTCGTGGCAGCGGAGATAGTTGAGGAAGAGGAAATCCCGGGGCAGCGAGCACACCGTGTCCATCTGGTGCCGCAGCAGCGAGACATCCGCCGTAGCCAGGGAGTTCCAGGTGGTGGCCATGGTGGTGACGTTATAGAGCATGTGGCATTCCGGCTTTTCCGGTGTGCCGAAGTAAGGCACCACCTTGGCCGGCTCCATGACCACCTCGCCCAGCAAAAGGACACTGGGGCAGACGATCTCACAGACCATGCGCATCATCCGCACCAGGGTATGTACCTGGGGCAGGTTGCGGCAGGAGGTTCCCAGCTGCTTCCAAATATAGGGCACCGCATCCAGGCGGATGACATCGATGCCCCGGTTGGTGAGATAGAGCAGGTTTTCGGTCATGTCATTGAATACCACGGGGTTTGCGTAGTTCAGATCCCACTGATAGGGATAGAAATTGGTCATGACCACCTGCTTGCAATCATCCAGCCAGGTAAAGCTGCCCGGCGCCGTGGTGGGAAACACCTGGGGCACCGTCTTTTCAAACTCGTTGGGGATATCCCAGTTGTCGTAGAAGAAGTACCGTTCCCGGTAGCCGGGCTCCCCCGCCCGGTCCTTTTTGGCCCACTCGTGGTCCTCGCTGGTGTGGTTCATGACAAAGTCCAGGCAGAGGCTCATACCCTTCTCCCGGCAGGCGTCGGCCAGATGCTCCAGATCGTCCATGGTGCCCAGCTCCGGCTCCACCGTGCGGAAATCTGCCACCGCATAGCCGCCGTCACTGCGGCCCTTGGGGCTCTGGAGCAGCGGCATCAGATGCAGATAGTTGACGCCGCATTCCTGAATATAGGGAAGCTTCTCCTCCACCCCTTTGAGGGTCCCGGCAAAGGCCTGGGTGTACATCATCATTCCCAGCAGGTCCCGGCGGCGATACCAGTCGGGATTGGCCTCCCGGGCGGCGTCCTGGGCACGCAGGGCAGGCTTGCGGTCGGCCCAGGCACGGCGCAGCATCCCCACGCAATAGTCAAAGGCCTGCATATCATCATGATATAGCTCACAGTACAGCCACTTCAGCTCGTCATAGTGGCGGGCCAGGCGGCGCTCAAAAACGGCATCTTCCTCATTTGCCGGTGCCGCGGGGCGGGCCGGCTCTGCAGCAGCCGTCTTTTTGACGGTGGATCCCTTTCCGGCAGGTTTGGTCTTGACCGTAGTTCCGGCTTTTTGCGGTTTCTTGCTTTTCTTTGCTTGCATCTTACATTCTCCCGAACAATCCGTTCTTTTCCATCGGGCGGCAGCGGCAATGCTGTCACCAAACTCAAAACTCCACGTTCATCCCGTCATATGCAGCCAGAATTCCACGCTGGGCGCCCCATTGGGCCAGATCATCATGGGTCATCTCCCCATTGTGGCTGAAATGATTGATGACCTTGACCGTATGTTCATCCACACATCCCAGGCTGGTCAGACGCCCCAGCATCTGCTCCACGTCGGGCAGCCCCATGTGATACCCCCCGATGGTCTTTTTGCCCATGGTGGCATCCAGGCTGATGAGGTCATAGTGATGGGCGGTGACCAGTGCCCAGGCCTCCTCGCTCAGGTTGATGCCGGTGTCATGGCCATAGAAGAAGGTCTTGCCATCTTTCTGGCAGATGTAGACCAGGCATTCTTCCCTCTTGTCGTGATCGGCGGGCACCGCGGTGATCTCCCAGCCGTTGACCTGGAAATGATCTCCCCCGTGGGTCACATGAAAGTGCACCACGTCCCCGATGGGATGGGGCTTGAAGCGATCCACCAGAATGTGGGCATCAAAGGCATCCTTGACCGCCTGGTTGCCGTAGACTTCCAGCACCCCTTTCACCCCGTGGCCGAAATGCTCGTGGCGGTGGATCAGGTCGGTGGGAAACCAGTGATCCATATGGCTGTGGGTCACCAGCAGTGTGCGGATGTTGGCCAGTTCCAGATTGTAGCGCAGGGCGTGGCAGTAGGTGTCGGGCGGGAAATCCAAAAGCAGTTCCCCATCCACAATGGCCTGGGTTCGGGTGCGCAGATTTTTGCCGCCTTCCGCCCGGGCTTTTGTGCAGATGGGGCAGGAGCAGAACAGGGCGGGCCAGCCTTCCGCAGCTGCTGTGCCCAGATACTGTATTTTCAAAACGATAGCCTCCTTTGTGCGGTATCACAGAGAGCCGTGCCCGGTCCGGTCGCCGGGTACGGCACAGATACAATGGCTCAGACCTGCAGGATCTTGTCCAGGGTCTTGCAGCTGCCGGTCTGGATCTTGAGGTCTTTATAATCGTCGGAGTTGGTCAGCAGCACCGCCACCATGTCGGGATGCCCGGCTGCAGCGATCTTGTCCCGGTCAAAGGTGATGAGCTTTTCCCCTGCCTTGACCTTCTGGCCTGCCTGGACAAAGCACTGGAAGCCGTCGCCCTTCATGTCCACCGTATCCACGCCCACATGGATCAGCAGCTCCATGCCGTCGGGCGAGGTGATGCCCACCGCGTGGTGGGTCTCGGTGACCGAGGAGATCTCTCCGTCAAAGGGCGCCACGATGGTGTTGTCCGCAGGCTGGATGCCCACGCCGCGGCCCAGCACGCCGGAGGCAAAGGTTTCGTCGGGGATTTCTTCGGACGGGACTGCCGTGCCGGCCACCGGTGCATAGACGGTACCGGGCTCACAGGTCATGGCCGGTGCCTCAGGCTTTGCAGCGGGGGTTTCGGTTTTCTCTGCGGCGGCAGGTTTGGTTTCCTCCGCCTGCGGCTTGGGATCCTTATCTCTGACCCGCCAGGTCAGGACAAAGGCCACACCGATGGAGATGGCCGCCATAATAATGTATTCCAGGGGATGCTGCAGGCAGAGCAGCAGTCCGAACAAACCGGTAACGCCGGTGCCGCTGGCGCCCAAATGGACCAGGGAAGCATACATAGCGCCCACTGCGCCGCCGATGGCACCGCAGACAAAGGGCTTGAAGAAGCGCAGGTTGACGCCGAAGATGGCGGGCTCGGTGATGCCCATGAAGCAGGAGAAGGCGGAGGGCAGGGCCACTGCCTTGGTCTTGCCGTTTTTGCTCTTGAGGGCGACAGCCAGGGTGGCGGCGCCCTGCGCCATGTTGGCGGCGGAAGCCAGGGGCAGCCAGTAGGTCACGCCGTACATGGACAGCTGACCCATGTCAATGACTGTATACATATGATGAATGCCGGCGACAACGGTGGTGGAGTACAAGCCGCCCATGATCAGGCTGCCGATGCCGAGGGGCAGGGTGAGCAGGGTCTGGATGCCGCCGATGATGCCGTTTTCGATGGCGACGAAGATGGGTCCGATGATGGAGAGGGTCAGGTAGCCGGTGACAAAGACACTGACCAGCGGAGTGACAAAGAGGTCAAACATGGCAGGGACGATCTTGTGCAGGCGTTTTTCCAAAAAGCACATGACCCATACGGCAATGATGACCGGAATGACATGGCCCTGATAGCCCACCATATCCACCGAATAAAGGCCGAACCAGACGCTCTGGGTCTGATGGACGCCCTCAGTGGCTACCGTCCAGGCGTTCTGCAGGTTGGGGTGGATCATAATCATACCGATGACGGCGCCCAGATAGGGGTTGCCGCCAAACGCCTTGGCCGCACTGTAGGCGATGAGGATGGGCAGGAAGGTGTACGCCGTGTTAGAGAACAGAGTGGCGAACACGTAGATAGAACCGGAGGTATCAATATTCAGGAAGTTGTTGTTCACCATGAAGTTCAGCGCTTCCATGATGCCCATGAGGAAGCCGCTGGCCACGATGGCGGGGATGATGGGCACAAAGATGTCGCCCAGTGTCTTGATGGCACGCTTGAAGGGATTCTGGCGGGCAGCAGCTGCCGCCTTGACCTCATCCTTGGTGGCGGCACTCAGGCCGGAGATGGCGATGAACTCATCGTACACCTTGTTGACCACGCCGGTCCCCAGAATGATCTGCAGCTGGCCCGAGGCGCTGAAAACACCCTTGACCCCCTCGATGTCCTCCACCGCTTTGGCGTCGCACTTGGCGTTGTCCACCAGCACCAGCCGCAGGCGGGTGGCACAGTGCGCTGCCGAGACCAGGTTCTCTTTCCGACCAACCTTGTCGTAGATCTCCTGGGCTACTTTCTTGTAATCCATGACACTACATCCTTTCCTCTTTTGTCTTTATCTCAGCCCTTTCACAGAGCAGGAGTACAGAGAAAATCCCGTTTCGGGATAAAACTGGAATCTGTATCGTTTCGTGAATACGTATTCACGAACAGGTATAAAACAGAGGGATCTCCTGACAAAGAATCAGGTACTCTCCCTCAGGATGAGCGTTGCCGGAAAGGCATGTTCCCTGGGCGTGTGTTCCCCGGGATGTTCGATCAGGTCCAGCAACCAGTCCACTGCCTGCCGCGCCATATCGCCGGTGGGCTGGCTGACGGTGCTGAGACGGGGGTTCAGATGGCGGCTCATAAAGGTATCGTCAAACCCCATCACCCCGGCCTGTTCCGGAACCGAAAGTCCCAATTCCCGCAGAATATCCAGCACCTGCAAGGCATAGATGTCATTGCCTGCAAAGACTGCCGGGCGTTTTGTCCCACTGCGGTACCATTCCGCCAGCTCCCGGCGGAGCTGGTCATGATCCTGCAGGACCCGGTTGGTAACGGCCTGGCCAAACCCTTTTTCCCTCCGCCGTCGGCGGAATCCCACATATTTGCCGTCGTAGTCCTTGCCGATGAACAGGAACCGGCGGTATCCCCGGTCCAGCAGATGGTCCGCCACCTGGGCACCGGCCACCGCATGATCCACATAGAAAGAATCCAGCCCCTCGGCATGGCGGGTGATAGTCACCACCGGCACATCCAGCTTTTTGACATAGTCATGCCATTCGGCGCTGGTCTCCCGGATGGGTACCGCCAGCACACCGTCCACCCGGTAGCGGCGGACCACGTCCAGATATTCCTGCTCACTTTGCGGATTGTAGTCACTGTTGAACAGGATAATGCTGTAATCCCGTTCCCTGGCCGCGCTCTCGATCTGCTTGGCCAAGTCCGCAAAAAATCCGTTGGAGATATCCGTGACCAGCACCCCCAGCAGGTGGGTCCTGCTGCCCTGCAGGCCTTTGGCCAGAGCGTTCAGCTGATAGTCATGTTCCCGCGCGCAGGCCAGAACCCGTTCCCGGATTTCAGGAGCGACCTTGGTATTGCCGTTGAGCACCCGGGAAACCGTGGGCTGCGACACATTCGTCAGCCGTGCGATTTCCGCCATGGTGATCATCGGTATCCTTCCCCCTTGCTGTGAATGCGTATTCTTATCCGTTCAACGTGTTTAGTGTACAACAACCGCCGCCTGCATTCCATTCGTGCATCCCACAAATTTTTCATCGATTTTTTGTACAATATTTTTGTTCGTTGTCCGGCGGCCATGAGCCCAGAGGTGGTCTGCAGCCGCCTTCCCTGCGGGTTTGGCAATGCCAACAAAATCCGTTGCATTTTCTGTGCATCATGCCGGAATCCTGTAAACAAAAAAGCCCGCCTGCGTCAATTCTGCAGACGGGCTTTTCAGCGGTGGATCTGATCAAAGGGGCGCTTCCGCAGAGGCTGCCGGACACGATTCAGAGCCACACCGCCGGGATCAGACAAGGGGCATACACACAAAAAGAGGCGGCAGGCTCTTTCCTCAGTCTGCCGCCCCTGAAACAGGAGGCTTATGCTTTCTTCTTCTTGCGCAGGATCAGTGCCACACCGGCAATCAGGATGACAGCCACGACAGCGTCGCATGCGTACATCACTTTCTGCCAGCCGGCCAGATCGTAGCGGATGGTCACGCCGGAGGCAATGCCCTGCATGGCGTTGCTGTTGACGACCATGTACAGGACGTTGTGGGCCGCCTTGCGCATGGCGGTCTGGGCGGTGGCGGAGGTGCTGTCGGTGAGGGAACCGTCGGCGAAGGTGTTGAGCATCAGGTCGTTGCCGGCGCGCAGGCCCTCGTCGGTATCCATGTAGGCGGAACCGCCGAAGTAGTCGGAGACGACTGCACCGTCAAAGCCCCACTCGTTACGCAGGATCTGGGTCATGAGGCCGTAGTTGGCGCCGGACCACTTGGTGCCGATGCGGTTGTAGGCGCTCATGATGCCGGTGGCGGCGCGGATCTCGCGGGTCTGCTGCACGCCGTCCTCGTCGTTGTAGCTGATGGTGGCCTTCGCGGTCTTGACGCACACCTCGAAAGGTTTGAGATAGATCTCACGGATGGCCTGCTCGTTTGCCCAGGTGGCGATACCGTTGCGGCCGTCCTCCTTGTCGTTGAGGGCGAAGTGCTTGAGGTAGCAGAACACGCCCATCTGCATGGCGCCGGAGACCTCGTTGGCGGTGATGGTGCCGGCCAGCAGGCCGTCCTCGGAAGCGTACTCGTAGTTGCGTCCTGCGAATGCGCTGCGGTGGGTATTCATGGCGGGAGCATACCAGCCGTTGAAGCCGTTGTTCAGGCCCTGCTCACCGATCATCAGGCCGACCTGATAGGCCAGGTCGGTGTTCCAGGTAGCGGCCAGCAGTTCCTCGGCCGGGAAGCCGGTGCAGATGGCCTCTCCGCCGCTGGCGGAGACCCAAGTAGACCAGCCCAGAGGGCCGTCGTAATCCAGGGTGGCGGGCTTGCCTACGCTGAGCATCTCGGCGGTGTTGTAGCCGGCGTTGGCCAGCATGGGGGCGACTTCAGACATGTCCAGCTCGTCCAGCAGCAGCTCCCAGCGCTCGTCATCATAGTCGGCTCCGCGCAGGGCGATGAGGGACAGGCCGTTGTCCGCCTTGGTGGTGGGAGCCTGGGCCGCGTAGGCCAGGCTGCCCTCCTCGTTGCCCAGCAAGGGATCGGTCTCCTCATCAAAGACGGTCTCCAGCTCAGCCTTGGTCTCGGGCTCCGCCTCGGTATCCGCCGCAGTAGGAGCAGTGGGGAAGGTGCCTGCGAAGTCGGCACGGCTCATGTTCAAAGGCTTGCCCGTCTCCGGGGTGTCGGTGAACATGGCGGAGACTTCGTCAAACTGGTTTGTGGCGGCCACGGCATCGCTGTCGCGCTTGTTGTCGCCGCTGTAGATCTCCTGATCCAGAGAGCAGGTATAGCACTTGGTAGCGTCATCGGCGGCGATGTTCGCCCAGCTGTGGGCGTTTTCGCTCAGATAGAAGGTATAGCTGCCTGCATCCAGCACATAGCAGCCGTTGTTCTTGTAGTCGTAGCTGGCCAGATCGTCCTTGTTCACGGTCAGGGTCAGAGTCTGGCTCTCGCCAGGAGCCAGCAGGTCGGTCTTGTCGTAGGCGACCAGGACGACCTTGGACTTCTCAATGCCGCCGGGGGTGTAGGGTGCCTCGGCATAGAGCTGGACAACCTGCTTGCCGCTGTAAGTATCACCGGTGTTGGTGACCTTGACATTGAAGGTGAAGGTATCGTTCTCAAAGGTGGGGGTACCCTCAAAGGCCATGTCGAAGGTGGTGTAGCTCAGGCCGTAGCCGAAGGGATACTGCACGGCGGTATCGTAGTCGAAGCCGGGATAGTTGCCGTTCATGGCCTCGGCGGCAGCGGTCTCATAGTAACGGTAGCCGACGTAGATGCCTTCCTCGTACTCGTTGAAACGGCCGGATTCGTAGCCGCCGATGGAGCCGTCCACGTTGGTGTAGAAGGTATCGTCAAAGTTGACGTAGCTGGGGTCCTTGGTCAGGTCGTAGACGTAGGTGTCCACGGTATGGCCGCTGGGGGTGACGTCGCCGTCCAGGACGGAGACCACGCCGCGGCTGCCCTGGTCACCCAGGCAGCCCACCCAGATGGCGGCGTCAATGCCGTAAGCCGCATCGTCCAGGAAATCCAGTTCCATGGTGTTGGCGGTGTTGAGCACCACCACGATCTTCTTGACGGTGCCGGCATCCTTCAGGCCCTTGACGTAGGCAAGCATCTCTTCCTCAATGCTGCTGAGTTCCAGATAATGCTTGTCCTTGTCCTCCTCCCGGGGAGCATACTCGCTCATGTCCACAGGCAGGTCGCAGCCCTCGCCGCCCACACGGCCCAGGATCACGATGGCCGCGTCGCCGTAGGTCTTGCAGCTGTCTGCCAGATCGGCAGGATAGTCGGACACGGGAACTTCGGCAATGATGTCGTTGATGAACATGGCGGTGCCCATGGAGGACAGGAAGCCGCGGCCGGTGTAGCTGGCGGGCATGGGGCCCATGCCGGTCTGCATGGTCACATCCACCTTGGTGGTGGAAATGGAATGGTTGGCGTAGAAATCATAGAGGGTGGGGTTCACCGAGAAACCGGCCTCCTCAAAGGCGGTCTTGTAATCCACAGGGCTGCTCTCGGTGGCGGCGCTGCCCGCGCCGGTGTAGATGGGATCCACGCTGGTACGGCCGAACAGCGAGACCGAGGTCTCCTCATCGGTCAGGGGCAGGGCGGCGTTGTCGTTTTTCAGCAGGACAACGCCCTCCGACTCGACCTCGGCGGCCAGGTCCTGGGCTGCCGCCTCCATCTCCTCAGGGGACTGGTAGGCGGAGGTATAATAGTTGGAATTGAGATTGGCGCTGTTCTCGTTTTCTTCCACGATCGCATCGCCCTTGCCGAAGTACATGTTCATGACCGTGTACAGCGGCACCGACAGCACCACGTTGACCACGATCGTTACCGCAAGTAACAGGGCCAACAGCACTGCAGGCAGTTTGCTGCTTTTCTTGTTTGCCATAGCAATTCTCCTTCTCCTTGATAATTTCCGCACAGGTGCGGCCTTTTTCGATCCTCAGCTTAGCACAAAAAGTGGCAAAAAACGGCTTTTGGGTACGAAATGCAGCCATGCGGTACGAAATGTATCGGCATAGATGCCAGTATTGATTGAATCAGTTTGTGATTTTTGTTAAGATTAGATAAAGAAATGAAAGAAAGAAGGCACCGCATGTATCGTGCTGCCATCGTGGAGGACGAGGCCCGGTTCTCCCAGTATTTCCGCGACACCATGGCCGAGGCATTCCGCCGGGAGGGTGCTGCCGTCAGTTTCGAGACCTTCGGCAGCGGACCGGAATTTCTGGAAATGTACGAGCTGCATTATCACTATGACCTGATCTTTCTGGACATTGAGATGCCCGGCATGGACGGCATCGAGGTCTGCCGGCGCATCCGCGCCCTCTCCCCCGACGCCCTGGTGGTGTTCATCTCCCAGAAAGACGCCCTGGTCTTTCAGACCTTTGAGGTACAGCCTTTCCGGTTTATCCGCAAGTCCCAGTACGAAAGCCAGCTGCCTGCCCTGGTGCGGGACTGTGTGGCGCAGCTGCACCGTGCCGCCCACAGTGTGCTGACAGTGGAGGAATCCCCCTCCGGGGACATCTATTCCTTTGACATCCACACCATCCTGTACATAGAGGCCCAGCGCAAGGACTGCCGCGTGGTGACCAGCAGCAACGAGACTCTTGTGCGCTGCAAGCTGGCGGACATCGAGGCCAAGCTGGCCCACCAGCCCTTTCTGAAGCCGCACCGCAGCTATCTGGTCAACTGTGAGGCCATCCGCTATATCGGGAAGAATTTTCTGCGCCTGTCCAACGGCGCCGAACTTCCCATCAGCCGAGGGCGGGAAAACGAGATCAAGCAGAAATTCCTGTCCTACAACACCCAGTGAACGGAGGGCCTATGTGGCAGCCTTTTTATGATTTTTACCGTCTGGTGGAGCTGGACGGCATTCTGGTCTGTGCCGCCATGGCATACATCATCCATCACCTTTGCGGCGGGCGGCGGCCCTGGGTCACCCCCGCCGCCTTCACCCTGCTCTCCACCGGGGCTTATCTGCTGTGCTATACCCTGCCCCAGGTCCTGTGCAAACAGCGGGGCCTGCTGCTGCCCTACTGGTACAATTTCGGCGGGCTGGTGGTGACGCTGCTGGTGACCTCCCACCTTTTGCTGCGGCGGGGCATCTTTTACAAGCTCATCTACATCAGTTTCTGCACCGCCTTTGTGCAGATCTTCAAGATGGTCTGTCTGCCGCTGTACGAGCAGGAGACCGCCATGCCCCGGCCGGTCTACGCGGTGTGGGACGTGGCCACCAACGCCCTGCTGCTGGCGACGCTGCTTCTGCTGTTCTGGCTGTTTGTCCGGTTTCCCATTGTATCCACCCTGCACCTGCCGCCCTATCAGATGCTCCCCGCGCTGTACTTTCCCCTCAGCATGCTGCTGGGATTTGTGCTCATCAACGCGGTGCCGTGGCTGTCCCGGTACATGCTGCCCGTCTGCTGCGGCATCCTGCTCACCAATCTGCCGGTGGCCTACTATTACATTTTTCTCATCACCCACGGCTATGAGGAACAGCACCGCATGACCATGCAGCTGGCCCAGAGCGATGCCCAGCTGGAAAAATACCGCTACTCCGCCCAGATGGAGGAGCAGCTGCGCAAGGAGCGCCATGAGCTGAAAAACCGTTACTTTTACATCCAGACCCTGGTGCGCCAGAACAAGCTGGAGGAGCTGGAACAATATCTGGAAAAGGTGACGGGGGATGATCTGACCCGGCTGAACCAGGTGGAGACCGGCAACGTCCTGCTGGACTATCTGCTCAACCACAAGCTGCGCAAAGCCCGGGAGCAGAAGATCCCCACCCTGGTGGAGGTGGTGCTGTCCGCCCAGCTTCATCTGGACGAGAACGCCCTGTGCACCATCCTGCTCAACCTGCTGGACAACGCCATCGAGGCCAGCACCGGTCTGACGGATGCCCAGATCCGAGTGTCCATCAAGACCATTCCCGGCTACCTGGTCTGCATCGTGGCCAACCGCACGGCGGGGGATGTGCTGGCCCGCAATCCCCTGCTGCACACCACCAAGGCGGACACCACCCGCCACGGCTACGGCACCAAGATCATTGCCCAGACCGTCCGCCGCTGCGACGGCATCCTCAACTATTCCATGGAGGAGGGCTATTTCACCGCCAAGGTCATGCTGCCCTTGCAGTAGATCCGCTGCAAAAAACGACCTCCCGCCCCGGACGGTATCCGGATGCGGGAGGTCGTTTCCTATTCATTTGCAGGAGGGTCACAGCTCCTGGCACAGGGAATCCCGGGCAGCCACACACTCCGGGAAATCCCACAGCGGGCGGCAGCGCTCGTCTTTGGTGACCTCCTCAAACAGCATCCGGCGCATTTCCCGGGAGGCGGTCTCTCTCTGCGCCCCGGAGGCGTTTGCCATGCCCGGAGAGAACAGCTGCGGCTCCGGCAATTCCGCCAGCCGGCGCATGGCTCGGACATACCGCACAAAACAATCCGCCGCCTGCCGGATGTCCCCTTTCTCCAGGCAGAGTTCCAGCTCCAGGCCGTCGCTCATGTCCGGCAGACCGAAGGTCTGCGCCAGTATCCGATAGGCTTCACAGGCCTTACGGCGCCCGGCTCCGTCGGGGAGAAGTCTGGCACTCATCAGGGTAGCCAGGCTGGTCTGCGCCTGGATGACCGCGCGGTACAGCTGCTTCTGGGTCAGTTCCAGAGCCTTGTCCGGCTCCTTCTTTTTCAGATAATAGGTGACCCAGACGAAGGAGGGGTCCCCCACAGGTTCCGGCAGTTCCCGCAGCAGGGCGGCGCCCTGTTCGGGGTCTCCCTCCGCGATCTCCAGGGAGGCCAGCCCCACGGTGGCTGCCTGCCAGTAGGCGCTGCTGCCGGATGCACGCACCCTTTGCAGCAGTTCCCGCTTGCGGGATTTCCATTTCTGTTTCCGGGATTCATCCGCTTTTGGGAAAAACAGCTGGAACGAGTCACAGGCCGCCGTTGCATTGAAGAGCAGCGCGGTACAGTTGGGATACTGGTGGAGCAGATCGTCCAGCCGCTGCTCCGCCTCCTCCCAGCCTGCCTCGGTGCCGTCGGCCATCGCCTGCCCCAGGATGGCGTTGAGGCGGAGGGTCACCTCGCTGTCGGGGAGGGTCTCCTCAAATTGCAGCAGCGTATCCACATTGGTGTCCAGCGCCCGGGCCAGCGGGCAGAGCAGGGCAATGTCCGGGCAGGAACTGTCCGTCTCCCACTTGCTCACCGCCGGGGCGGATATTCCCACCCGCGCGGCCAGCTGTTCCTGGGTCAAGCCTTTTGCCTTGCGCAGAGCGGCGATCCTGCCGCCGAGGGTCTGAGAGGTGCATTCCATAGCAAACCAGCCTTTCCTGTCCTGGATTTTTTTCCCGCGCGGTCTGTACCTGTATTGTACCAAAGGCATCCCTGCCCCCACAAGAGAGGCGTGGTTAAGCGGCAGGCAGATTTTTTTAACCATCCGTCAGGTCCGTCCGGCGGATATGACGGGGCGCCCCTCCGCCCCGTCCGGCACATTGACGGAAAGAGCCTGCGGACCCTATAATAGGATTGTATCATAAGATTCCGGCCCTCTCCCCCGCTTTCGTCGGGGACAGGACCCGCCTGCCACAGCAATCGGAGGAAACCGCATGAAAATTCTTGTGTTGAACGCCAGCCCCAAGGGGAAGAATTCCACCACCGTACACACGGCACTGTATCTCCAGGCGCTGCACCCGGAACATACCTTCACTTTTCTGCCGGTGGGCCAGCGCATCAAAAGCTATGAGAAGGACTTTGCCCCCGTGCGCGACGCCCTGCAGGACGCGGAGCTGGTCCTGTTCTGCTACCCGGTCTATACCTTCATTGCCCCCTACCAGCTGCACCGGCTGATCGAGCTCATCAAGGCCGACGGGGTGGACCTGTCGG
>JAHZHS010000042.1:1403-14722 GCA_019420135.1 Oscillospiraceae bacterium | reverse complement strand
CCGATCATCCGTACCGAGGGCCTGCGCAAGGTCTATGCGGTGGGCAAGGAGCGGGTCGTTGCCCTGGACAACGTGGACATCAGCGTGGAAAAGGGCGAGTTCTGCTGCATCGTGGGCCAGTCGGGCAGCGGCAAGTCCACCCTGCTCAACCAGCTGGCCGGGCTGGAAAAGCCCACCCGCGGCAAGGTGTACATCGGCAAGCACGAGATCAGGGCATCGCCCGGGCCTTTGTCAGCCGCCCCAAGGTCATCTTTGCCGACGAGCCCACCGGCAATCTGGACAGCAAGACCTCCCGCCAGGTGCTTCTGCGCATGCTGGAAATGTCCAAAAAGGACCAGATCACCTTTGTCATGGTCACCCATGAACCTTCCCTGGCTGCCTGTGCCGACCGGATCATCACCATCCTGGACGGCAAGGTGCAGAGCGATGTGGTCCCCCCGGAGGAGGAACGCCTGCGCCGCCGTCAGGCCCTGGCCGACGAGCTGGCCCGGGACGAGGCCGAGGAGGCCGCCCGCGCCCAGGCCGAAGAGGCGGGACAGGAGGCTTCCCCCGCCGTATCCCCCGCCGCAGAGACGGCCCAGCAAACGACATCCGCGGCGGACGCCGCAGCAAAATAAACCGGACGTACCATTTTGTAAGGAGGATCTCCCTGTGAAAACGACCTCACGTATTCTTTCCGTCGGCATGGCCCTGCTGCTTCTGGTCTGCCTGCTTGCCCTGCCCGCCTTTGCGGAGGACGGGGGCACCTCGTCCAATCCCCCGGTGAACAATGTCCCGGCGGACGGCGTCTATGTCACTGCCGCCACCGTCACCGACCTGGCAGGCGGCGAGGTCACCACCGTGGAGCGGGACGACCATGTGAACATTGTGCTGCGGGTGGTGGACCACTCCTCGGCCAAGAACAATGTCACTACCGATCAGATCGTCACCCGCATCAACTCCTCGGTGTTCCAGTACACCGGCACCGGTGAGATCAGCCAGCTGACCGAGTCCACCGACGATGCCGGCGCCTACTACACCTATGTGCTGCTGTTCCGGGATGTGATCTACGCCGGGGGCGGCAACACCCTCAACATCGACCTGAGCTATCTGGACACCTCCATGGCCATGCAGCAGTTCTCGGTGACCATCGGCCAGTGCGTGGACGAGGATCCCAAGACCCCCAATCTGGTCATGCGCCAGTCCAGCTACGGCAGCGACGCCGTGACCGCGGGCAATCCCTTCACCCTCAGCGTCACCGCCTACGCCACCGACGGCGATGAGACCCTGTCCGATGTCATCGTGTCGGTCACCCTGCCCGACGGAATCACCCTGACCGGCGGCAGCCTGTCCGAATATGTGGGCACCATGTCCGCCAAGAGCACCCGGGACGTCTCCTTTGCGGTGCTGCCCTCCGCCTCCTTCACCGGCGGCGTGGCCAACATCACCGTCAACATGACCGGCACCGGCACCGAGTCCGGCACTGCCGTCACCGGTTCCGGCACCATCTCGGTGCCCATCTCCCAGCCCGACCGCTTTGAGATCACCACCATGGAACTGTCCGACACCATCTATGTGGGGGACACCACCTCGGTGACGGTGAACTTCGTCAACAAGGGCAAAAACCCTGTCGCCAACCTGGAAGCCTCCATCTCGGGGGAGAACCTGGGGGTGGATGTCTCCCAGCAGTATATCGGCAACATTGCCGCCGGCACCGAGAACAGCGTGGACTTTGACCTGACCCCCCAGCAGGCGGGGGAGCTGTCCGGTACCATCACCCTGACCTACGAGGCCAACGACGGCACCACCAAGACCCTGACCCAGGACTTCACCGCCACCGTGCAGGACATGCCCGTCTATGACGATCCCATGATGATGGATCCCGGCATGATGGAGCCGGAACCCTCCGGCGGCATTCCGGTGTGGGGCATTGTGCTCATTGTGGTGGGCGTTGTGGTAGTGGTCGTCATCGTAGTGGCGGTCGTCCGCAAAAAGAAGAAGGCCGCCGCTCTCGCCAAGCTGGAGGACGGAGATGAAGATCTTTGATCTGATCGCGCTTTCGGCGCGGAACCTTTCCCGCCGCAAGGGCCGCACAGCCCTGACGGTCATCGGCGTGGCGGTGGGCACCTGCCTGATCATTGTCATGATCAGCTTCGGCATCGCCATGAACCAGGCCAACGAGGCCATGCTGGCCAGCTGGGGCGACCTGACCCAGATCCAGGTGTACGGCAACGGCACCGTGTATTATTCGGGGTCGGGGGGCTCGGCGGCGGTGGGCGGCGAGGATCAGCCCGCCGTCCTCAACGATGAGATGGTCGCCAGCTTCACCAAGATGGACCATGTGGTGGCGGCTACTCCCTTCTATCAGGCCTACTCCCTCAACGGCACCATCACGGCGGGCAAGGGGGACCGGTACTCGGCCTACCTGGGCAATGCCGTGGGCGTCTACGCCAGCGCCATGGAGCCCATGGGCTTCACCCTGGCCAGCGGCGACTGGATGACCGACACCGGCAGCTATGGCCGGGATGTCATCCCCGTCATGGTCTGCGAGCAGACCGGCTATAACTTTGAGGACACCCGCAAGAGCTACAACTCCTCCAAGCGGTACCGCTGGTACGGCCAGACCGACGCGGCGGGCAATCTGCTGGAGCCCTTTGTGGATGTGACCAAGGAGGACATGACCCTCACCCTGTCCAACGGCGATGCCGAAAACCCCAAGACCAAGAGCTGGAAGCTCAAGGTGGTGGGCAGCATCAACCCCGACACCGCCAAGGGCTGGTGGACCCAGAGCAGCTTTATCCTGCGCATCCAGGACGTGAAGATGCTCCAGGAGGAGTACAAAGATCTGGCGGGCAGCAATGCCTCCCCCTACGACACCAACACCACCAGCTATGACCAGGTCTACGTCAAGGTGGACGACATGGACAACGTGGAGGAGGTGGACCAGGCCATCCAGGACCTGGGCTTCAGCACCTACTCCATGACCCAGCAGCGGGAAGCCATGCAGAAGCAGGTCTCCCAGCTCATGCTGATCCTGGGCTGCCTGGCGGCCTTCAGCCTGCTGGTGGCGGCGCTGAACATCATCAACACCATGACCATGGCCATCTATGAGCGCACCCGGGAGATCGGCATCATGAAGGTGCTGGGCTGCGCTCTGGGCAAGATCCGCCTGATGTTTTTGATCGAGAGCGGCTTCATCGGCCTGATCGGCGGCGTCACCGGCTCGGTGGTCAGCCTGCTCATCAGCTTTGTGCTCAACAACCTCACCCTCATCATGGCCGTCCTGGGCGGCAGCGGGGGAGGAATCTCCGACATGATGGGCATGATGGGCTACTACGGTACGGGTTCCGCCGTGTCGGTGGTTCCCCCCTGGCTGGTGCTGCTGGCCCTGGCGTTTGCCACCCTCATCGGTCTGGTGGCAGGCATTCTGCCCGCCGCCCGGGCCACCAAGATCAGCGCCCTGGAGGCAATACGCCACGAATAAAACGGGCAAATAATACAAAATGGAAAATCCCCCGGACCCTCCCAAAGCGGAGAGGTCCCGGGGGATTTTTATGCATGCCGCTGCCTGCCGGAAAGCGGGCAGACCGTGCGCGGCCCTTACCGGTCCTTGGTGAACTCGTAGAGCAGGGAATTGAGGATGTCCAGCTGCCGGGGGGTGAGGGTGCGGGCGCCGTGGGGATTGGGGCTCTGCAGCTCCACCACGATGGTCTGCACCAGACTGCGCTGGGCGTCGGACAGGCCCTCGGAGGAGATCATCTCCCGCTTTTCCACCCCCGCCAGATAGTCCAGGGAAACCCCGTACAGCGCCGCCAGACTGGTCAGCACGTCCAGCGGCGGCGTGCGCAGGTTGGCCTCATAGCTGCTGATGACCGACTTGGCCTTGTTCACCTTGCGGCCCAGAGCCTCCTGGGACCAGCCCTTTGCCTTGCGCAGCGCCTGCAGCCGCGCCCCCATATCATACATACCGGCATCCTCCCCGCAACAGTTGTTACAAGTAGTCTACCGTATTGACGTTCTATAAATGCTGACTTATAATAGATAATGTCAACTGATATAGAACAAAATGCCGGGAAAACAGGAAAATTTCCACCCGGATGAAACAAAATCCCGCCTGCGGGACACAAATAAAAAGAGGGCGTTTCCGGCGGGTCATCCGCCCGGAGGACAGGCAAACAGGCAGGCCCCGGCCCAGGGACCCTGCCGGAAAGGACAGCACCATGATGGAGCCCCGGACCCGGTATCCGGCGCAGACCGGAAAGCGGATTTTGTATAAAAATATCGAACTGGACCCGGGAACGGGTCGGGTTTTGCGGGACGGCATCCCAGTGACCCTCTCCCCCAAGGAGCGGTGTTTGCTGGCCTTTCTGCTGACCCACCGGGGACAGGCCTTCACCCGGAAGGAGCTGCTGGCCTGCGTGTGGGGCGTCACCTCGCCCCAGCGTACCCGCACGGTGGACATGCACATCCGCCAGCTGCGGCGCAAGCTGGGGCCGGAACTGGATATTGTCACGGTGTTCAAGGTGGGGTACCGCCTCAACTGAGATTGTCCCCGCGGGGCGGGCGGCAAAACGGCCTGCGCGGCGGGGAAAAGGGAAGATGAACAAAAACAAAACGCGGTGCGGAGAAGTTTCTCCGCACCGCGTTCGGGTTAAAAAACCAATTACTCAGCCTTGATTGCGCCGGTGGGGCAAACGCCCTCGCAAGCGCCGCAGTCCACGCAGGAAGACGCGTCGACCTCAGCCTTGTCGCCCAGAGTGATAGCGCCAACGGGGCAAGTGTCAACACAAGCGCCGCAAGCAACGCACTCGTCGGTAACCATATGAGCCATCGTGAAACTCCTTATCTCCGTGCTGATTGAATTTGCCTCCGGCACCCTGCACGGCCGGCAGTCCGGCGGCCAGCAAGCATTGGGGGCTGTTAGACGCGCCCTACTTGTTTAGAGATATTGTACCATCCCACCGCCCGGTTTGCAAGACCAAAGCGGTAAAACGTGCGGAAAGTTATTCCTCGCCGGGTTCCGTGGCAGGGGCCGCCGGGACAGGCGCTTCCGGGGCGGCGCTGCGGGGCTGCTGGCCGGCGCGGGGGCCGGGTTTGCCGGCCTCTGCGGCCGTTTCCCGGGGCTTGCCGCCCTTGGCGTCGCTGTCCCTGGCAGGGGCCTTGCCGCCCTCCCTGGGCGCCTCTTTGGAGGCATCCCTGCCGTTCTCCTTGGGGGCGGCTTCCTTGCTGCCCTCGCCGGATTTGCGGCCGCGGCGTCCACCCCGCAGGTAGACGCACTCCTCCCGCTTGTAATACTTGGGGGCCAGGCTCTCCACCGTGCTGCGCACCTTGAGCATGCCCGAGATGACGTTGACCTCCTGCACCACGCCCTCGCCGTCGGGGGTGCGCACCGTGCTGCCCACCGGCGGGGTGATGGAGTTGAGGTACTCGTAGCTCTTCTGCTCATAGCCCAGGCAGCACATCAGCCGCCCGCAGGCGCCGCTGATCTTGGTGGGGTTGAGGGACAGCCCCTGTTCCTTGGCCATCTTGATGGAGACGGGCTGGAAGTTCTTGAGGAACCGGCTGCAGCAGAAGGGCTGGCCGCACATGCCCAGGCCGCCCTTCATTTTGCTCTCGTCCCGGACGCCGATCTGACGCAGCTCGATGCGGGTGTGGAAGTGGGAGGCCAGATCCTTGACCAGCTCCCGGAAATCCACCCGGTTGTCCGCCGTGAAGTAGAAGATCAGCTTGCTGCGGTCCAGGGTGTACTCCGCCTCCACCAGCTTCATGGCCAGGCCGTGGGCGGCGATGCGCTGCTCGCAGACGCGGTAGGCGTTGCGCTCGTCGGCCCGGTTCTGGTGCATGCGGCGGACGTCCACCCCGTCGGCCATTCGGATGACCGGCTTGAGCTCCTTGTTGAAGCCGTTGGAGGAGACCTCGTGCACCCCGCGCACGACCTCGCCGCACTCGGTGCCCCGGGCGGTCTCCACAATGACGTAGTCCCCCCGGTGGATCTCCATGGTGCCGGGGTCAAAGTAGTACACCCGGCCGCTCTCCTTGAATTTGACAGAAATGACTTTCATCTTTTGCGTTCCTTTTGTCTTGTGATTACCCGCAGCTCCCGGCGGCAAAGACCGTCAGGGCCAGCCGCAGGTTGCCGTTGGCGCGGATGGCGTCCCGGGCTCCGGCTGCGGCGTTGAGAAGCCGCTGGGCGTGTTTGGGGGCCAGCCCGGCATAGCCGGGACGGCGCAGGGCCCCGCTGGCCAGACAGCAGGCCTGGCGCAGCACCGCCAGGGCGGCGGTACGGTCCTTTTCCAGCCCCGCCATGAGGGCGGCGGCCCGGTAGGTGTCGTCCTGCTCCGCCGCCTTGCAGAAGTCCCGCGCCGTCTGCAGCGCCGTGCGCACGGCGGCGTCCTGCACTGCGTCCAGGCAGGAGCCGATGTGTCCCTCATAGAGAAAGGCCAGATCCTCCGCCTCGTCCCGGCTCAGCCGGGGCAGGGCCCGGCGCAGCACTTCGGCGCACTCGGCGGGGGGGACAGGGGCCAGGGTGTAGGCGGCGCAGCGGCTGCGGATGGTGGGCAGCACGCCGGCGGCGCTGGTGGCGGTGAAGAGGAAGAGCACCCCCTCCGGGGGCTCCTCGATGATCTTGAGCATGGCGTTGGCCGAGCTCTGGTTCAGGTCCTGGGCACCGTAGACAAAGAGCACACGTCCCGCCGCATCCTCCGACAGGGCCGAATGCTGGATGGCCTCCCGGGCGGCGCGGATGCGCTCCACCTTGATCTGACCGGAGGCACCCTCCCCCCGCAGGGAGATGCACTCGGTGTCCTCCCCCCGCAAGACGGCCTCGGCGTGAGGGCCGCCGTCGGGATAGAGGTAGTCCGCCGCAAGGCAACGCGCGGCAAAGCCGGCGCCGCAGCCGCGTTCGCCGACCAGAAGGATACTGTGGGCCAGGCGTCCGGCGGCCAGCGCCGCCGCCAGGTCCTTTTTGAGAGCCGCGTTGCCGGCCAGACGGTCAAGCATCACAGCTTTTCGAAGCGCTCCACATTGGTGACAAAGACGGTGGCGCCGCCCACGGTGACCTCGATGGGCATGGCGCTCTCGATGCCCAGACCGATGGAGGCGGTGCCGGGCACAATCTCGGTGCGCTGCTTGCAGCACTTGGAGATACAGGCGATGCAGTCATCCACCCGCTCGTCCTCGGTGCCGATGAGCAGCGTCATGTTGCCCGCCATGAGGAAGCCGCCGGTGGTGGCCAGACGGGTGACGTAGAAGTGGGCCCGCAGCAGTTCGTTGCAGACGGCCTTGGAATCTTCCTTGTTGACAATAGCAGTGATCAGTTTCATACAATGATCCCTCCTTGGGAATTATTTGGCGTTATGGAATGGCCCCGCAGGCCCCGAACAGCCGGAGGACAGAGGGGCACAGGGCGCGGCCGCCGGATGGGCGGCAGGGGAACACACAGGTTACTTCCAGCGGTTGTTCCAGTCCCGGCGGCGCTTGTAGCTGACGACGGTATCCCGGCACCAGCGCCACAGTTCCGGCCCGAAGAAGAGCAGGAAACCCGCCAGGCCGAACACCAGGCTCAGCTTGACCGACAAGCTGCCGAAGATGAACTGTACCGCCCAGAAGACGGCAGCAGCCCAGCCCAGCCACTTGATTTTCAGCGGGATGAGGAAGAAGAGCAGGATCTGCTGATCCGGCCACATCCAGGCATAGGCGAAGAAGAGGCTGAGGAACAGCCCGGAGGTGGAGCCGTAGCCGGTGATGAGGCAGCTGAGGATGGCGCCGATCATACCGGCGATCCAGTAGACCATGAAGCGGAAATCGCCCCAGGCCCGTTCCAGGGCGTTGCCCACCCACCAGTAGAAGTACTCTTCCAGAATGAAGTAGAGGAGCTGGGTGGTCAGGGAGGGCACAAAGATAAAGGTGACGGCCCGCCACAGCTGCATATGGGTCAGCCCGTCCCGGGAGAGGGTGAGCAGATTGTAGATGTGGTAGTTGACGAACATGGTGAGGATCCACACCACCACCTGGCCGATGATGACCAGGTTCATGAGGTTGGGGATGCTCCAGCGGCCGAAGCGGCGCTCGAGACGGTCAAGCCAGCGCATAATGCCTCCATAGCTTTTTGTTGTACGGCGGATATTGCCCGCCGGAGGTTGTTTTGTCCGTTTATTGTAGCATTTTCCGGGGGTCAGTTCAACAATTTGTTGAGTTCCCGCCCCCGCAAAAGGGGGTCGAAATGATACGTTCTGGAAAATCCACAGGGTTTTTAACAGTTTCAACAGAGTTTTCAACATTTTCAACGTGGAATACTCGTATACGATCTGTAAAATCCCCTTTTGCGCATACGCAGTGAATCACCCGGCCCCGCATGGAAATTTGGACCATCTTTGCCCCGGATACTTGAAATTGAAAAACAACGTGAAAACGATGAAAAACGGTAAAACCTGTCCGCCGCAGGGGCAAAAACGTCCGGGTATCATATACAATATTATACGCCGGATGCTTCCCGCTTGCAATCAAAACAGGGCGAAAGCCGCGCAGGTTTTCCACCTTGCCCCCAAGGGGGTCAGATGGTATACTTTTGGTGGAAAACCCTGTTTTTGTGGAAAACTTTTCCCCATCCCCCGCCGCAGAGAGTCGGAAACGGGGGAACGGGGCGGAAAACCGTCGCCGCCGGGCGGGCAAGGCCCCGTCGGCCGGGCGTTTTCCCAGCCGGGGGCAGGAGAGGAGGGCAGCGGCCATGGTATATGTGACGGGGGACCTGCACGGCGACGCCGAGGAACTGCTGCGGCGCACCCGTCCCCTGGACCGGGAGGACACCCTCATCGTCTGCGGGGACTTCGGCCTGCTGTGGAAGGGCACCCGGAGGGAACGGCTGCGTCTGGACCTGCTCAACGGGCGGCTGCACTGCCGGGTCTGCTTTGTCTGCGGCAACCATGAGAACTTCGACCTGCTGGAACACTACCCCATCAGTGGGTTTGCGGGCGGGCTGGTCCACCGCATCCGGCCCCGCATCTGGCACCTCATGCGGGGGCAGGTGTTCGAGCTGGAGGGCCGCACCCTCTTTACCATGGGCGGGGCCTCCTCCCACGACATCCCCGACGGCATCCTGGACCCCCGGGACCCGGATTTTGCCGCCCGGCGGCGGGCGCTGGATGCCCGGGGCGGGCACTACCGCATCCGCCGGGTGTCCTGGTGGCCCCAGGAACTGCCCCGCCCCCGGGAGCTGTCCATGGGAATGCGCAATCTCCAGCGGCAGGACTGGCGGGTGGACTACATCATCACCCACTGTCTGCCCTCCTCGGTGCAGGATGTGTTCAGCGGCGGGTTCTACACCCACGACCGCCTCACCGACTATCTGGAGACGGTGCGCCGCCGGTGTGAGTTCACCCGCTGGTATTGCGGCCACTACCACCACGAGCGGCTGTACGGCGGCCGGTATCAGGTGCTCTACCAGAGCGTGGTGCCCCTGTGGTGAACCGCCATACATATCAAAACAAAGCGCCCCGTCCCGGCTTTTTCAGCCCGGGACGGGGCGTGTTTTGGTTTTTATGGCTGAGGAAAAATCAGAACAGCTTCTGCTTCTGGGCGGGCTTGGGGTCAAAGGGCGTGGCCTCGTGGTGGCGGCGGACAAAGACCATGCGGGTGCGCTCCTCGGTGCCCTTGCCCCGGGCCTTGGGCACGGTGGCAAAGGTGCGGCTGATGTTGTAGTAGCCCCGCAGATGCTGCACCAGGTACTGGGCCACGGCGGGCAGACAGTCGGTGTCCTCAATGTTTTCGTAGTTGTAGTCGCCGTAGCGGAAGGTGGTTTTCTCCCCGTCCACCAGCAGGGTGATGCTCTCGGCGTCCAGCTGGATCTCATCCACCACCGACTGCTTCAGCCCGGCGGTGCCGCATTCGGCGGCCAGCTTTTCCGCCCGGGCCCGCTGGTCCAGGGGCACCGACTGGGGGTCCAGCTGCTCGCTGCCCCGCTGGCCGATCTCCAGCAGAATGTCCCGCATCATGCGGCTCTCCACCAGGGGCCGGATCTTCTCCCGGGCCCGCGCCTCCCCTGTCTTGGTGTAGATCTTTTGGAAAATCCCCATCCGACAAACCCCTCCTGCCGGGCGCTTTTGCGCCCACGTCCATGACAAACAAACATCCGGACAGTGCCGCACACTGTCCGGATTCTATTATATCATATGGCGGGGTTTCCGCGCCAGTCCCCTTTGGCGAAAGAATCTGACAATCGGCTCACCGTCCTGCCAGCAGAATGGACAGCACGGCCTTCTCCACATGGAGACGGTTTTCCGCCTCGTCGAAGATCTCGCCGGCATGGGCTTCCAGCACCTCGTCGGTGATTTCCTCCCCCCGGTGGGCGGGCAGGGGATGCTGCACCATGCAGTCGGCCTTTGCCAGCTTGAGGCGCTGTGCATCCACACAGTAGCCCGCAAAATCCCGGCGGCGGCGGTCGGTCTCCCGCTCCATGCCCATGCTGATCCATACGTCGGTGAACAGCACGTCGGCGTCCCGGGCGGCCTCGTCGGGGTCGGTGACCAGCCGGAAGCGGTCGCCGTACTGTTTTGCCATCATGAGCACGTCGGCGGCGGGGCGGTAGCCCTTGGGGCAGGCGGCCACCATGGTCATGCCCGCTTTCAGGCAGCCCACGATCAGGCTGTTGGCCATGTTGTAGCCGTCCCCGATGAACCCGGCTTTCAGCCCTTCCAGACGGCCCTTGCGCTCGCGGACCGTCATCAGGTCGGCCAGCACCTGCAGGGGATGGCCGTAGTCGGTCATGCCGGAGATCACCGGCACGCCGCTCCACTGGGCCAGGGCTTCCACCTCGCTCTGCTTGTAGGTGCGGTAGATGATGGCGTCATAGTACCGGCCCAGCACCCGGGCGGTGTCCTGGATGGGCTCGCCCCGGGCGATCTGCAGCTCGGTGGCGGCGTTGAGGAAGGTCCCCAGCCCGCCCATCTGGTAGATGCCCACCTCAAAGCTGGTGCGGGTGCGGGTGGAGTTCTTGCCGAAAATCAGGGCCACCGATTTTCCGGCCAGGTCCTTGGGGTCGCTGCCCTGGCGGTGCAGCTTTTTCAGGGTGTCGGCCACGTCCAGCACATGGAGGATCTCCTCCGGGGACAGGTCCCCCATCTTCAACAGATGCTTCATCGTCACTCACTCCCCCGTCTGGTCGTCGGCGGGCAGCTCGGCCAGGACCTCGCCCAGGATCGCCACGGCTTTGTCCGCGTCCTCCGGCGCCAGAATGAGGGGCGGCAGCAGGCGGATGCGGTCCTTGGCGGTGAGCACCAGCAGGCCGTGGTGCTCGCAGAGGGTGCGCACCTCGGAGGCCTTGCGCCCGCCCTTGAGGGCGATGCCCACCATCAGGCCGAGGCCGGTGACGGCCTCCACTTCGGGCAGCTTGGCAAGGCCCTCCCGCAGGCGGGCGGCACAGGCGTTGATGTTGTCAAAGAAGGCGTCGTCCATCCGGTCCAGCACCACGCAGGCACCGGCGCAGACCACCGGGTTGCCCCCGAAGGTGGACCCGTGGGAGCCGGGGCCCATGGTGTCGGCCACCTTCTCCTTCATGAGCACGGCGCCGATGGGCAGCCCCCCGCCCAGGCCCTTGGCCAGGGTGACGATGTCGGGCTGGAGGGCAAAGTGCTGGGACGCCAGGAAGGTGCCGGTGCGGCCCACGCCGGTCTGGACCTCGTCCACAATGAGGAGGATGTCCTTCTCGGCGCAGAGGGCGGCCACGTCGTGGACGTAGTCGGCGTCCAGGGCTACCACGCCGCCCTCCCCCTGGACCAGCTCCATCATGACGGCGCAGACATCCCCGGGGATCAGGGCCTGGCGCAGGGCGTCCAGGTCGTTGGCGGGCACATAGCCGAAGTCCTCGGGGAAGGGCCCGAAATCGTGGTGGAAGACATCCTGGCCGGTGGCGGTCAGGGTAGCCAGGGTGCGGCCGTGGAAGGAGTTCACCAGGCTGATGACCTTGCTGCGGCCGGGGCCGTAGGTGGTGACGCTGTATTTGCGGGCGCACTTGATGGCGCCCTCGTTGGCCTCAGCGCCGGAGTTGCCGAAAAAGACCTTGTCCATGCCGGTGAGCTTGCAGAGTTTGCGGGCCAGCTTGGTGCAGGGGGCGGTGTAATACAGGTTGGAGGTGTGCTGCAGCTGGGCGGCCTGGTCGGCCACGGCAGCGGCCCACTCGGGGTCGGCGTAGCCCAGGGCGTTGACGCCGATGCCGGAGGTGAAGTCCAGGTAGGACTTGCCGTCGGCATCCCAGGCGGTCATGCCGCTGCCCCGCTCAATGACGATGGGGCTGCGGGCGTAGGTGTGGAGCACGTATTTTTTATCCCGTTTGATGATCTTGTCGGTGTTCATGGCAGATACCTCGCTTGTGTGGGGGGAAAGGGCGGCTCAGCGGCTGCCCCGGCGGTAGAACAGGGTGCCGGAGCCGCGGTCGGAGAACATCTCCAGAAGGACCGAGTGGGGCACCCGGCCGTCGATGATGACCGCCTCGTGGACGCCCTCGTAGATGGCGTCGGCCATGCCGTCGATCTTGGGGATCATGCCCCCCGCAATGACGCCCGCGGCCTTGTAGCCCGCGATCTCGGACAGCTCCACCTCGGGGATGAGGGTGCTCTCGTCGTCCTTGTTGTACAGCAGACCCACGATGTCGGTCATGCTCACCAGCTTTTCGGCGTGCAGGGCGATGGCGATGGCCGCGGCGGCGGTGTCGGCGTTGATGTTGTAGGCGATGCCGTTGTCGTCCATGCCCACCGTGGCGATGACGGGGATGAAGCCGTCGCTGAGCAGATGCTCCACCAGAGTGGTGTCCACCTTCTCCACATTGCCCACATAGCCCAGGTCGGCGTCGGTCTTGCGGGAGCAGGTGATGAGGTGGCCGTCCATGCCGCAGAGTCCCACGCCCCGGCCCTTGAGCAGGGCCACCAGGTCCTTGTTGACCTGGCCCGCCAGCACCTGCTGGACGATGGCCATGGTCTCCTTGTCGGTGTAGCGCAGGCCGTTGACGAATTTGGACTCCTTGCCCACCTTTTTGAGCATGGCGTTGATGGCGGGGCCGCCGCCGTGGACCAGCACCACCCGCACCCCCAGCAGGGTGAGGGTGACCAGGTCGTTCATGACGGCCAGTTTCAGCTCGTCATTGACCATGGCGTTGCCGCCGTACTTGATGACCAGCGTCTTGCCGTGGTATTTCTGGATGTACGGCGTTGCCTCCGAAAACAGCAGCGCCATCTCTTCGTTTTTCATGGGCGGATGCCTCCGATCGAAAAAGTAAGGATGCCTGAAAGGGTTGCCCGTCAGGTGCGGTAGTCGCCGTTGATCTTGACGTAGTCGTAGGTCAGATCGCAGCC
>JAHZHS010000042.1:0-1203 GCA_019420135.1 Oscillospiraceae bacterium | reverse complement strand
GTAGCCGATGGCGCAGAGCACCCGGCCCCAGTTGGCGTCGGCGCCGAACATGGCCGCCTTGAACAGGGTGGAGTGGATGACGCTCCGGGAGACGGCCCGGGCGATCTCCAGGGTGGGGGCGTGGGTGACGGTGCATTCCAGCAGCTTGGTGGCGCCCTCGCCGTCGCCGGCCAGCTCACGGCAGAGCTGCTCGGCCACCGTGGTCAGGGCCGCCACAAAGACGGTGTAGTCCTCACTGTCGGCGGCTACGGGGGCGTTGCCCGCCAGGCCGGAGGCCAGCAGCAGGACGGTATCGTTGGTGGAGGTGTCGCCGTCCACCGAGATCTGGTTGAAGGTGGCGGGGACGACCTGGGACAGGGCCTTCTGCAGCACTTCATGGGAGAGGGCGGCGTCGGTGGTCATGAAGAGCAGCATGGTGGCCATGTTGGGATGGATCATGCCGGAGCCCTTGGCGATGGCGCCCAGACGGCAGACCTTGCCGCCGATGGTGAACTCCACGGCAGCCTGCTTGGGATGGGTGTCGGTGGTCATGATGGCGGTGGCGGCGGCCAGGCTGCCGGCGGGGGTGCTGTCCAGCTTGGAGGCGGCGTCGGGGACACCGGCCTGGAAGGGCTCGATGCTCATGGCCTGGCCGATGACGCCGGTGGAGGCGGGCAGCACGTCGGCCTCCGCCACGCCCAGGGCCTGGGCGGTGAGGGCGCAGACGTCCTTGGCCAGCTGGACGCCATTGGGGGCGCAGGTGTTGGCGTTGCCGCTGTTGACCACGATGGCCTGGGCGTAGCCGTCGGCCAGGTGCTCCCGGTCCACCGTGATGGGGGCGCCGTACACCTTGTTGGTGGTGTAGCAGGCGGCGCCGGTGCAGCGGACGTCGGCCTTGATGATGGCCAGGTCAGGCTTTGTGTGATTGTGACGGATGCCGCAGTGCACACCGGCGGCGGAAAATCCCTGGGGAGCGCAGATGCCGCCCTCCACGGGGGTGAGCTGAATGTTTTCCATGATTCCTTCTCTTCTCTCTGTTGGAATTTGTTGTGTCAGATGGGGGGCTTATTCCAGCCCGGCGGTCTCGGGCAGGCCCAGCATGAGGTTCATGCACTGCACCGCCGCGCCGGAAGCGCCCTTGCCCAGATTGTCGAACACTGCCGCCAGCAGCATCTGGCTGCCGTCGGGGGAGGCGGAGCAGTAGATTTCCAGCCGGTCGGTGCC
>JAHZHS010000041.1 GCA_019420135.1 Oscillospiraceae bacterium | reverse complement strand
TGAACTGCCGTATGGCCGAGTACGCCAAGGCGGTGGTGGACGGCCGTCCCAGCTTCCATGTGTCGCTGGTGCAGGACATCTCCCCCAACTGCGACTGCCACGCTGAGAACGACGTGCCCATCCTGCCGGATATCGGCATGTTCGCCTCCTTTGACCCCCTGGCCCTCGACCAGGCCTGCGTGGATGCCTGCCTCAAGCAGCAGCCCCTGCCCGGTTCTCAGCTGACCGAGCAGATGGCCAAGCCGGATTTCTGCGACCACCACGACCACTTCGAGAACTGCACTCCCGAGTCCGAGTACAAGACCTGCCTGGAGCATGCCGAGAAGATCGGCATCGGTACCCGTGACTACGATCTCGTCACCATGAAATAAGGGGTATCCCTGCAAAAAATCAGAGGCTCCCGCCCTTCCCCGTGCAGCGGCACGGAAGGAAAGGCGGGAGCCTTTTTGTTTTTATTGGACGGTTCGGCCCGGCGGTCAGTCCGGCAGATAGATGGCCACGTCGGAATTCTCGAAGACGGGGGTGAGGGCGGGGGCGCTGCCGCCGAACCGCCTGGACCAGACCAGGCAGCCGATGCCCTCCTCCTCGCACAGGGCGGTGAGGGTGTCCCCGTCGGCGGAACCGTCAAAGAGCCGGGAGACCACCGCCCGGCGGTGCTCCACCACCCTCTGCTCCACTCCCATGTTGCTCATGGCGTAGGTCCAGCCCTCCAGATAGCACTGCACCCCCGAAAAGGCGGTGTACAGGTTGGAGATACCGTCCTCGTCGGCAGGAGGCGGGGTGCTGCTGGTGCGGTTGGTGACAAAGACCGTCCCGGCGGGGAGGTTGTCCCGCATCCACAGGGCGGCCTCCTCGTCCCCGGCGGTGGCGGCGTTGGAAGCGGCGGCCGGCTCCGCCAGCCCCGCCGTTCGGGCCAGCTGGGCACCGCCGATGCGGCAGAGGGCCAGCGCCATGCACAGGGCGGTCACAAGGCCCGCCGCCCCGCACACCCACCCGGCGGCGGTCATCAGGCCGGGGCTGCGCAGTCTGGGCAGCTGTTCTACCGCCAGCAGGGTCATGCAGATCATGGCGAACAGGGCAAAATAGACCTGGCTGGAGCTCTCATGCCAGAAGATGTGGTAGGCCAGAAAGCCTCCCACCGTCCCGGCATGGAGCAGGAGATGGGCGGGGTCCAGTTTGGGCAGGCGGCGCAGGGCCCCCGGCACCCCCCGCAGCCACAGCACAAACTGGAAGGGCATCATGAAAAAGGCGTCCGCAATGCCGATGCCCGCCAGCCACACATAGCCGGAGATGGGCAGATGGGCACAGAGCCAGTCTGTGAGGGGGGACAGCCACTGGTAGGCCCGGGTGTTTTCCATGGCAAAGAGGGAGAAGATCATGCTGGTGTTGGCCCCGGCAGAGTAGAGCAGCCGGTACATCCCCCCAAACACCGCCGCGGTGCCCCCCAGACAGAGGAGCGCCCGGCCGTATTTTGGTTTCTGGAAAATCAGCACAAAGACCATGGCTACTGCCAGGGCACAGAGGGCGATGGCGGCTTGGGGACCTTTTGCCAGGGTGAAGAGGGCAAAGGTGACAAAGTAGGCCGCCCACCACACCGGCCCCACGGCAAATCTTTGCCGGGAGATGAGGGCAAACAGCCCCAGGAAAGCTGCAAAGAAAATGACGGCGGTGGCTTGGGCGTTGATGTTGGTGGTCAGGTGACGAAAAAGAGTGTTGCCGAAGATGCCGTCGCCGGTGGGCAGAGCCTTCCACATCGAGGCGGACTGAAAGCCGAAGAGAAGCAGCGGCAGCACCGCCGCCTTTTTGCCGTGTCCTTCATAGAGGATCAGGCCCAGGGAATGGAGGGCAGCCAGCTCTCCCAGAAGAAACAGCGGCCCTGAAAAGAAGGTGAAAACGTCGTAGCAGGGAACCCCGGCGGCTTCGGCCAGGGCGGCGGCCAGCAGCTCGGTGAGGTAGTGGTAGGAAAACCGCACCCCGGAAAAGCGGATGTCCTGGGGCGGGAAGGCGTCCAGAAAGGCCTCGGCGTTGCCGGTGTTCCACAAAAGGTCCTTGTCCAGCACCACGCTGCCCGCCGCCAGAGGATGGGCATTGCGGGCACCGAAGGACAGGGCGAAGAAGAGGCAGAGCACACCCCAGAATACTGCCGGCAGCGGCAGGACTGAGGGCAGACTGGCGGTGCCGGGACGCCGGAATAGGGGAGGAACCTCCCGGACGGGGGCGCGGTATTCCCACAGGACCAGAACCAGGGCGGCCAGGGGCGGCAGCAGGCGGACAATCCACCCGGCGCCCAGCCGCACCCCCGCACAGAAGCAGACTCCCAGCAGGGTGCAGCCGTAGACGGCGGTGAGCAGCGGCCGCAGCCCCGGGGCGTAGGGCCCGAAACGGCGGGCCAGCAGCCAGCCGGGGAGCACCAGGCAGAGGGCGGCGGCGCAGAAAAACCGAATCGCCCCCGGCAGGGTGGCCCCTGACAGGAGGATGATGGCCAGATAGGCGGCAAGGCAGAGGACGGTCAGCCCCCAGGGCAGCAGGGCGGGCAGGGAAGGGGTGCGGAGCCCCGGGGCGGCGGGGCGGTCAAGGACAGGGACGGCAGCGGGCAAGGCGGAGGACCTCCTCTTTTTATAATAATGAAGGGGCAGGCGGCATGAGGCATGAGGAAGAAAAGGAAAACCATCCGGGCTGCCCGGCTGTGGGGCAAACGGGTGGGGAAGGCTCCCGATCTTCCCTATTTTGTGCACAATACCCCCCAAATGTTGCAAAGATGCAGCAAAACCGCATCCGGGAGGGAAAAACCGGGGAAACCGGCAAAAAAACGGGGAAACCGCCTGCCCCGTCCGTCCTGCTTGACGGGAGGGGGGAGGAATGCTATATTGTGCCCATACAGCGGCGGAGAGGAGATGCCGCCGATGTTTCCTTTTGACGGGTGTGATATACTGTTAGATATCGTTGAAAAATACAAGCAAAGGAGATTTGGACATGACTTTTTCCGAAATGCATTATCAGCGCCCTGATCTGGATACGCTGAAGTCCCAGTACAACGCCCTCACCGACCGCCTGCGCCAGGCGGCCGACTATGCCGCCGCCAAGGAGGCTTTCCTGGAGAAGGAGACGCTGGAAAAGCACATCAATACCCAGGAAACGCTGTGCAGCATCCGCCACAGCATCGACACCCGGGACGAGTTCTACAACGCCGAGAAGAAGTTCTGGAACGCTGCCGGCCCTGAGATCGAGACCTGCCGGGATGCCTTTACCCAGGCCATGCTGGAGTCTGCCTTCCGCCCCGACTTCGAGAAAGAGTACGGCACCCTGATGTTCGTCAACGCTGAGCTGGCCCGCAAGGCTTTCTCCCCCGAGATCGTCCCCGAGATGCAGCAGGAGAACGACCTGACCCAGGAGTACGAAAAGCTGCTGGCCAGCGCCCAGATTCCCTTTGAGGGCGGCGTCTACACCCTGTCCCAGCTGTCCCCCTTCAAGACCGACGCCGACGACGCCCGCCGTCTGGCTGCCTGGCAGGCCGAGGGCCGCTGGTACAAGGAGCACCAGCCTGAGATGGACGACATCTACGACAAGCTGGTCCATCTGCGGGACGCCATGGGCCGCAAGCTGGGCTACGACGGCTACACCACCCTGGGCTACGCCCGCATGCAGCGCAACTGCTACACCAAGGAGGACGTGGAAAAGTTCCGCGCTGCCGTGGTCAAGTATCTGGTGCCCCTGGCCGACCGCATCGAGCGGGAACAGGCCAAGCGGCTGGGCGTCCAGTATCCCCTGAGCTTTGCCGACGAGGCCCTGTCCTTCCGCTCCGGCAACCCCCGCCCGGCGGGCGACCCCGACGCCATCCTGGCCCAGGGCAAGCGGTTCTACGATGAGCTGTCCCCCGAGACCAGCGAGTTCTTCAACACCATGCTGGACGGCAAGCTGCTGGACGTGCTGTCCACCCCCGGCAAGGAGAGCGGCGGCTACTGCACCTCCATCCCCGACTACCGCGTGCCCTTCATCTTCGCCAACTTCAACGGCACCCAGCACGACGTGGAGGTCGTCACCCACGAGGCCGGCCATGCCTTCGCCGCCTACACCAACCGGGACCGCATCCCCATGCAGTACGTCTGGCCCTCCCTGGAAGCCTGCGAGGTCCACTCCATGTCCATGGAGTTCTTCGCCTGGCCCTGGGCCGACGGCTTCTTCGGCAAGGATGCCCGCAAGTTCCGCTACACCCATCTGGCTTCCGCCCTCACCTTCATTCCCTACGGCACCATGGTGGACCATTTCCAGCATGTGGTCTACGAAAAGCCCGACATGACTCCGGCGGAGCGTCACGCCGTCTGGAAGGAACTGCTGGGCGTCTACATGCCCTGGATGCGCTTGGACGGCGAGATCCCCTTCTACAGCGAGGGCCAGGGCTGGCAGCGTCAGCACCATATCTACTCCAGCCCCTTCTACTACATCGACTACTGCCTGGCGCAGACGGTGTCGCTGCAGTTCTGGGCCCGCATCCAGAAGGACCCCAAGGATGCCTGGGCGCACTATATGGCCTACACCCGTCAGGGCGGCACCTGCGTCTTTACCGAGCTGCTGAAAAACGCCGGCCTGGACAATCCCTTCGACGAGAACTGCCTGCGCGGCGGCTGCGAGGAGGCCGGCCGCTGGCTGGACAACTATGACATGACCGGGATCCTGTGATGGCAGGGGACAAAAAACGGCGCGGCCGCCGCGCCTACCTCAACGACTTTGAGCGGGACCTCACCGGCAGCTACCACTACCGGGGCGCCCACTACCGCTACGCGGGCAGCCTGCCCCGTGGCAGGGCCCTGGCCCGGCTGTGGGGACTTTCCCTCTTTACCCTGGCGGCGCTGCTGGGGGCGGGGCTGCTGGACGGCCCCGGCCTGGGCCGCTGCTTTTACGTGCTCATCCCCTACGCCGCCGCCTGTGTGGGAGCGGTGAGCGTCGTCTACACCGTGGGACGTCTGACCGCCAACGGAGATCCCCTGCGGGAGTATGTGCTGGAACAGACGGCCCGCAAACTGCCTGTCCGCGGTGGGCTGACACGTCTCCTTGCCGCGCTCTCGGCGGTGGGGGGCGTGGTGTTCATCCTGTCCAGCGGACCCAACTGGGAACGGGTGGTGTTTGTGCTGCTGTGCGCCGCCGCTTTCGCCGCCCAGCTGGCCCTGGGGCGGCAGATGAAAGACATGGACTGGCAAAAGGTGAACAATGCATCCGGCCCGTCCGGGGAAAATTCTATCGATTGACCGTAAGTGAAATACAAAAGAACGCCTGGAAAAAACGGTGAAACCGGCACATGAGTATAAAAAGTTAAAAAACCAAGCTGCATGCTGGGAAAATGCCCCGGTTATATTGACAGATGGGGTGCCGGCTTATATAATTAAAGAATCGGCCAGCTACAACTGTGCGCGATGAGGGAACATCGAACATGGTGGGCAGCGGAAAAGGGCATGCCCTTTTCCGTTCCTGCGGATCCTCCGCAGGAATGATCCGCCACTGGCCGGTAGATAAAAAGGGAGGTATTACAAACACATGAAAAAGGCCAAACAAGTGCTTGCACTGCTGACGGCAGCTGCGATGTGCCTTGGTGTCATGGCCGGATGCAACAAGACCTCGTCTGATGCGTCCAGCAGCACCGGCTCTACCAGCGAAGCCGCTACCGCAGAGACTGCAGGCAGCCACGCCGACGACACCCTGGTTGTTGCCATGACCGGCCTGGAGGGCAAGTTCTCGCCCTTCTTCGCCACTTCCGCTCAGGACAACGACATCATGACCCTGAACCAGCTGGTCCTGTTCAGCACCGACCGTATGGGCGAGATGGTTCTCAACGGCATCGAGGGTGAGACCCGTTCTTACAACGGCACCGATTACACCTACTACGGTCCCGCCGACTGCGTTGTCACCGAGAACGCTGACGGCACCGTTACTTACGACATCACCATGCGTGACGATCTGAAGTTCTCCGATGGTGAGCCTGTCACCATCGACGACGTGATCTTCAGCATCTACGTCTACCTGGATCCCACCTACGACGGCGCTACCACCTGGTACAGCCTGCCCATCAAGGGTGTGGAGGAGTACCGCAGCGGTATGTCCACCAAGTCCTCTCTGATCGCTGCTGCCGGCGAGGACAACACCGACTTCACCTACTGGACCCAGGACGAGCAGACCGCCTTCTGGAACGCTGTCAACGACGGCGGCGTGAAGTTCGCTCAGGAGATCGTTGACTACTGCGTCGCCAACGGTCTGGCTGCCGACTCCAACGACGTTGCCACCGCCGCTGCCAACTGGGCTTACGACGGCCTGGCTGCCGATGCTACCGCCAAGGACTTCTTCATGGCCATCGGCAACAACTACGGCTGGAACTTCAGCCAGATGGAGGCTGAAACCGCCGGTTCCGCTCTGTCCGACCTGATCCCCGAGGATGTCTACAACATGGGCACCGAGGGCGTCACCACCGGTGAGTCCGCTCCCAACGTCAGCGGTATCGTCAAGACCGGCGATTACAGCATGACCATCACCACCACCGAGCTGTCCAACTCCATGGTCTACCAGCTCCAGATCCCCGTCGCTCCCCTGCACTACTACGGCGAGGACAGCCTGTACGACTACGACAACAACATGTTCGGCTTCACCAAGGGCGATCTGAGCCACATCCGCTCTGTCACCTCCGCTCCTCTGGGCGGCGGCGCTTACGTCTTCAAGAGCTATGAGAACGGCACCGTCTACATGGACGCCAACCCCCTGTACTACCTGGGCGCTCCCAAGATCGCTCACCTGAACGCCATCGAGACTCAGGAAGCCGACAAGATCACCGGTATCCAGGCCGGCACCATCGACGTTGCTGATCCCAGCTACTCTCTCGAGGTCGAGAAGCAGATCGCTCAGATCAACGGCGGCGACGACAGGCTGGACGGCGCCATCATCACCACCCGCCTCCATGACTTCCTGGGCTACGGCCACGGCGCTCTGAGCGCAGACAACGTCAAGGTGGGCGATGACCCCGCTTCCGATGCTTCCAAGGACCTGCGCAAGGCCCTGCTGACTGTGATCGCGGCTTACCGTGATGAGGGCATCACCTCTTACTACGGCACCACCGCTACCGTCATCAACTACCCCATCTCCAGCACTTCCTGGGCGGCTCCCACCGTCACCGACGACGGCTACCAGGTCGCTTACTCCGTTGACGTGGACGGCAACCCCATCTACACCGACGGCATGACCGCTGACGACCGCTACGCCGCTGCCAAGCAGGCTGCCCTGGGCTACCTGCAGGCTGCCGGCTTCACCGTCACCGACGGCAAGGTCACCGCTGCTCCCGCTGGCGCCAAGCTTGAGTACACCGTCAACATCGGCGGCGGCGGCTCCGGCGACCATCCCAGCTTCCTGGTCCTTACCAACGCCTCCAAGGCTCTGGCTGAGATCGGCATCACCCTGACCGTCAACGATATCGCCAACACTGCTGAGCTGTTCAGCTCCTACCAGTCCGGCGCTGCCGAGGGCTGGGTCGCCGCATGGCAGGCCACTCCCGACCCGGATATGTACCAGCTGTACCACAGCCAGGGTTCCACCAACTACTACAAGATCAACGATCCTGACCTGGATGCTCTGATCGAGGCTGCCCGCCAGACCACCGATACCGAGAGCCGCCGTGCCATGTACAAGGAGGCTATGGACATCATCCTGGATTGGGGCGTTGAGCTGCCCGTCTATCAGCGCAGCGAGTGCAACATCTTCTCTACCGAGCGGATCAACACTGCTACCCTGACCCCGGATATGACCCCGTACTGGAAGTGGTACAGCGATATCCAGACCATGGAGCTCGCCTGAACCATAACCGGAAACCAAAAAATTGGGCAATGACGCCCGTGACCGAAGACAGGCATCGCGTGTTCCCACGCTGCTTTGTCCTGACGGGCTGTTAGAGCCGCTGTAAAAGGCAGATGACCGCCCCCTTGTTGCAAAACATCGGGGCGGTTTTTTTGGGAATACTGTCTTGTGCCGCTGATTCCCGCGGCATCCCATGAAAAAAGGCTGCTGTCCCGGTCTTGTACCGGACATCAGCCCAGGATACACAGCACGGCATCCCCGTGCTGGGCCACATTTACACCGCCGTGTGAATGTGGTCATCCCATTGCCCCGGCGGCGGCATGTCGTCGCCGGGGAAAAGGGATGACCATATTCGGGCGGAACTGACCGCCAAAAAATAAGGAAATCCGGAGGGGGAACCGCGGGACAAACCACGGCTGACCCTCTGCGGTGGTTGCGGCCTCCCCGGCCGGAATTGCTGAAAAAATCCAAAGTGCGCCTTCGCAGCGCCAAGGAAGGGAAGGGAACCCCCAGTGCGAAATTACATCATCAAACGTATCCTGCTCTCCATCCTGATCCTGTTCTGCGTCACCTTCATTATTTATGTGCTGATGCGCAGTCTGCCGGCATCTTACGTGGAGACCATGGCCATGCAGCTTTCCCAGCTGCAGGGCGCCAAACCATATGACGAACTGCTTGCCCAGCTCAACGCCCAGTACGGTCTGGACCAGAGCGTGCCCATGGGCTATGTCACCTGGCTGATGGATGCCCTGACCGGCAACTTCGGCGACAGCTGGAAGTGGAACGTCCCCGTCATCACCGAGTTCAAGAACAGCATCGGCCTGTCCATCGTCATGGGCGGCATCAGCTTCATCCTGGAGCTGGTCATCGCCATCCCTCTGGGCATTGTGGCCGCTACCCGCCAGAACAGCCGCACCGACTACACCATCACCGCTGCTGCCCTGGTCGGCATCTCCCTGCCCACCTTCTTCTTCGCCACCCTGCTCAAGCTGCTCTTCTCGGTCAAGCTGGGCTGGTTCGACCTCTACGGTCTGGTGGGACGCAATTACGCCCAGTTGGACGCCATGGGTCAGTTCCTGGACAAGGCCAACCATCTGGTCCTGCCCATCGCTACCCTGGTCATCGTCTCTGTGGGTTCTCTGGTGCGCTATACCCGTACCAACATGCTGGAAGTCCTCAACGCTGACTACATCCGCACCGCCCGCGCCAAGGGCCTGTCCGAGCATGTGGTCATCTACAAGCATGCCTTCCGCAATACCCTGATCCCCCTGGTCACCATCGTGGGCGGCTCTCTGCCCGGACTCTTCACCGGTGCCCTCATCACCGAGACGCTGTTCTCCCTGCCCGGCATCGGCTACAACTCCTACCAGTCCATGGTCGCCGGTGACATTCCCTTCACCATGTTCTATCTGGCATTCCTCGCCATCATGACCCTGGCCAGCAATCTCCTTTCCGATATTCTGTACGCCGTGGTCGATCCCCGCGTGCGCATTTCCTGACGAAAGGAGTAATCAATCATGAGCGAAGCCATCAAGAAAAACTCCGCCAATGAGCCGGAGCAGCAGTATTCTCTGAACGATGACCGCCGCGTCAAGGTCCTTTCCCCCGGCGCCATGGTCGCCAAGCGGTTCTTCCGCAACCGTCTGGCTGTGGTCGGCCTGACCATGCTGGTCATCATGTTCCTCTTCTCCTTCGTGGGCGGCCTTGTCAGCCCCTACGGTCAGGACCAGCAGTTCTACACCACCACCACCCTCAAGCTGGACTACGCCGGCGTCACCGAAAACAGCAGCTACCGCTACACCGTGGCGGATGGCCAGGAATTCGGCGCCCTGCTGCAGGCCCAGCTGATCAGCGCCATCAATGACGGCGCCACCGAGTTCACCTACAAGGATGTCACCTACACCGTGGTGGAGGAGGCTCCCGAGGTCTACACCGTCTACCAGGGCAACACCCTGCTGGTGCTGGCCGCCAAGGATATCTTCACCGTGGCCGACGGCAGCGAGGACCCTGGCTTCCAGCTGCGCCTGGATGCCATCCGCGCCAACGCCAACGGCGAGACCGAGTTCACCTCCGACGGCACCGACTACACCATCGATGAGGACGGCAACGTCATGCAGGCCGGCACCGAGGTGGGCTACATCGGCCGCTACGTGGTGTCCGCCTCCAACGGCAACAACACCGGCATCACCAAGGATTTCCGCGAGCAGCTGGTGGAGGCCATCGAGGCCGACCAGGAAGAATTCACCTACACCGATGCCACCGGCACCGAGGCGGAATACTTCATCACCTACGATCCTTCCATCAGCAGCTGGAAGATCACCCAGATGACCGAGACCCAGATCTATGACCGCTACTCCAGCCCCTCCGCCGAGCACTGGCTGGGCACCGACACCAACGGCATGGACATGCTCACCCGTCTGATGTACGGCGGCCGTGTCTCCCTGGTCATCGGCTTCATCGTCGTCATCATCGCCGGCGTGCTGGGCGTGCTGCTGGGCGGCGTGGCCGGCTACTTCGGCGGCTGGGTGGACAACCTCATCATGCGTGTCGTCGACGTCTTCTACTGCATCCCCTCCATGCCCATCATCATCATCCTGGGCTCCACCATGGATGCGCTGAACGTTGACCCGCAGCTGCGTATGCTCTACCTGATGCTGATTCTCGGCTTCCTGAGCTGGCCTTCCATCGCCCGTCTGGTCCGCGGACAGATCCTCTCCCTGCGTGAGCAGGAGTTCATGACCGCTGCCGAGGCCTGCGGCATCAGCGCATGGCACCGCATCGTCCGCCACCTGATCCCCAACGTCATCCCCCAGCTCATCGTCACCTGCACCATGAGCCTGGGCTCCACCATCATCACCGAGGCGACGCTGTCCTTCCTGGGCCTGGGCGTCAAGTTCCCCTTCGCCTCCTGGGGCAACATCATCAACGACGTCAACGACGCCTTTGTCATGACGAACTACCTGTTCATCTGGATCCCCGCAGGTATCTGCCTGCTGGTCACGGTGCTGGGCTTCAACTTCGTCGGCGACGGCCTGCGCGATGCCTTTGACCCCAAAATGAAGCGATAAAGGAGGCCCACGAATCATGGCAAAACACGAAGGATATCTTTCCGCCAAGGAATCGCGGCGCATTTCCAAGGAAAACCGCCGCATCACCAACGAGCTGGAGAAAAAACGCAAGCGCAAGAACGTGCCTGAGGCGGAGTACACCACTCAGATGCGCGATCCCAACAACGCGGTGGAATTCGACAACCTGCACACCTACTTCTTCACCGATGCCGGTACCGTCAAGAGCGTGGACGGCGTCACCTTCGACGTGCCCATCGGCAAGACGGTGGGCGTCGTGGGTGAGTCCGGCTGCGGCAAGTCGGTCACCAGCCTGTCCCTGATGCAGCTGCTCCAGCGGCCCCAGGGCCAGGTGGTGGAGGGCGCCATCCGCCTCAACCTGGGCGACGGCAAGGCCTACGACATCGCCAAGATCCCTGCCGAGAAGATGCAGAAGCTGCGCGGCAACTACATCTCCATGATCTTCCAGGAGCCTATGACCAGCCTGAACCCGGTGTTCCGCATCGGCCAGCAGGTGGACGAGGTCATCGCCCTGCATGACGGCGAGGGCAAGAGCAAGGAAGAGATCAAGGCCCGCACCATTGAGATGCTCAAGACCGTCGGCATTGCCAACAGCGAGGGCGTCTACGCCATGTACCCCCACGAGCTGTCCGGCGGTATGCGCCAGCGCGTCATGATCGCCATGGCCCTGGCCTGCAACCCCCGCATCATCATTGCGGACGAGCCCACCACCGCTCTGGACGTGACTATCCAGGCCCAGATCCTGGACCTGCTGCGCAACCTGAAGGACCGCATCAATTCCTCCATCATGCTCATCACCCACGACCTGGGCGTCATTGCCGAGACGGCGGACTATGTCGTCGTCATGTACGCCGGCCGCGTGGTGGAAAAGGGCACCGTGGAAGAGATCTTTGCCCATCCCGCCCACCCCTACACCATCGGTCTGATGGCGTCCAAGCCGGTGGTCGGCAAGCAGGTGGACAAGCTCTACTCCATCCCGGGCAAGGTTCCCAACCCCATCGACATGCCCAACTACTGCTATTTCAAGGACCGCTGCGAAATGTGCGTGGAAGGCTGCAACGGCGCATATCCCTGCGAAGTCAGCCTGTCCCCCACCCACAAGGTCAGCTGCTACCGCTACTACGACAAAAAGGGGGCAGAATAAATGAGCACCAACAATACCAAGAAAAACGCCCCCAAGTACCAGAAGGGCGGCAATCTGGATTACACCCCGGTCACCTATGACCCCCAGTACATCCTGATGGTCAACCACCTGCGCAAGTACTTCCCCATCAAGGGCGGACTGGTCAGCCGCACGGTGGGCCAGGTCAAGGCGGTGGACGGCGTTACCTTCAACCTGCGCCGGGGCTCCACCATGGGTCTGGTGGGCGAGTCCGGCTGCGGCAAGTCCACCACCGGCCGCACCATCCTGCGTCTGAACGGCGAAAAGACCGGCGGCCAGGTGCTGTTCAACGGCCAGGAGATCTACGATCTGGACGCCAAGGCCATGCACGCCCTGCGCCCCAAGATGCAGATCATCTTCCAGGATCCCTTCTCCAGCCTGTCCCCCCGTCTGCCCGTGGGTGAGATCATCGGCGAGGCCGTCCGCGAGCACAAGCTGGTGCCCAAGGCGGAGTTCAACGACTATATCGACCAGATCATGGACAAGTGCGGCCTGCAGCCCTTCCACAAGGACCGCTATCCCCACGAGTTCTCCGGCGGCCAGCGCCAGCGTATCTGCATCGCCCGCGCCCTGGCCCTCAACCCCGAGTTCGTCGTCTGCGACGAGCCCGTCTCCGCCCTGGACGTGTCCATCCAGGCCCAGATCATCAACCTGCTGAAGGACCTGCAGGATCAGTTCAAGCTGACCTACCTGTTCATCTCCCACGACCTGAGCGTCGTCGAGCACATCTCCGACACGGTGGGCGTCATGTACCTGGGCAATTTGGTGGAGTACGGCGAGACCGAGGACATCTTCCGCAACCCGCTGCACCCCTACACCAAGGCCCTGTTCTCGGCCATTCCCATCCCCGATCCCACCGTCAAGCGGGAGCGCATCCCTCTGGAGGGCACCCTGCCCTCCCCGGCCAACCCGCCCAAGGGATGCAAGTTCCACACCCGCTGCAAGTACTGCACCCAGCGCTGCAAGGAGGAAGTCCCCGTCCAGCGTGAGATCGAGCCCGGCCATTACGTGGTCTGCCATCTGTATGACAACAAATGAAAAAGCATGAACCCTTTGAGGACGATGGACGGACCATCGTCGACATGAGCGGCGTGGAGATGCCCTCCCTGTTCCTGCCCCGCAAGCCCCGGCAGTTCGACCCCGACAACGCCCCCCGGGAAAACCCCGGCCAGGAGCGCCCCTGGGAAGAGCCGGAGCAGCTGACCGCAGGACAGAAATTCTGGGTCATTCTCGGCGCGCTGAAAGCAGCACTGCTCATCGGCAGCGTCTACCTGGTGGGGCTGGGCCTCATCATCTTGCTCATGGTCCTGTTCTGGTAACAGGCAAAAAGGCTTCGCAGCCCCTGTGACTGCGAAAAAATACAGCAAAATAAGCGGCTTCGGTGCATCCTGTCGGGATGCGCCGGGGCCGCTTTGTGTTTTTACAGAGTGGGCAGGAGTGTGGGAGTAGGTGTGAGCGGGGAGAAAGCGGGAGTGGAAGGAAAGGAGGGGAGGGAAAGCGGGCAGAAGGAAAGTAGGAGGAAGAAAAACGGGCGGCAGATCAGAGGTAGATCTCGTTGGAGCGGGATGGCAGCCGGACGGCAGGGCCGGGAGCGTTGGAATCCCGCCAGGCTGCAGGGGTCTGGCCGGTCTCCCGCTTGAAGACACGGCAGAGATAGTTGGCGCTGGAAAAGCCGCAGAGGGCGGCGATCATGTCCAGGCTGTACTCCCGCTCCAACAGCAGCAGCTTGGCCGCCTCGATGCGGGTGGCGGTGAGGTACTTGCCGGGGGAGACCCCCATCTCCGCTGAGAAGGTGCGCACCAGATGGCACTTGGAGACCCCCAGCTGGCGGCTGAGTTCCTCCACCCCGTAGAGGCCGATGTAGTTGTCCCGGATGGCGGCCACCGCCTCCGCCACCAAAGGGCTGAGGCGGCGGACGGCCTCGTCGGCGTGGGAGAGCTCGCACAGCAGGGCATAGGCCCGCTGGCTCTGCTCGGCGGTGTCGGCAGGATAGGCGTCGCACAGGCGGGCCAGCAGCTCGGCAGCGGCAGGGCAGAGGGAGCCGTCGGCAAAGCGGGGGCGGTCCAGGTTGGCCGCAAAGGCCTCGGCCGCCATGCCGGTGAGGCGCACCGCCAGCAGATGACAGTCCTCGATGGGAACCAGAGTGACGGACCCGGCGCAGAGCAGCAGATCCCCCGAGGCTCCCGCCCCGTCATAGCCGCCGGTGCCCTCGGCACGGCAGCGGCCGCTGGACAGGATGCCCGCCCACAGCCCGGGGCCCGGCAGGGAGAGGGGGGCATCTCCGGTGAGTTCCCGCACCTCCGCCACGGCACAGCAGCGGTTCCAGTCAAAAATCAATTTCTGACCCTCCATATCAATAAAGTGCTATATCTTTTTCAAGAATAAGCTGTTATTATAGATTTGTCAAGAAAAACAGCCCGCCAGGGCATCAATAAATTACAATGGAGGTACATCGCAATGGCCAGTATCAGCTGCCGTCATATCTACAAGATCTACCCGGGTAATGTCACCGCCGTCAAGGACTTCAACCTGGAAATCGCCGATAAGGAATTCGTCGTTTTCGTCGGCCCCTCCGGCTGCGGCAAGTCCACCACCCTGCGCATGATCGCCGGCCTGGAAGAAATCTCCAAGGGCGAAATGTACATCGGTGACCGCCTGATCAACGATGTCCCCCCGAAGGACCGCGACATCGCCATGGTCTTCCAGAACTACGCTCTGTACCCCCACATGACCGTCTACAAGAACATGGCTTTCGGCCTGGAACTGCGCAAGATGCCCAAGGACGAGATCGACAAGCGCGTGCGTGAAGCTG
>JAHZHS010000040.1:4551-14923 GCA_019420135.1 Oscillospiraceae bacterium | reverse complement strand
GATACCCTCACGGCCCAGACGCTGACGCAGGCAGCCCGGAAGCATACGGTCTGCCCCTTTGAGATGGGGCTGGATCTGAGCCTCTGGTGCGACGTCATTATTGGGGATTACAACTATCTGTTTGACCCGGTGGTCAGCCTCAAACGGTTCTTTGAGTCGGCGGGAGATTATCTGTTCCTGGTGGACGAGGCCCATAATCTTCCCGACCGGGCCCGGGACATGCATACCGAGTCGCTTTTGAAAAGCGAGTTCACATCAGCCAAAAAGCTTCTGGGCAAGGGAAAAAGCCGTCTCAAGACTGCCATCCAGAAGGTGAACAACGCCCTGCTGGAATGGCGTCACCGCTGTGAGGAAGAGGGCGGTTCCGCCAGGACGATCATCCGCCCCGACCGGGACGAGGAACTGGACCGGCTGCTCAACCGCCTGTGTGAGCCGCTGGAGGCCTGGCTGGACGAGCACCGTACCCCTGATGAAACCCACGGGGTGCTCCTGCAGCTCTACTTTGATGTGCGGGCCTGGCTGCGGGTGGCCGAAACCTTTGACGACCATTTTGTGCTGCAGGCCACGGCGTTTGGCAGTGATGTTCGCCTGACCCAGCTGTGCCTGGATCCCAGTGCCTTTTTGCAGCAGAACTTTGCTCTGGGACGGGCGGCTGTTTTGTTTTCTGCAACGCTGGCGCCGCCCTCCTATTATAAAGACCTCTGCGGTCTGCCGGAGGCCCGGGCTGTGGCATTGAAAAGCCCCTTTCCCCAGCGGAATCTTGCCCTCTGCTGCGCCTGCGATGTCAGTACCCGCTACCGCGACCGGGACGCCGCCTGTGCCCGGGTGGCCGACTACCTGGCGGAGATGGTCAGGGCGAAAACCGGCAACTATATCGCTTTTTTCCCCAGCTATCTCTATCTGGATAAAGTCCGTTCCGTTTTTGAGGAAAACCATCCTGAAATTCCGGTGCTCATCCAGCAGAGCGCCCTGGACGAGGCCGGCCGGGAGGAGTTTTTGGCTCGTTTTGTTCCGGACCCGGGACAGCCGCTGCTGGGTTTTGCAGTGCTGGGCGGCGTGTTCGGAGAGGGGGTTGACCTGACCGGAAACCGGCTGATCGGTGCGGCGGTGGTCGGCCCCGGACTGCCCCAGGTGGGAGCCCGCCAGGAACAGCTGCGGGACTACTTTGAGCGTACCCGGGGCAGCGGGTTTGACTATGCCTACCGCTATCCCGGCATGAACAAGGTACTTCAGGCCGCGGGGCGGGTCATCCGCACACAGGAGGACAGGGGAGTCGTACTGCTCATTGACGACCGGTTCTCGGCGCCCGATTACCGCCGTCTGATGCCGCCCCACTGGTCCCATTTTGCCCCGGTGTACAGCTGCGAAGAATTCCGCCGGACACTGGAGATGTTCTGGCAGGCGGATGATGGCAAAAAAGAGGACACACCAGAAGAGCCGGGGCGCCTGTAGTCGTTTGCACATGCTGTATAAAGAATCCTTCCTGCTTCTTTGCGCTGGAGGGAAAGGTGTTGCAGCACAGACAAAAGGGGAAGGAAAATCCCGATTTTTTGCAATTTTGTGGGGGCGGGGCCTTGTAAATCAGGCGGTTTCTTGGTAATATTTTAACAGGAGACTGCGGTGCGGCCCGGCGGATTGGAAGGCGCGGGCGGCGGTCCCACAAATACATGCTGTAAGGAGCAATCAAGATGAGAGGCATTTACACCCCTGTCACGGATATTCGCCGCAAGGTGTTTACCGAAGTTGCGCGCATGTCCTATGAGGGCGGCGAGTACGCGGACTATGCCAAGCATATGCGTGACCTGCCCTACAAAATCATTCCCGGCGAGGTCGGCCAGCTGCGCAGCAGCATTTTCCTGGAGAGAGCCATCGTCTCCGAGCGCATCCGCCTTGCCATGGGCCTGTCCCTGCGCCCGCTGGATGAGAGCGTTCCCGCTTCGGACAACCTGGAGCACAGCATGATCGCGGACAAGTTTTATGAGCCGCCGCTGATCAATGTCATCAAGTTCGCCTGCAACAAGTGCCCGGAAAAGGTCATCAAGGTTACCTCTATGTGTCAGGGCTGCCTTGCTCATCCCTGCCAGGAAGTCTGCCCCAAAAAGGCTATCAGCTTCCGCAACGGCCGCAGCCATATCGACCAGAGCCTGTGCGTCAAGTGCGGCCGCTGTGTCAGCACCTGCCCGTACAATGCCATCGTCAAGGTGGAGCGCCCCTGCGCCAAGGCCTGCGGCATGGACGCCATCCATTCCGATCAGTACGGCCGTGCCGAGATCGACTACGACAAGTGCGTGTCCTGCGGCATGTGCCTGGTCAACTGCCCCTTCGGCGCCATTGTGGACAAGGGCCAGATCTTCCAGCTCATCCAGGCCATCAAGCGCGGTGACCGTGTTGTCGCCATCGTTGCACCGGCCTTCATCAATCAGTTCCCCGGCCTGACCCCTGCCAAACTGCGTGTTGCCATGCAGCAGCTGGGCTTTGCAGGTGTGTCCGAGGTTGCCGTGGGCGCCGACCTGTGCACCATTGACGAGGCCAAGGACTTCATGGAGGAAGTCCCCGAGAAGCATCCCTTCATGGGCACCTCCTGCTGCCCGGCCTGGAGCGTCATGGCAAAGAAGCTCTTCCCCCAGTATGCCGACTGCATCAGCATGACCATGACCCCCATGGTGCTGACTGCCCGCCTCATCAAGCATTCGGACAAGAATGTCCGCATCTGCTTTGTGGGTCCCTGCTCCGCCAAGAAGCTGGAGGCCAGCCGCCACAGCGTTCGCAGCGAGGTGGACTTCGTCCTCACCTTCGAGGAGCTCATGGGCATGTTCGAGGCCAAGGGCGTCGATTTTGCTTCTCTGCCGGACGACAAGAACGACACCTTCGACGATGCCAGCGCCGACGGCCGTGGTTTTGCCGTCTCCGGCGGCGTCGCCCAGGCGGTGGTCAACGCCATCCACAAGCTGGATCCCGACCGCGAGGTCAAGGTGGCTTCGGCTCAGGGCCTGGCAGACTGCCGCAAGATGATGATGATGGCCAAGGCCGGCAAGTACAACGGCTACCTGCTGGAAGGCATGGCCTGCCCGGGCGGCTGCATCGCCGGTGCGGGCACGCTGGCGGATCCGGCCAAGAGTGCCGCCATGCTGGCCAAGTACAAGGCCCAGGCACCCAAACAGTCGGCCCTGGATACCGAGTACAAGGATACCCTGGATTACCTCAAGTACTGAGCCCGTTGCCCGGAGATCCCGGGACGGAACCAATAAACGGCGCGGCGGCCGGGAGTGTACTGCACTTTCCCGGCCGCTGCGCCGCTTTGCTTCTCATACAACAACCGCCCCCGCAGGAGTGGGATCCTGCAGGGGCGGTTGCTTTTTACAGAAGAAAAATATGGGGGAAGGATTATTCGCTGTCGCCGGATGCTTCCTCTGCGGTTTCGGGTGTCTCCGCCTTGAGAGTGTCCTTGGTGTAGGCGAAAGCCGTCAGGTGGTTGCTGTCGATCTCGTACACGACGCCCTCTGCGGTGGAAGCCGTCATGTAGGCCACACCCGAATCTTCAGCGGAGGTGGTCCCAAAGACACAGCGCACCGAGCTGCCGTCGGAGGTGGTCACCGTCACAACGGCATTGGGGGTGTCAAGCCCGTACTCGCTGTCCGGCCCCGGCTGGGTGATACTCCATTCCGATTCCAGGGAGCAGATGGTGTTGACCATCCGCTTGACGGCATCCTGATCCAACTCGTAGCCGGGATCACTGTCCAGCGTCCAGGTCTCATCCTCCAGTGTGAAGGAAAGGGTCTCGGTGCCGGTCTCCAGCGTCATGGCAGTGACGTCGCTGGATTCGATGTCGGTGATATCCTGGACCTGATACAGCTGCCGGGGCGTCTTGCACAGGGAGGACAGATTGGAGGTGGCAATGGTGTAGACCGGACCATCCTCGCCCAGGCGGGCGTAGTAGGTGTCGGTCATGCTGTTCTGGTCGCCCACAGTCAGGGTGTAGCTGTCCGCCCCGGCGGTGAAGGATATGCTCATCTCGGGAGTGGCGAATCCCATGGAATCCACGTCGGCATCCTCACCCAGTTCCCGCTGGGCGGTCATGCCGGTGATGCTGTCGGCCAGTTCGCTCACCGCGTCCTGATCGATGGGCAGCAGCGTATCGCTGTCCAGCGTCCAGACGCCGTCATCTCCCTTGGTCAGGGCCACATCGGTGTCGCCGTCCTGATAAGCGATGGTGCTGAGATCATCGGCGGTGACGCTGAACAGGGCGATGCCGGTATCCTCATCCTCCTCGCCGCCGAAGATGCTCAAAAGGGCCAGGATGACAGCCAGCACCACGACAACGCCTGCCAGGATGCAGAGGGGAAGAAGTTTCTTTTTGTTCATGGAGGAGCCTCCTTGGCTGAGTACAAAGGATTATCTGCGGCGGCGCAGGATAAAGACCACCACGCCGATGACAATGCAGGCGATGGGCAGCACAATGACAAACAGCACGCCCAACCCGGTCACGGCAGTGGAAGGAACCGTCAGATAGGTGGCGTTCATGCTCTTGGCGTCGATGACGACGGCATTGTCCTCACCATTGAGCCAGTTGACGATGCTGCCCAGGAACTGAGAGTTGCCGCCCGAAACCATCTGGTCGATTTCAGACACAAAGATGTTGGCGCAGTTGATCCAGACGATCTGCGCACCGGTGGAGGCGCTCTCCGCGGCCACGGCGGGATAGAAGGGACCATTGGGATCGTTGGCCCCCTGGGAAGCCGTCTCGGCGGTGGCGTAGTCCTGCATGGCGTAGGAACTGGTGCTGGTGGACAGCAGGTTGGTGTAGGTGATGTCCTCGTTTTCGCTGTCGGTCAGGATGCCCTGGGCCACGGGGGTAAAGACCATCATACCGTCGGTCATGCCGGAGGTCACGTCGTTGGACACGACGGTGGGCAGCAGATAGGTGGAGGAGTACCGGTAGGCAAAGTGGTTGGGATCGTGTTCCATCACCAGGCCGGACTGCCGGGTCATGCCGTACTCGGCCAGCAGGGCGTCCAGGTTGGGGGTGTCGTATTCCAGGCCGGTGGTCACCAGCAGCTTGCCGCCGTTTTGCAGGTAGCTGCGCAGAAGATCGATGGTATCGCTGGTGTAGTCCACCTGAGGGGCGTTGATGAGGATTGCGGAGGCGTCCTCCGGGATGGAACCGGCCGAGAGCAGGTTGAGGCTTTCCACCGAGATGTTGGAGTTCCCCAGGGTGTCGGTAAAGTCGGAGGCCAGTTCGGTCTCGCCGTGGCCGGTCATCTGGTAGAGGATATAGGCGCTGTCGCTGGTGATGCGGGCGATTCCGCTGGTCAGTGCCGATTCAGCCGCGAAATTGAGGGAGTAGGACCCGGTGGTGTAGTAGTCGGAGTAGTCGGTTTCGTACATGTCGTAGTAGTCCACCACGGTGGAGTTGTCCCCGCAGACTAGGATGACGCTGGAGCTGGAAGCATCCTGGGCGTCGTACTGCTGGGCAAAGGTGGGGTAGAGGGCAGGATCCCGCTGCTGCCAGGTAAAGTGGCTGCTCTCACCGGCATAGCGGTCGAGCAGGCGGGTGATGTTGGAGTCCTCGTTGCCGGTCTCGGCCAGATAGTAGGCAGTCACGTCCTTGTCCAGCCCGGCCAGCATGGTCTTGGTGGTATCGCTCAGGGTGAAGAGTCCGGAACTGGAAATGTCCAGCTCGGTATATTTGGTGGGCAGAGCCCCCACCACAAGGTTGATCAGGATGACAGCCACCAGCACGATGACGGTGATCGCCGTGGCATAGGCGCCGTTTTTCAGCACCCGGACGCTGCCGGCCTTCTGTTCCGCAGTGGGCTGGGGGCGCTCCGGCGTGGTTTTCTTGTGAAAGAGTTTCATGATATGCAATCCCTCCTTTTGCTTAGTTCCAGCGGCGGCGTTCCAGCGCCTGTCCGGTCAGGAACAGAAACAGCGCGATGACGGAGAGATAGTAGATCACGCCCGAGAGGGTGAACATCCCGCTGACAAATTCGATGAAAGGATCAAACAGTGCCAGAGCATCCAGCGCCTGATTGAAGGCGTTCAACAGCCAGGCGGGGCGCAGCTTGAACAGCAGCACCAGCACCACCGCGCCGACACAGAAGACGGCGCTGCCCACCGTGACGTTTTTGCACAGCAGGCCGATGAGGACGGCAGCCACCGCCAGGATGACGCAGAAAACGATGAACGCCAGAGTGTTGCCGCTGGTAAAGAGGGTCTGGATGCTGTTGATCATGTAGCAGACCAGCAGAGCCCCGAAGGTGGCAAGATAGGAGATAATCTGGTTCTCGGTCAGGGCGGAGATGCAGGTGCCCACGGCAATGCAGGCGGCGCCTACCAGGAAGTATCCCAGCAGTGCGGCGTAGCAGCTGACAAAGGAAACCGTGCCGAACAGGCTGAGGATCAGCGGCATGACGCAGGCTGCCAGAACAGGCACGGCAAAGACTGCCAGCTGGGCAAAGTACTTGCCCAGCACAATAGACGGGATGCCCACCGGGCTGGTGAGCAGCAGCTGGTCGGTTTTGTTGCGGCGCTCGTCGGCAAAACTTCTCATGGACAGGGCGGGCAGCACAAACAGCATGACCAGGGAGGTGGAGTACAGCGCCGTGGCAAAGTCCGGCGAGGCATAGACCAGGTTGTTGGCCGTGTAGTACAGGGAGATAAAGGCAAAGATGGCGGCGACGACAACGTAGCCGATCATGCCGGTAAAATAGCTTTTGAGCTCACGTTTGAAAATGGCTTTCACGGTTATTCGCCCTCCTTTCCGTCATCGGCAGCCGTGGAGGCGTCCCCGGTCTCGGTGCCGGGTTCGCTGTGGGAGGCTGTATCGTCGGAAACGGGGGAGGAGGTTTCTCCTGCGGCGGGCTGTGCCTCGGCAGCGGGAAGCCCGGGGGAGGAGCCTTCGACATTGCCGGAGACTGCTGCGGTTTCTGCCGCCGGGGCGGGTTCGTCGGCCGCCTCAGTCAGCTGCAGGAAGACATCCTCCAGACTCATGGACTGGCTGGTCAGCGAGAGCACCGGGCAGCCGGCATCGGCCAGCGCCTTGGAAAGGGCGGCGCGCAGGTCGCTGCCCGCCTCGCTGGAGGCGGTAAAGCTGACCTCGTCGCCCTTTTCTGCGGTGATCTGCACGTTGGTCAGCCCCGCAACACTCTGGACGGCAGCCAGCACGGCATCCCGGCCGCCCAAAGCGGTGGCGGCAATGACGCCCCGGGCAGCCAGACGTCCGGCCAGCTCTTCAGGGGTACCCTGGGCGACCAGCTTGCCGTGGGCGATGATGAGAACCTGGTCACAGACTGCCTGGACCTCGCTCAGGATATGGCTGGACAGAATGACAGTGTGGGTCTTGCCCAGGTCGTGGATCAGGGAGCGAATCTCGATCATCTGGGCGGGATCCAGGCCGACGGTGGGCTCGTCCAGAATGATGACCTTGGGGTCGCCCAGCAGGGTGGCGGCAATGCCCACGCGCTGGCGATAGCCCTTGGACAGGTTGCGGATCAGCCGCTGCTGCATGTTGTCCAGACCGGTGCGGCCGGAGGCACGCTCGATACTTTCCAGCCGTGCAGCCTTGGGGCGTACACCTTTGAGCTCTGCCACAAACATCAGATATTCCCGTACTGTCATGTCGGTATACAGCGGGGGCTGCTCGGGCAGGTAACCGATGCAGGATTTTGCCTCCTTGGGTTCTTCCACGATGTCGTGGCCGTCAATCCGGACGGTGCCGCTGGTGGCGGACAGATACCCGGTGATGACGTTCATGGTGGTGGACTTGCCGGCGCCGTTGGGGCCCAGCAGGCCGTAAATGCATCCATCCTCCACGGTGAAGCTGATGTCGTCCACCGCGCAGTGGTTGCCGTAGCGCTTTGTCAGATGGTTCACTTCGATCAAAGCACGCACTCTCCTTTTCTCGTTCTGACAGGCGGGAACACACCTCTGCCGGGCGTTTCCCATACCAATCTATGGGCGATTATAGGAGCTATTTGTGAAAGTTTTGGGACAATTCTGGGACAGTCCTTTGAAGAAATGTGAAATCTTACACACATTTTCCCCGTCAAAATCCGCCCGTCCCCAAAATCCGGCAGCAATCCGCCGGAACCGCCGCAAAGATCCCTTTCGGGCTGTTGGGAAGACACGGCAGGCGGCAAAGGAAGAAGCTTCCGGGCGGCGGGGGTATCTTTTCCCGTTGGCCCATGGTACAATAAATAAAAATGTCGAAGGACGCCATGGCACCGGGGGTGCAGGGGAGGAAGCAACGTGATTATAGGAATCGGCACCGATCTGTGCGAGGTGGCACGGGTGGAAAAGAGCCTGCAGCGGACTGCCTTTTTGCAGGGAGTCTACTCTGCGCAGGAGCAGCAACTCATCTTGTCTCATCGGGGCAAGGCCAGCGCCGAAACGGCGGCGGCCAACTTTGCGGCCAAGGAGGCTTTTCTCAAGGCCTGCGGCCTGGGGCTGGGGGGCTTTCCCCTTGCAGAGATCGGCGTCCTGCGCAGGGAGTCGGGAGCGCCCTATTATGCCTTGGAGGGCACAGCAGCCCGATGGCTGGAAACCCACCGGCTGACGATTCATCTTTCTCTCACCCATGAGAAGGGTCTGGCCTGTGCCTTTGCGGTGCTGGAACAGCGGGAAGGGGGAGAAGCCTGATGGCAACGGCGGTTTTGCAGCGGCCGGAAACCGTGCCGAAATCCCATACGCGGCAGAGCGGTCTGGAGCTGCTGCGGATTTTATGCATGCTGTTTATCATTGCGGATCATTACGCGGGGCAGAGCGGTGCCGCTCTGTATGACACATTGCCCCATGCCCTGTTCTTTGCCTTGCTGGGAGCGGGCTCCCGTATGGGATGCAGCATTTTCGTCATGATGGGGGCCTGGTTCCTCTGCACACAGCCATTCAAAACCCGGCGGGTGCTCAATCTGTGGCTCAGCCTCTGGCTGTATACCGTTCCCCTGACGCTGCTGTGCCTGTTGGTACCGGGCAGCGGAGTGGGACTGGGCACCCTGCGCTGGGCCATTTTCCCGGTCAGCACCAAACAGCTGTGGTTCGTGGCGGCCTATCTGATTTTGCTGCTGCTCAGCCCGGTGCTCCACACGGCGCCCCGCCGGACGCTGCGGGGGCTACTGTGGGCGTTCGGGGTGCTGCTGGTGGGATACTCCACCCTGTTTGCGGAGGACGGCGTCTTCTCCGATGTGCTCTGGACTTTCGCCTATGAGTACCTCCTGGTAGGGTATCTGCGCCTCTACCCGGACAATCGCCTTTCCCGCTGGATGCAGTCCTGGCAGGCGCCGGTCCTGGCGCTGCTTTTCACCGCGGCACTGACAGCCCTGCGGGGGGCGGCGCTGTGGCAGGGAGTGGACGGCAAACCCATGCAGTACCTGGAATATTACCGCACCGCCCTCTGCTCGGCGCCCAACCTGCTGTGCGCCCTGGCCATTTTCTTTTTTTTCAAGAACCTGAATATCGGCAGCCTGCCTGCCGTCAATGAGGTGGCCTCGGCCACGCTGGGCGTTTATATCATCCATCAGACCCCGGCGGTCATGGGACCTCTCTGGAACGGCATTTTCCAAAGTGCACAGCATCCCGGATCGGCCGGATATGCCCTCTTTGTCATTGCCTGCGTCTTTGCTGCGGGCACCGTCATTGATCTGATGCGCAGCCGTCTGCTCATCCGGAGGCTGGAAGCCAGCCGGTGGTTCCATGCCCTCTGCCGCAAGGGAGACGATCTGGCGGCCGGGTTGGGAAAAATGTTGCCGTCCGGTGATTGAAGGCGGGCCTGCCTGCTTATACTATAAGCAAAGAAATTTGCATTACAGTACAGGGAGGCGCCACATGATGGAAGTACACAGGGGAGAAGTTTTCTATGCGGATCTCAGCCCCGTGGTGGGGTCGGAGCAGGGAGGGGTACGGCCGGTACTTATTGTTCAGAACGACATCGGCAACCGGCACAGCCCCACGGTGATTGCCGCGGCCATCACCTCCCGCCAGGACAAGAATCGCCTGCCCACCCACATCGGCGTCCGTGCCGACCGCTGCGGGCTGTCCAAGGACAGCATCGTCCTGACCGAACAGATCCGCACGCTGGATAAGCGGCGCCTGCGGGAAAAGGCGGGATGCATCCCGCCCGACGATATGCGCCGGGTAGATGAAGCCCTGGAAGTTTCCATGGGGCTTTCGGTGCAGAATTCCCTGCGCAGCGAGTGACAGCGGCATCCAGCGCCTATTCTGCGTAAAAAAGCAATCGAATAACACAAAAGGAGCCCCGGAGAGAATCCTCTCCGGGGCTCCTTGCAAACGGCAGGCCGAAAAGCCTTGCCGATGTATTACAGAGCTTCGATCACATCGCGGGTGTCGCGGGCGATCATCAGTTCCTCGTTGGTCTCCA
>JAHZHS010000040.1:1555-4541 GCA_019420135.1 Oscillospiraceae bacterium | reverse complement strand
GCGTATCCGCAGAAAAACAAAAGCGGAAAACCACAGACAAAACAAAGGAGCCCCGGAGAGGATTCTCTCCGGGGCTCCCTGCAATCGGGACGGTAAAAGCCGGGCCGATGATTTACTGAGCTTCGATGACGTCGCGGGTATCGCGGGCGATCATCAGTTCCTCATTGGTCTCCACGACCAGAGTGCGGACGCGGGCACCCCAGGCGGTGATCTCAACGACATCGGAGTGCTGATTGCGCACGCCGCGGTTCTTGTCGGTATCAATGCGGATGCCCAGCCAATCCATGTGGTGGCAGATCTTGGCGCGGGACTCGTCGTCATGCTCGCCGATGCCGCCGGTAAAGACGATGGCATCCACGCCGCCCATGGCGGCAATGTAGCTGCCGATGGTCTTCTTGATCTGATAGTTGAGCATATCCAGAGCCAGCTGGGCGCGGTCGTTGCCCTCGTTGGCGGCGGACTCCACATCGCGCATGTCGCTGGAGACGCCGGAAACACCCAGCAGACCGGATTTCTTGTTCAGGATCTCGTCCAGCTGATGGCCGGTAATATCCAGAGTATACTTCAGGTAATTGACCACAGAGGGATCCAGGTCGCCGCAGCGGGTACCCATCATCAGGCCGGCCAGGGGGGTCATACCCATGGAGGTATCCACGACCTTGCCCTGGTCCACGGCGGCGATGGAAGAACCGTTGCCCAGATGGCAGGTGATCAGCTTCAGGCGCTCAATGGGCTCTTCCAGATACTGGGCGGCGCGGTGGCTGACGTACTTGTGGCTGGTGCCGTGGAAGCCGTAGCGACGGACGCCGTACTTCTCATAGTATTCGTAGGGAATGGCGTACATGTAAGCCTTGGGCGGCATGGTGCTGTGGAATGCGGTATCGAACACGGCCACGTTGGGCTTGTTCTCGCCAAAGACCTTGTAGGAAGCCTCGATGCCCAGAATGGCAGCGGGGTTGTGCAGCGGTGCCAGAGAGCTCAGATCACGGATGGCCTGCACCACCTCGGGGGTGATCAGGCAGCTCTTCTTGAACTTCTCGCCGCCGTGAACGACACGATGGCCGATGGCGTCGATCTCGTCGATGCTGTCGATCACCTGACCGTCGCCGGTGGTCATCTTCTTCACCAGTTCCAGGAATGCCTCGTTGTGGGTGGGGAAGATGGCGGGCGTGGTTTTCTTTTCGCCGTTGGCTTCATGGGTGATCATGCTGCTTTCCATACCGATGCGCTCGCACAGGCCCTTGCACAGGACTTTCTCGCCGTCCATGTCAATGAGCTGGTACTTCAAGCTGGATGAACCACAGTTGATAACCAGGACTTTCATACTTGATAATCCTCCTTATTCGGGGGGAATCCCCCTTTTGCACATTACAGTTTTATTATATAATGGAAGCAAACCCATTTCAAGCTACAAATTGATACAGCAGTGCAAATCTTGCACATGCCAGGAGGTGTTTCCGTGGAGTTTGCAGGCATCATTGCCGAGTACGATCCGTTCCACAACGGTCATGCCGAACAGATCCGAATGCTGCGGGCAAAAGGCGCCGGGAAGATCGCCGTCTGCATGAGTGACGGTGCCACCCAGCGCGGGGGAATCCCTCTTTTGCCCAGCCGCGTCCGCGTGGAGGCGGCGCTGGCGGCAGGGGCCGATCTTGTGCTGGGGTTGCCGGCGCCGTATGCCTGCCTGGGGGCGGAGGGCTTTGCTGCCGCCGGGGTGGCCCAGCTGACGGCACTGGGTTGTGACACCCTCGCCTTTGGTGCCGAGACCCCGGATGCCGCCCGGCTTCTGCACGCCGCCCGGCTGGTGGACGGCGAGGAACTGTCCCGGCGCCTGCCCGGCCTGATGGGGCAGGGGATGACGTTTGCCGCAGCCCGCGCTGCCGCCGCCGAGCAGCTGGAACCGGGGATGGGAGACTTTCTGGAAAAGCCCAACAATATCCGGGGAGTGGAATATTGCAAGGCGATCCTGCGCCAGGGCAGCCACCTGCAGCCGCTGCCTCTGCCCCGGGTGGGGGCGGGACATAATACCGATGAGACGGGGGAGGTTCTGGGCCGCAAGATTGCCTCAGCCAGCCGATTGCGGCAGCTTGCGGCAGATGGCGGCACAGCGGCCATCGAGGAATATGTCCCTGCACAGGCGGCCCGTTTGTACCGGGAAGCGGCGGAGCGGGGAGAACTGTCCGACCACGCAAAGTTCTCGGTGGCGGTACTGTCCCGCCTGCGCGGCCGTACCCCGGAGGAGCTTTCCCGCCTGCGCGGACTTTCCGAGGGACTGGAAAACCGCCTGTACGGAGCCATCCGCCAGGCAGGGGATGTGGACGAGCTCTATACGCTGCTCAAGACCAAGCGTTACCCCCATGCCCGGCTCCGCCGCCTGGTGCTGGATGCGGCCATGAATGTCACGGCGGACCGGGTATCGCAACAGCCGCCCTGGCTGCATGTGCTGGGGGCCCGGCGCCCGGCGTTGGCAACACTTCGCTATGCGGCGCTGCCCGCCTCCACCTCCCTGGCCGAACTCAGCCGCCTGTCGGAGGAATCCGCCGCACTGTGCAGGCTGCACAGTGAGTTTGTGGATTTCTCCGCGCTTTGCAGGGTGCGTACCCTGCCGGCAGGACTTGCGTTCACGGCAAAACCGGTGGTATTATAAAAAGGAGTTATGGAGAAACATTGCAGGACACTGCAAAGATGATGCAAGCAACACCTGCAAAATCTGTGCGAAAGGGGAAGGTCTATGGCACTGCACGTTATGGATGAGGCAAACCTCTGCTTGGGCTGCAAGAAGCCGCGCTGTCAGGAGGGGTGTCCCATCCACACCAATATCCCGGAGGTCATCCGGCTGCTCAAGGCAAACAAACTCAACGAGGCCGGGCGGATGCTGTTCGAGAACAACCCGCTCACCACGGTATGCAGCCTGGTCTGCAACCATGAAAATCAGTGTGAGGGGCACTGTGTCCGGGGAATCAAGGGATCACCGGTGCATTTCTCG
>JAHZHS010000040.1:0-1545 GCA_019420135.1 Oscillospiraceae bacterium | reverse complement strand
CGGAGGAGATCCGGCTGTGCGAGGCAAACAATCTCCGGGGGACCGGGCGATCGCCGGTGCATTTCTCGGTGATTGACAACTACATTTCCTCCACCTATGCCTCCCAGATGGTACACGGTCCGGCCAAGCCCAACGGCAAGCGGGCGGCCATCATCGGATCGGGCCCGGCGGGCCTGACCATTGCGGTCATTCTGGCCCGCTACGGATACGATGTCACCATCTTTGAGGCCCATGACAAGATCGGCGGCGTGCTGCGCTACGGCATTCCCGAGTTCCGCCTGCCCAAGAGCGTCCTGGACGACTTCGAGTACCGCCATCTCCGTCTCAAGGATATCAAGGTGCGCCCCAATACCGACATCGGCCAGGCCCTCAAGCTGGAGGATCTTTTCCGCGATGGCTACAAGGCCATTTTCATCGGCACAGGCGTCTGGAAGCCCAACACGCTGGGCATAAAAGGGGAGAGCCTGGGCAACGTACATTATGCCATCAACTACCTTCAGAACCCGGACGTCTACCATCTAGGCAACCGGGTGGTCATCATCGGTGCGGGCAACGCCGCCATGGATGTGGCGCGCACCGCCATCCGCCACGGGACCCGGCATGTGACCTGTGTGTCCATCACCAGAAAGGTGGCGGCCAGCGATTACGAGACCAGCTATGCCAAGCTGGAGGGGGTGGAATTCCTCTTCAACAAAAAGCCGGTGGAGATCACCGATCGCGGCGTAGTGCTGCGGAATCTGGAGGAAGGGGAGGACGGTACGCTGACCGAACTGCCCGGCACGGAGATGCTCTACCCGGCAGACAGCGTGATCGTCTCCATCAGCCAGGGTCCACGCACCACCCTTTCGGATGCGGAAAAGCAGATCCGGATCAACCAGCGCGGACTGCTGGTCACCGATGATGTGGGCCGCACCACCATGCCCGGCGTCTTTGCCTCCGGGGATGCGGTCAAGGGAGCCCGGACCGTGGTGGAGGCAGTGGCTTACAGCAAAAAGGTGGCGGAGGCAATGCATGAGTACATGCAGAAACTGCCGTTGGACCCGCCCGATGAGTACGCCCATGTCCCGGTGGCACAGGTCGAGGAAGGCAACTGAAAAAAGTGCATACAAAAACAGGAGTGGCGCAGCATTTGCTGCGCCACTCCTGTTAATTATGGAACGGTTTGGTGCCGTTTATGGATTCAGGCGGACCCTCCGCACAGGAGGGCTTTGCCCGGTACGCTCAGCGCAAAACCAGGGCGTTGTTGTCCACATCCACGGTCAGGGTATCGCCGGGCACACGGCTGCCGCCGATGATCTCCTTGGCGATCATGGTCTCCACGTTGGCCTGGATATACCGCTTGAGGGGACGGGCACCGTAGATGGGGTCGTAGCCGTTGTCCACAATGAAGGCCTTGGCTGCGTCGGTGACAACCAGGTTGAGCTGCTTGTCGGCCAGACGCTTGCGCAGGTCGTTCAGCATCAGGTCGACGATGCTGCCGATCTCCTGGCGGGTCAGGCTCTTGTAGTAGACGATGTCGTCCAGACGGTTGAGGAACTCGGGCCG
>JAHZHS010000004.1:25084-38290 GCA_019420135.1 Oscillospiraceae bacterium | reverse complement strand
ACCTGGACAAGAGCGACGGCGGCGACAACCTGAACCTGATCTTCAAGGTGCTCAAGCGGGGCGACAAGCTCACCGCCGCCCTGCAGTCCGGCGACCCGGCCAAGCTGGCAGACATGGGCCTGCGCTATGACCTGACCCTGCCGCTCTCCCGCTACTATGCAGCCAACCGGGCTTCCCTGCCCACTCCCTTCAAGGTCATCCAAACCGACCGTGTCTACCGCGCCGAGCGCCCCCAGAAGGGCCGTCTGCGGGAGTTCGTCCAGTGCGACATCGACATTCTGGGCGACAGCTCTCCCAACGCCGAGGTGGAACTCATCGACGTGACCGCCCGGGCCCTGCTGCGCATCGGCTTCACCGGGTTCACCGTCAACATCAACGACCGCCGCATTCTCCGTGCCATGCTGGAGACCATGGGCTTTGCCGCCGATACCCTGGATTCGGTCTGCATCAGCTTTGACAAGCTGGACAAGATCGGCGCCGACGGCGTGCGGGACGAGCTGACCGAGAAGGAGCTGCCCGCTGACGCCATCGCCAGCCTGTACGACTTCCTCCAGGGCGGGGACTTCTCCCTGGAGGCCGTGGCCTCCCGCTGCGGCGACGCCTCCCTGGCCGACGACCTGCGCTATGTGCTCTCCGCCAGCGAAAAGGTGGCCAATGGCCGTTACGGCATTGCCTATTGCCCCAGCCTGGTCCGCGGTCAGGGCTACTACACCGGCATGGTCTTCGAGATCGTCTGCCCCCAGTTCTCCGGCGCAGTGGCCGGCGGCGGACGCTACGACAACATGGTGGGCAAGTTCATCGGCCAGCAGGTGCCGGCGGTGGGCTTCTCCATCGGCTTTGAACGGGTCTGCGGCATTCTGCTGGAACAGGGCTATGCCATTCCCGGCGCCAAACCCCGTCTGGCCCTGCTCTACCTCCCCGAGGCCGACTTTGCCGACGTGCTGGCCAAGGCAGAACAGCTGCGCGCCGACTACGACGTGACTGTGCTGCCCCAGGCCAAAAAGCTGGGCAAGCAGTTCGGCTCCCTGGAGGCCGCCGGCTATCAGGCCGCCGCCTTTGCCGACAACGACGACATCCGTCAGCTGGGCCAGAGAAAGTAAATCATTGCAATAACACTGATAAACGCGGCATGCCGTGTGCGGGGACGTTCCCGCACGGCATGCCGCGTTTTTTCTTTTGCTCCGATTTTCACCGGCGGATGAACTGTGCATCCCCGGGGGCATCCTCCGCCGAGCGGTAGCGCTCCACCTTCATGTGCAGGTCATATTTTTCCCGCAAAGCTGCAATCTCGGCCATCATGGGCGAGGCATGGTGGGCATCGATGGCGTCCTGCCCGGTCCAGCTGTCGATGAGCAGCACCGTCTCGGGGTCGTCTATGGGCAAAAAGTACTCGTACTGCAGATTGCCCGCCTCCTTCCGGATGCGCTCCACTACCCCGGTCCGGGTCATCTCTCGGGCAAATGCCTGGGCACTGCCCCCGCTGCCGGTATAATAAAGATGAATGGTGATTGCCATGCTGCCGCCTCCTCTGATCCGTTCTGGATAAAATGGTTCTGTCTGCATTGTAGCGTGTCGGCGAGATGCGTGCAAGTGTGCGGGACTGTGTCTGGGAATTGGTGAACGAAATCTGAACTTTTGTGATTCGATACAGTATTTTGTTGAAAATTTATCAATCATCATGTACAATTAACACAACGAACTTTGCTGTAAGTTCTCTGGTGTAAGAATTTCGGCGGGGTTGCTGCCCGCCTCACCGCGTCCCCGGCCCTGCTGCCGGGCGGACGCCGAACAGGATTCAGGAGGTATTGATGTCCAGACTTTCCATCGAGACCCCGGACCGCGCCCAGCAGGTGGTCGATGACCTCTGCCGGGACATGGGGCACCGCATTGCCGCCAACCCGCCGGGGCTCTGCCCGGTGGATATGGCGCTGAATTTTCTGCGCCTCTGCCACGCCCAGACCTGCGGCAAGTGTGTGCCCTGCCGCATCGGCCTGTCCCAGCTGGAAACGCTGATCGAGAGCGTCCTCGACCAGACCGCCCCCGACGGCACCATTGATCTCATCGAGTCCACCGCCGCCGCCATTGCCGATTCCGCCGACTGCGCCATCGGCTACGAGGCGGCCGCCATGGTCCTGCAGGGAGTCCGGGGCTTCCGGGAGGACTACGAGGAGCACGCCCACTACGGCCGCTGCATCTGCAGCCTCAAGCAGCCGGTGCCCTGCGTCACTACCTGCCCCGCCCATGTGGACATTCCCGGCTATGTTGCCCTGGTGCGGGAGGGCCGTTTTGACGACGCCGTCGACCTCATCCGCAAGGACAATCCCTTCCCCTTCTCCTGCGCCTACGTCTGCGAACATCCCTGCGAGCGCCAGTGCCGCCGCCGTCTGGTGGATGACGCGGTGAACATCTGCGGCCTCAAGCGGTTTGCGGTGGACCATTGCAGCCGCACCGCGCCCCCGCCCTCCGCCCCTGCCACCGGCAAGCGGGTGGCTGTGGTGGGCGGCGGTCCCAGCGGCCTGACGGCAGCCTACTATCTCTGCCAGATGGGCCACAGCGTCACCGTGTTCGAGCAGCGGGAAAAGCTGGGCGGCATGCTGCGATATGGCATTCCCGACTACCGTCTGCCCCCCGAGGTGCTGGACCGGGACATCGACTACATTCTGGCCTGCGGCGCCGAGGTCCGCACCGGCGTGTGCATCGGCAAGGACGTACAGGTGGCCGACCTGCAGAAGGACTACGACGCCCTGTATGTTGCCATCGGCGCCCATGCCGACAAAAAGCTGGGCCTGCCCGGGGAGGACAGCAAAAACATCCTCTCGGCGGTGGAATTCCTGCGCAACTGCGGTGAGGGCCATGCCCCTGACTTCACCGGCAAGCGGGTGGTGGTCATCGGCGGCGGCAACGTGAGCATGGACGCCACCCGGACTTCCATCCGTCTGGGCGCCGCCAGCGTGACCTGTGTCTACCGCCGCCGGGTGGACGACATGACCGCCCTGCCCGAGGAGATCGAGGACGCCCTGGCCGAGGGCTGCCAGATCCTGCCCCTCCAGGCGCCCTACCGCATCGAGGCCGACGAGGAGGGCAAGGTGGCCGCCCTGTGGACCAAACCCCAGATCATCGGCGGCTACGGCCGGGACGGCCGCCCCGGCCCCCGCAATGCGGCCGAGAAGGAATTCCGCATTCCCTGCGACTACATCATCATTGCCATCGGCCAGCGCATCGAGTCCGATGAGTTCGAGAAGGGCGGCATCGTCACCAGTCACGGCGCCCTCCAGGCCGACCTGTCCGGCTATGTGCCCGGCACCCCCAACGTCTTTGCTGGGGGCGATGCCGTCACCGGCCCCGCCACCGTCATCCGTGCCGTGGCAGCGGGCAAGGTGGGCGCCGCCAACATCGACGCCTTCCTGGGCTTCCACCATGTCATCGGCTCCGACGTGCGAATCCCGCCTGCCAAGCTGTCCAACACCCCGCCCTGCGGGCGCATCCAGCTCAAGAGCCGCAATCCCATGGAAGCCCGCACCGACTTCAAACTTGCCACCTGCGGCATGACCGAGGAGGAAGCCATGCAGGAGGCCGGGCGCTGCCTGCGGTGTGACCACTTCGGCTACGGCATCTTCAAGGGAGGGAGGACGACCCAATGGTAAACGTGACAGTCAACGGCAGCCCCATCGCCGTGCCGGAGGGCACCACCATCCTCAACGCCGCCAGGGCCGCCGGGGTGGAGATCCCCCATCTGTGCTATCTGAAAGGCCTAAACGAGATCGGCGCCTGCCGCATCTGCTGTGTCGAGATCGAGGGGGAGCGCAACCTGGTCCCCAGCTGCAACAACCCCGTCTTTGAGGGCATGGTCATCCGCACCAACACCGAGCGGGTCCGCCGCACCCGGCGCATCAACGTGGAGCTGATTCTCTCCCAGCACGACTGCAAGTGCGCCACCTGTGTGCGCAGCGGCAACTGCCAGCTGCAGACCATCGCCAACGACCTGGGCATCCTGGACAACACCTATCCCCAGGATCTGGTCACCGGCATCCGCGCCCTGTGGCCCAAAGATTTTCCCCTCTACCGGGACACCAACAAGTGCATCAAGTGCATGCGCTGCATCCAGGTGTGCGACAAGGTCCAGGGCGTCAACGTCTGGGACCTGTCCGGCACCGGCAGCCGAACCCGGGTGGATGTGAGCCACAACCGCCGCATCAAGGAATCCGACTGCGTGCTCTGCGGGCAGTGCATCACCCACTGTCCGGTGGGCGCCCTGCGGGAGCGGGACGACACCGGGCGGCTGTTCCAGGCCATGGCCGACCCCCACAAGGTCACGGTGGTGCAGATTGCCCCCGCCGTGCGCACCGCCTGGGGGGAGTCCCTGGGCCTGCCGCCGGAGAAAGCCACCGTCAACCGCATGGCGGCGGTGCTGCGGCGGCTGGGCTTCGACTATGTGTTCGACACCTCCTTCTCCGCCGACCTCACCATCATGGAGGAGGGTACCGAGTTCCTCCGCCGGTATGCTGCCGGGGAGACGCGGGAGCTGCCCATGTTCACCAGCTGCTGCCCCGGCTGGGTGCGCTATCTCAAGAGCCACTACCCCGAGTGGACCGACCGCCTATCCACCGCCAAGAGCCCCCAGCAAATGTTCGGCGCGGTGGCAAAGAGCAGCTTTGCCAAGCGGATCGGGGTGGACCCGGCCAACATTTTCAGCGTGTCCATCATGCCCTGTGTGGCAAAAAAGGCCGAGTGCGACCTGCCCACCATGCGCACCGACGCCGGGCCCGACGTGGACCTGGTGCTCACCACCCGGGAGTTTGTCCGCCTGATCCGGGCGGAAAAGCTCAATCCAGAGGACATCCCCGAGGAAGGTTTCGACTCCCCCATGGGGGTATACAGCGGCGCGGGCGTCATCTTCGGCGCCACGGGCGGCGTCATGGAGGCTGCCCTGCGCTCCGCCTACTACCTGCACAATGGCCGCAACCCCAAACCGGAGGATTTCCGGGCGGTCCGCGGGGATGCCACAGGCGCTGCCGGCTGGACCGAGGCCGAATTTAATCTGGGCGGCGGCGCCGTGGTGCGTACCGCCGTGGTGAGCGGTCTGGCCAACACCGGCCGTCTGCTGGCCGAACTGGCCGCCGGGCGGGTGCATTACGACTTTGTGGAGGTCATGGCCTGCCCGGGCGGCTGCGCGGGCGGCGGCGGACAGCCCATCCACACCGACGACGTGGAGCGGGCGGCTCAGCGGGGCAAGGTGCTGTACAACATCGACCGCATCCAGACGGTGCGGTTCAGCCACGAGAACCCCGAGGTCAACGCCCTCTACCGGGACGATCTGGGCCAACCGGGCAGCGAGCAGGCCGAGGCCCTGCTCCACACCGACCACAACGGCTGGCAGATGCCCGCCCAGAGCTGAGTCCACGTTTCCTTTGCCCGGAGCGGGCACACATCCTTTTGCTCATTTTCTTCCTTTCTCTCTCCCCTCGCGCCGGACGGCGCCGTGCACGGGTTTTCCTCACCCGGCACGGTGCCGTCCTTTTTTGTCGTTTTTTCATGGTTTTCTTTTGCTGTGCACCCCAAAATATAAAAAATTTGTAAAATTCTTCCGGGGCTGCTCAATCTGTCCGGGCTGGCTCGTTTCCATGGACAAGGAACGTAAACCGGATCCGGACGGCGCCGCGGACCCTGCCCGCCGGACCCCATGTGAGGATTTTACAATGAAGATTCTGATTACATCCGACTGGTACATTCCCGCCGTCAACGGCGTGGTCACCTCGGTTTTGACCTTGCAGAAAGAACTGACCCGCCGCGGCCACGATGTGCGCATCCTGACCCTCTCGGGGGATGGGCGCGACCATCGTTCCGGCTGCGTCTACGCCCTGGGCTCGGTGGACGCGGGACGCATCTACCCCGGTGCCCGGCTGCTGGCTCCCTCCCTGGGAGGTATTCTCCAGCAGCTCATCGACTGGTGCCCCGATGTGGTCCACAGCCAGTGCGAGTTCAGCACCTTTGCCCCCGCCCGGCGCATTGCCCGGGCCTGCGGCGCGCCGCTGGTGCATACCTACCACACCGTCTACGAAGACTATACCCACTACTTCTCCCCCAGCCGCCGCTGGGGCCGGATGCTGGTCAAGGGCTTTACCCGGGCGGTTCTGGCCCGCACCGATGCAGTCATCGCCCCCAGCGTCAAGGTCAGCCGTCTGCTGGAAGGCTACGGCGTCCGCACTCCGGTGCGGGTCATTCCCACCGGCATCGACACCCAGCGCTTTGCCCACCGCCTGTCCGGGGAGGAGATCTCCGCCCGCCGCCGGGCGCTGGGCATTCCCGAAGGCAGCTGCGTGGCCCTCTCCCTGGGCCGTATGGCCCGGGAGAAAAACATCGACGAGCTGCTGCGCTGCCGGGCCGCCATGGGGGACGCCCCCGTCACCCTGCTGCTGGTGGGCGGCGGTCCCGACCAGCCCCGGCTGGAGCACCTGGCCCGCACTCTGGGCCTGACCGCCGGGCAGGTGGTCTTTACCGGCATGGTATCTCCCGACCGGGTGGCCGAATATTACCAGCTGGGCGACGTCTTTGTCAGCGCCTCCTCCAGCGAGACCCAGGGGCTGACCTACTTTGAGGCCATGACCTGCGGTCTGCCTCTGGTTTGCCGGGAAGACCCCTGCCTGGAAGGGGTGGTAGAAAACGGGACAAACGGCATCCTCTACCGCACCGGGGAGGAGCTGGCCGCCGCTCTGAGTGCGCTGGCTTCCGACCCCGCCCGCCGGACTGCCATGGGCGCGGCCTCGGCGCAGCGGTCCCGGCAGTTCACCGCCCAGCAGTTTGCAAAAAATGTGGAGGCCCTCTACCGGGAGGTCTGCCTCGCTCACGACACGCAGGTCCGGGCCTTCCCGGCCCTGCCGGTGCCGCTGCCCGCCGGGCTGCCGCGCCGCTGACGCCAAGGAAAGGAAGATGGGGATGGCAAAAAGTATGTCGGCAAAATGGATGCAGCTTCTCTCGATCGCCGGGCTGATCGCCTGCGTGGTGCTGAGCATCTGGTTCTGGCAGCAGGGGCTTTTGAGCTCCCAGGAACGGCTGCGCAGCTTTGTGGACGGCTTCGGGGCCGCCGGGGCCGCCGTGTTCATTCTGTTCCAGGCGGTACAGGTGGTGGTGCCCATCCTGCCGGGCGGGCTGGGATGCCTGGCCGGGGTCATTTTGTTCGGGCCCTGGTACGGCTTTCTCTACAACTACATCGGCATCTGTGCGGGCAGTCTGGCGGCCTTTGCCATCGCCCGCAACTGCGGGCGGCCGCTGCTCTACCAGATGTTCCCCCGCTCTCTCATTGACCGCTACGACCGCTGGACCAACGAGCGGGGCCGCTTTGCCCGGTGGTTTGCTTTTCTGATCTTCATCCCGGTGGCGCCGGACGACTACCTCTGTTTCCTGGCCGGCACCACCGAGATTTCCTGGCGGCTGTACACCGCCATCATTCTGCTGTGCAAGCCGTTCGCTATTGCCATGTACAGCCTGGGCCTCACCGTGCTGTTCCAGCAGGTGCTGGGCCTCTGGCGCTGAAGCATCTCAACTTGTCTTGACCGGATGGGAGGGGTTTATCCATGCGGGTACATCTGTATAACGGTTCTCTCGGCCTGGTGCGCCGCAGCGGCGTGGGGCAGGCCTTTTATCACCAGAAAGCCATGCTGGAACAGGCGGGCGTGGCCGTGACCGAATCCTGGGATTCCCACGCCGACGCCGTGCACATCAACACGGTGCTGCCCGACGCGGTGTTTGCCGCCCTGCGCGCCCGGATGCGGGGAGAGACTGTCGTCTACTACGGCCACTCCACCATGCAGGATTTCCGGGATTCCTTTGTGGGGTCCAATCTGCTGGCACCGCTGTTCGGGCGGTGGATCCGCTTCTGCTACGACCTGGGGGACTTCATCATCACCCCCACCCCCTACTCTCAGCAGATCCTGGAGAGCTACCACCTGAAAAAACCAGTGTGCGTCCTCTCCAACGGGGTGGACACCGATTTCTTCGCCCCCGATCCGGCCCGGCGGGAGCACTTTCGCCGGGAACACCAGCTGGCCGACGACCAGCCGGTGGTGGTGAGCGTGGGGCATTACTTTGAGCGCAAGGGCATTCTCGACTACATCGAACTGGCCCGGGCCATGCCGGAGGTCTGCTTTTTCTGGTTCGGCTACACCGAGCCCGCCCTGACCCCTGCCCGCGTCCGGGAGGCTATGGCCGCCGCCCCGGGCAACCTGCACTTTGCGGGGTACGTGGATCAGGCCGCCCTGCGGGAGGCCTACTGCGGCCCCGACGCCTTCGTCTTTTGCAGCCATGAGGAGACCGAGGGCATTGTGGTGCTGGAAGCCCTGGCCTGCGGCGTGCCGGTGGTGGTGCGGGACATTCCCGTCTACGAGGGCTGGCTGTCCGACGGCCGGGAGGTCCTCAAGCGCCACGATGTGGCCGGGTTCCGGTCTGCCATCGGGGACATTCTGGGCGGGGCATGGCCCGACCTTGCTAAAAACGGGCGGGCCGCCGCCTGTGCCCGCAACATGAAGGCCCTGGGACAGCGGCTGTGCGACCTCTACCGCACCCAGGGTAAACGCCCCGCCTGAAGTTTTCCGCATACCGGCCCCGTCCCCGGCATACAGATAGGGTGACAAGAGCGGCGGCAGGCCCCGGTGCATCCGGCAGGGGGCATCGCGCCGCCGTATCACCAAGGGGGCGGCACCTATGTTTCTGTTTACCATGACAAAGCCCGGTCTGCGGCAGGCCGGGGCGCTGGCGCTGTGCGCCGTCTGCCTGACCGGCGCCATTGCGGCGGCGGTACATTTTTCAGGCGAGACGGTACCGGCAGGGGCGGCAGCCGAGTCCGGCATCGAGACGACGCAGGACATTGCCGAGTTTTTCACCGGCCACGGGTTTGAGGTCGATCTGGCCAGCGCCGCGGTCGACAAGGTCAAGATCCCGAAAAACTGGGACGACAGTTTCACCGCCTTTGACCAGGTGGTGGGCGAGAGCGGCATGAGCCTGGCCGACTACAAGGGCAAGACGGTGGAAAAGTGGACGGTGCTCTGTCCCGCCCTGTCCGACGGGGAGACCGACTGTTACTGTGTGCTTCTGGTCTACAAGGCCCAGGCCATCGGGGCGTATCTGCTGGAGAAGCCCTCCGGTGAGGTGAGCGGGCTGATCTCCGCCGCCCAGACCATGGCGGAGGATACGGCAGCCTCCGACACCGAGGTGGCCGCCGTCACCGGGGAGGAGAGCACCGAGGTCAGTGCCGACGCCTCCGATGACGCCCAGCAAGCCTCCGCCGACACGCCTCCCGCCGAGGCCGACACCGAGGTCAGCGCCGATGCCGCCGACGCAGGCATCTGGCCCACCGAGTAAATCGCCGTCCGGGCGGGCGGGGACGTTGTCACGGTATGTCCTGCCTGCTTTCTCCGCGGCGGACCGGTTTTCCTCACATTCGGCCATCCGGCGCCGCCGCATGAAAAAGCCCCGCGCTCTCCTTCCCAAGTGGGAGGGCGCGGGGATATTTTTGCTGTCTGAGGGGTCAGGCCCGTTCGGCCGGGGCGTTTTCCAGGCCCGGCCAGCGGGAGGGCGGCAGGGCGAACACCGCACCGCAGAAAAGCAGCGCCGTGGGGTTGGTGGTGAGGTGGAAACTCTGGCATTCCATGAAGGCGTAGACCAGCATGACCGCCAGGCAGAGGAGTTCGGGAATGCGTCGGGTGCGGGCCAGCCCCCACAGAGCAACGGCAAACAGAACCGCCAGGATCGCCGCCATGACCGGGCCGAACTGGTAGAGGGAAAAGACAAAGGAGTTGTCCAGGGGCGGCCAGTCCAAAAGCACCTGGCCCGCGATCTTTACCTCGTACACCTGATAGGCGATCCAGCTCAGCGAGAGGCGGTTGGTCAGCAGGCCGTCGATCTTTGCCAGCCAGGCCGGGCCGAAGTCGCTGTTCCAGGGGCCGATCTTCACAAGGGGCAGGGGCAACAGATAGCTGACCGCCGCCACCAGCGGCACCAGAGCCGCCGCCGCCTTTGCCCGGTGGTGCCCTGTAAACAGGCGGGGGAACACCTTGTACCCGGCCAGCAGCACCGTCAGCAGAAAGGTGGACAGGGCCGCGCTGCGGGAGGCGGGTCCAACCCACAGAAAGACGCCCAGTGCTCCCACCACGGCCACATCCAGCCAGCGGAGCTTTCTGGCCCGCAGCATGGCGTAGGCCAAAGTCAGGCCGAAAACCAGCCCGCCGAAGGTGTTGGGGTGGCCGTAGCCGAAGGTGTTCCGGTACTCTCCCACCCGCTCGCTGACCAGGTCGGGGGCGACAATGCCCGCATAGTGCAGCGCCACCACCAGGCCCACTGCCACCGTGCCTGCGATGAGGTAGGCCCGCAGCGGCTTTTTCAGGGCCACACCCTTGGCGGCCAGCACCGCCACCACCAGGCCGATCCACCAGATGTTATGGCAGTTGAAGTAGACCCACCGGGCGATGAAGTAGAGGCATCCCGCCACCCCCAGCGACCGCCAGGTGTACCGGGTGCCGAACAGGATCTTGACGCCGAAGCAGAGAAAGGCCGTCCAGTCCAGGATGGGTGCCAGCGTGCCCTGCACCCAGGCCCAGTTTTCCCGCGCCATGCTGTTGCAGAAGCAGACGCTGACCTCATAGGCGGCAAGACCAATGGCAAAGAGCCACTCCCCCGCCCTCTGACGCCATGCAGCGCCCCAGCTGCCGAAAAGAAAGTGCTCCTCCCTCCACAGGCCGGACAGGGCGGTCTTGGCCCGGGCAAGTCCCCGGCCGGGGGCACGTTTCAGGGCAGCGATCATATCAAAAACGGCGGCCAGAAGCAGCGCCGCCAGCAATGCGTTGGCAAATTCAAACAAGGTCTGACATTCCTCCCTTTTTGTCGGGGAATCACGGCACAGGGCGGTTTCCCTGCGCACCTCTATTATAAGCAAAGGGGGCTTTGGGCGCAAGCCGCCCCGGTTTGACAAGGGGGCCTGCCGGTGTTATCCTTACAGGTAGAACGGGCGGGGCGGAAATCACCCCGCCTCATCAACACTCGGGAGGATATCGCCTTGACTGCTGCGCGTTACCGGGCCATGCTGGACTGGCTCCGGGCCCGCCCCGCCCTCTGCCGTCTGATTCATTTTCTGGCCTTGGGGTCGGTGGTGTGCATCTATCTGCTCTATGCCGGGCTGCTGGGCTGGCTGGCCTGGAACCGGGACATCCGCTTCTGGCGGGTGCTCTTTGTGACCTGCGCGGTGTTTGTCTCCGGCACAGGGCTGCGGGCGGTCATCAACCGTCCCCGGCCCTATGAGGCCCTGGGATTCGCCCCCCTGTTTCCCAAGGATACCGTCGGTAAAAGCATGCCCAGTCGCCACTCCTTCAGCGCGGCGGTCATTGCGGCGGCGGCGTGGGCCGTCTGGCCGTCCTTGGGCATAGTGGGGGCGGTGTTTGCCCTGCTCATCGCCCTGACCCGGGTGTTGTCCGGCGTCCATTATCCCAGCGATGTGCTGGCCGGGCTGGCCTTCGGCGGGCTGGTCGGGCTGGCAGGAATGTATCTGATCTGATAGTTTTTGCAGGAAAGGAAGCGGTACCGCATGGACAATGAAGCATTGCTGAATATCACACGTCAATCCCGGCAGGCCGTGGAGGAACTGCTCAACGTCGCCCGCCTCAAGCCCGGCGACATCTTCGTCATCGGCTGTTCCAGCAGCGAGATCGTGGGCGGGCACATCGGCAAGGACAGCAGCATGGAGGCCGCCAAGGCTGTGCTGGACGGGGTGCTGCCCACCCTGCGCTCCCGGGGGATCTATCTGGCCGCCCAGTGCTGCGAGCACCTCAACCGTGCCATCGTCATTGAGCGGGAGGCCGCCGACCGCTACGGCTACGAGGAAGTCAACGCCGTGCCCCAGCCCCATGCGGGGGGCAGCTGGGCCACCAACTGCTGGCAGGCTTTCCGGGAGCCGGTGCTGGTGGAGGAAGTCCGCGCCGGGGCAGGCATCGACATCGGCGGCACGCTGATCGGCATGCATCTGCGCCGGGTTGCCGTGCCTGTCCGTCTCAGTTTCGACCACATCGGCCAGGCACACATTCTGTGCGCCCGCTGCCGTCCCAAGTATATCGGCGGTTCCCGTGCCGTCTATCAGGAGATGTAATGCCAATGACTACCAAGGAACAGATGGCCGCCGCAGTGGCCCAGATCCGCGCTCGCATGGCCGACGCCGCCCGCGCCGCCGGACGCCGCCCCGAGGACGTATTGCTGTGCGCCGCCTGCAAGACCCGCACCGTGGAGGAAGTGAAGGACAGCGCCACGCTGGACATTGACCTCTTTGGGGAGAACCACGTCCAGGAGCTGGTGGAAAAGACCGACGCCAGGGCTTACCTGGGCAAGCCGGGGCATTTCATCGGTCACCTGCAGACCAACAAGGTCAACAAGGTGGTGGGCCGGGCCGCCATGATCGAGAGCGTGGACAGCCTGCGCCTGATGGACAAGATCGAGGCCGCCGCCCAGCGCCTGGACCTGGTGCAGGACATTCTCATCGAGATCAACATCGGTGCCGAGGCCAGCAAGAGCGGCGTCTCCCCCGAGGCATTGTGGGAGCTCACCGACGCTGCCGAGGCCCGTGAGCACCTGCGGTTGCGGGGGCTCATGGCCATCCCGCCCGCCGACGCCACCGAGGACGAGACCCGGGCCTTCTTTGCCCGGATGCGCCAGCTTCTGGAAGAGGCCCGCACCCGCGGTTACGCCCGCGCCCGGCTGGACACCCTGTCCATGGGCATGAGCGGCGACTATGAGGCCGCCATCCGGGAGGGCGCCACCATCGTGCGCATCGGCACCGCCATCTACGGCGCCCGGGATTACAGCCACAAGGCATGAGCTGACAAGACAAAGGGCCGCCCCGGCTCGGGAGAAGCTTCTCCCGCCGGGGCGGGGTTTGTGTATGTGGGTGGGTATCCGGGTCACTCGGAGCGGGTGGCGGTGGCGTCCAAAAGTCGGACCACGTCGAGGAAGGAAAACCGCGCCCCCTTGAGGGTGTTGACCGCCGGGTCGATGGCATAGCCCTCGGCGTCCCGGAAGTCGGCCTTTTCCAGAGTGCAGCGGGTGAACTGGCTCTCCCCCAGGCGGACACCCTGGAAGCAGGCCCCCGACAGCTTGCAGTTGTCAAACCGGCAGTCCCGGAACTCACTGCCCGAAAAGTCGAATCCGATGAGAGACATGCCCGAAAAATCATTA
>JAHZHS010000004.1:10368-24983 GCA_019420135.1 Oscillospiraceae bacterium | reverse complement strand
CAGTCCGCCCCAGGCAATGCCCCGGAAAGCACAATTTTCCAACCGGGCGTCGGTCATTTTGGTGAAGGAGAACACCACTCCCGACCACTGACATTTGCGGAAGGTACACCCCGCAAAGCTGCAGTTCTCGATGCGCAGGCCCTGCCAGCGGCAGCCCTCAAAGGTACAGTCGATGTAGTCCTCCCCTTTGAGAAGCTGCTCCGCGGGGAGTCCGGTGATGGTTTCATTCTGATGACGCAACGGGATGTCCTCCTGTTCTGTAAAATGTCATTCGCCGTCGGAGAACTCCCCGGCGTGGTCGGCAAAAAAGCGCTGGTAGACCCGCACATTTTCCAGCTCGGTCCAGGGACGGGGCCGGGGCGGGTCGGCGTCCAGGTCGTAGATCCTGGCCCCCCGCAGGGCCAGAAGAAAGGGCGAGTGGGTGGCAATGATGAACTGGCAGCCGTAAAACCGGGCCGATTCCAGCAAAAAGTCCGCCAGTTCCAGCTGCCGCGCCGGAGAGAGGCTGTTCTCCGGCTCGTCCAGAAGATACAGGGCATCGCCGGTGATCCGCTGGGTGAAGTAGAGAAAGGCGCTCTCCCCGTTGGAGCGGGTGCGCACATTGTCCATGAGCCACTGCCGCACAAAGCGGGACTGACTGTCCCGCCGGGCGGCATTGACGGTTTTGAGCCGCTCGTAGTCGTCCAGGGATTCCAGCCTGAAGTCGGCATATTTGGCGTCCAGATACTGGCTGAACAGGTCCTCCCGCTTTCGGTCGATGCCGTCGTTGAGGCTGCGCAGGTCCAGCATCCAGGCAAAGACGTCGTCGCTGGTGACGATGCGGCTGCCTTTGGGCGGCCGGTCCCCCTCGGCGCTGCACAGGCGCAGGTAGTCGGGGAAAAAGCCGGTTTTGTTGAAGGGAGCGTCCCGTTCCAGCTCCAGCTTTTCCGCCATGACGTTGAGGGCGGTGCTCTTGCCCGAGCCGTTGCCGCCGTACAGGATGGTCACCGGCTCAAATTCCAGCCGCTCCACGCCCCGGGGCGACAGCACCTGAAAGGGATAATAGCTGTCGTAGCAGGTGCGGCGCTGGCCGGCAAAAAACTGCCATTCCTCATCGGGGGAGGGAAAGCGGAACTCTGAAAGATAGGTTTTGATACCGGCATTCTCCTTTCCGGCAGTTTTTCCAGCCCCGCCGCTTGACACAAACCGTCAGGGCGTCTTACTATTATTTTGGAGTGTTATGGGCCTGAATGTTCAATTTCCGTCCCGGTAACGGGGTGCGGGGCTGTACCACTGGAAGATGACGGCGTCATACTCCGCTTCCAGCTGTTTGATGTCGTGTTCGGGCAGGGCGGTCCAGTTGACCATCATGGCCCCCATGGCTCCGATGAGCCGCACCGCCCAGTTGCGGGGCTCGGGGCACCAGGCGATGAAGTCCGGCCGCCCCAGGAAGTTCCCCAGACAGTGGGACATGGCAAAGGCATGGTGCGCCTTGGCGCCGTCCTGCCGGTATCCCTTGGTGCAGTCGGCCAGCTGGCCCCGCAGCACGCCGGGAGCCAGCTTGCGGATGCGCCCCACCACACGGGGGTCAAAGCTCTCGATGCACCAGGCGCCGCCGTAGCCTTTGAGGGCGTCCAGCGTAGCGCGGCAGAGGGCATCCAGATAGTCGCCGGTGTATTCCTGGCGGCTCTTGATCTCCACGATCAGCGGCACCCGGCCGCCCACCGTGCGCAGTACCTCCGAAAACAGCGGCGGATGATACGCCGTCCCCGCCAGGGAGAGGCCAGAGACCTCCTCCCAGGGATGGTCATGCACCCAGCCGTGAATGCCTGTCATCCGGTCCAGGGTATCGTCGTGAAAGACGATCAGCTTGCGGTCGCTGGTGAACTGGACATCCAGCTCGATGCCATATCCTGCCGCGGCTGCCGCCTCAAAGGCGGGGAGGCTGTTTTCCGGCACCGACTGATCCTTGGCAAACAGTCCGCGGTGAGCGTAGTTGCGCCCCGCAAAAGGTGCGCGCAGCGCCTTGCGCCCGAAGGACGGGCTGATGAGAAACAGCGTCAGCAAAAAGAGCATGGCCGCCGTAATCAGCACGGCCACCAACATCCATACAATCCACATGGCAAATCCTGCCTTTCCTGTCACATCCGTCCGGGCAAAACGGGGGGTGTCTGGTCCCCTGCCGGACTGCCTCCTATTGTAGCGCAAAGCCCCGCCGCTGGCAACCGCGCCGCCGGGGCGTTTCCCCCGTGAAAATTGTGAAAAGTTTTCAGAAACATTTCACAAAACAGCCATACCTGATGACTAATATAGTATCAGAAACACTGGGGAGAGAATGTCTGCTCCCGCCTTTTGTGCGTTCTTGTTCCCGTAAGGAGGGGTTTTTATGGCAAAGATACTGATTGTTGACGACGAACCGCGGATCCGCGATCTCATCCGCGAGCATCTGGAGCACGCCGGATTCACCTGTCTGGAGGCGGGCGACGGCACCGCCGCGCTTTCCACCCTTGCGGGGGAGAGTGTGGATCTGGTGATTCTGGACATCATGATGCCCTTCATGGACGGCATGACCTGCCTGCGGGAGATGCGCACCCGCAAGATCATGACCCCCGTCATCATGCTCACCGCCCGCAGCGAGGAGTACGACAAGCTGGCCGGGCTGGAAAGCGGCGCCGACGACTATGTGGTCAAGCCCTTCTCCCCCCGGGAGCTGGTGGCCAGGGTCAAGGCAGTCCTGTCCCGCACCATGCCCAAAGCGGAGGATACCGGGTCGGTATACAGCTTCGGGGATCTTTACATCGACACCGCCAGCCACACCGTCCGGGTGGAGGGGCAGGAAGCCTCGCTGACGCCCAAGGAATTCGATCTGCTGGTCTTTCTCGTCAGCAACAAGGGCATTGCCCTCTCCCGGGAGAAGATCCTGCAGAAGGTCTGGAACTATGACTATTACGGCGAGGACCGCACTGTGGATACCCACATCAAAATGCTGCGCAGCCATCTGGGCAAGTGCCGCAGCTACATTGTGACCGTGTGGGGCATCGGGTACAAATTTGATCCCGATACCCTGTAACGGCCGGGAGGCGTATTTTCTTTGACTCTGCCGCATTGGAACCCCCGCAAACCCAGGCAGTCCCCGCCGCCCCGCAAGGGCGGCACCATTCTGCTGGGCGTACAGGGGCAGCTGATCACATTTCTGGGCATCATCACCCTGGTGACCCTGCTGCTGGTGTGGGTGCTCATCACCTATTTTCTGCAGCCCCAGTACAACCGCACCATCCGCACCAGTCTGGAGACCCGGCTGCAGAGCATCACCGCCCGCATCGACGCAGCCGACGCCCCCATCATCTCCCGGGATCTGTGGCACGTCATTCCCAACGCAGACTTTTTCCAGGACCTGACCGATGCCATTGCAAACGGTGAGCTCAACATCGACAACTGCTGCATCGACATCAGCGACCATACCTACCGCAACATCGTCTACATCGAAAACCTCTACCCCTGTGTCCTCCACGAGAGCATGGGCAGTCTGAGCGGGTCGGTGGATACTACCAGCGACACGCCCCTGGCCATCCAGCTGCGCAAGGAGATTTTCAGCAAGGGGTCTCTCTACCAGATTGTCGAGTCGGGCAGCAACCGCCAGATGGTGGTGGGCGGCCTGTCCTCCGACGGCAAGTATGCCATCATCGTATCGGCCAGCGTCGCCCAGATCGAGACCGCCGCCGGGGTGCTGGGCAAAATGCTGCCCCCCATCGGCCTGGCCATCCTGCTGCTGGACATCCTGTTCGCCGTCTTTTTCAGCCGCTGGTTCACCGCCCCGGTACGCAAGCTGTCCGCGGGCGCCCGGGAGATGGCCGACGGCAACTATGACATTCAGGTCAACGTCCGCCGCAAGGATGAGCTGGGCCTGCTGGCGGTGGAATTCAACCGCATGGCCTCGGAGGTCAAGCGCTCGGCCCAGCTGGAGCGGGATCTCCTGGCCAACGTCAGCCATGATCTGCGCACCCCTCTCACCCTCATCAAGGGCTATGCCGAGACGGTGCGGGACATCACCGGCGACAACGCCGAGCAGCGCACCGAACAGTGCAACATCATCGTGGACGAGACCGACCGTCTGTCGGGGCTGGTCAACAGCGTCATGGAGCTGAGCAAGGTATCCAGCGGCGCCGAAAAGCCCAATCTCGTCACCTTCGATATGAGCCAGCTCTGCTTTGAGGTGGCCGGCCGCTACGATGCCGTCTGCGACCAGAACGGCTGGACCCTCCAGCTGGAAGCCGACCACGAGTGCATCGTCCAGGCTGACCCCGGCATGATGGAGCGGGTACTGCACAATCTTCTGGGCAACGCCACCCATCACATGGGTCCCGACGGAGTCTTTGTCCTGCGCTGCATTCCCACCGACGACGGCACCTGCCGGGTGGAGGTCCAGGATCACGGCCCCGGCATCCTGCCGGAGGATCTGCCCCACGTGTTTGACCGCTACTACCGGTCCCGCAAGGACCAGGGCAAGGCGGGTTCGGGGCTGGGGCTTTCCATCACCAAGGCCATTCTGCAGCAGCACGGCTTCGCCTTCGGCGTGCGCAGCACCCCCGGCCAAGGCGCCACCTTCTGGTTTGAAATGCGCGATACCCGGCCGTCGGCTTCCTGACCGGCGGTAGAGCGCTTTTCGATATGTATCACTCACAGCCCGGGTGCCCATTGCCGGGCGGCGGTCTGTCTCCCTTCCCTGTTGGACAGACCGCTCCCCGCACACCGGCCCCAGCCTGCGAAAGAAAGGCTGGAAACAGCATATGTCAAAACTGCCCCTTGCGTCCGCCCTGTGCGCCCTGTCGCTGCTGGCGGGCTGTTACGCCGAACCCTCCGAGGAGGCTGCCGCCCTGATGGATGCGGTGAGCACCACGGCCTCCGAGTCTGAGGAGACCGACGAGGAGAGCGGTGCCACCTCCCAGGCAGTGGCCACCCCCACGCCCACACCAGAGCCCACCCCCACGCCGGAACCCCTCATGACCGAGGAGGAAGCCCTCACCGCGCTGAACAGCTATCTGGAAAGCCTGGACGGCACCGTTTCGGTGAGCTGCGTCCGCCTGACCGACGGCTACACTTACGATTACAACGCCGACTGTGAATACTACACCGCCAGCCTGCTCAAAGCGCCCTACGCCCTCTGGCTGGCCGAGCGGGCCGACGCCGGGGAGATCGACCTCTCCACCCAGCTGCCCCGCCTGGACACCGCCCCCGCCCAGACAGCCTACGACGCCATATACAGTATGATCTCCCTGAGCGACAACGATGCCGCCACCCAGCTCTACCGGGTCTGGCCCGCCTACACCGAGAGCGATTTCTCCGCCTTTCTGCTGGATCTGGGCGTGGACCGCCCCTACAATGCCCTGAGTGACGAGACCAACATCCAGGGCATCTTCAGCTCCCATGACGCGGTGAAGATCCTGGTGGCGCTGTGGAATTACTTCGGCAGCGATGCCCCCAACGCGGAGATGCTGGAACAGGCCTTTCTGGACGCCGACCATCCCATGCTGGAAAGCGAGTACGACATGGCCAAAAAGTACGGCAGCTGGGAGTATGCCCTGCACGACATTGCCATCGTCTACGCCGACGAGCCCTACTGCATCGCGGTACTGAGCGACTGGGGGGACGCCGAGACCGATTTTCCCGAGCCTGGTACCAGTCAGATCACCGAGATCGGCAACCTGGCCGCCGACCTGATGACCTACGCCCCCGAACTGGCCGCCTGACAAACTGCATACAAAAACGCCGCCGCAGGCTTTTCCACAAAACCTGCGGCGGCGTTTCATTTTTCCCTTTTCAGAGCTCAGTCCTCCACAACGCGGACGCTCTCCATGACCACCGGCTTGAGGGGCTTGTCGTTCCAGTCGGTGGGGGTATTGGCGATCTCATCCACCACATCCATGCCGGAAACCACGTGGCCGAATGCGGCATATTCCCCATCCAGGTGCGGGGCATCCTCATGCATGATGAAGAACTGGCTGCCTGCCGAGTTGGGGTCCATGGCGCGGGCCATGCTGATGACGCCGCGGGTGTGCTTGATGGGGTTGTTGACGCCGTTGTGGGCGAACTCGCCCTTGATGTGCCAGCCCGGACCGCCGGTGCCGTTGCCCAGCGGGCAGCCGCCCTGGATCATGAATCCGGGGATAATGCGATGGAAAGTCAGGCCGTCATAGAATTTCTGGTTGACCAGCTTGAGGAAGTTCTCGCAGGTGATGGGCGCGGCCTGGGCATCCAGCTCCAGGTCGATGGTCTTGCCGTTCTGCATGGTGATGCGTACCATAGGTGTTCTCCTTTTCTGTGATACCTTGTGTTTATCCTGCACGTCCGGCGGGGTGCGCCGGGCGAGGGGTTCGGGTTATTGGGGTTCCGGCCGGGCCGTCCAGTCGGCGGTCTCCCCGGCGGAGGTTTCGGTTTTCTCCTGGATGGAGGACGGGGCGGAAGGTTCCTCCTCTCCAGCAGGAGCGGATTCCGGCCGGGAAACCGGTTGGGCCGGGTTCTCCTGCGGCTGTGCCGGAGATGCCGCCAGGGCGGGGTCACTCAGCGGGGTGGCCCGGCCCTCGGTATAGCTCATGCTGCCCAGCAGGCCGAAGAACTGCTCCTCCGAGATGCCGCCCATCCAGTATTCCAGCGCCCCGGCCATGAAGATGCCGCTGCGCTTTTCCGCCTCCCGCAGCAGGGCAAAGGCGTTGCCCTTGCGTGCTTCCCCGGTGAAGGGATCGGTCCATTGGTCGGGCAGTTCCGGGACCAGGCGCCGGGGCGAGACATGCCCCGTGATGAATCCCCTGCCGCCGAACAGCGGCTCCACCAGGGTGAAAAATACCTTTTTCACCCCTGTGCGGGAGGGAAAGATGCTGCGCAGGCGGTAGATGTCCTCAAAGGCATCGGCCAGATACTCCACCGGAATGTCCAGCCCGTAGGCCTCGGCCAGGCAGCGGGACAGCAGGGTGGTGACGTCGGCCAGCTCCTCCCCCTTCATGCGGGGGCTGGTGTCGTCGGCGGGAACGAGGGAGACGCCGGTGTCCTCCGCGTGGAGGGTGGAGTCCAGGGCGATCTCAAAATAGCCATGCCCTCCCGGTCCGGCGTAAGGCATGCCCGGCTGGCACAGAGCACAGACGTAAGGGTGCATGACGGTGTCTGTGGCGTAATGGCTGAGAAAGCCCAGGGCATACTCCACCTGCGGCCGGGTGGAGACGTGCTTCATCAGGCTCTGCAGAAAGGCACCGGTGTTTTCCTCATGCATGCGGTTGCCCAGGCCGGGCAGGTCAAAGCGCCGCTTGGAGGCGGATTTCCATACCTCAAAGCAGAACAGCGAATCCGGTCCGTTGGCCCCGGCAGCAAAGGCCGCCGGGTACTGGATCCGGTAGTGTACCCCCTTGGCTGCGCGGTGGGCCGTGCGCACATGGGTATATCCTTCGGGCATTGTTGTCCCATCCTTCTATGCTTAGACATTGGGGCGGCAAAAAACATGGCTGACAAAACAGCCGCGCCCGGGCAGGCCGGAACGCGGCTGAACCATTGTTTTTCCGCCGTGCCGCTCCTATTTTACACGAAACGGAGCGAAGATGCAAACCGGCGGATCATCGCCGGACAAAAGCCCCTGCATCACAGTTTTTTGCCGCTCTGCTTCAGGTACTTGGGCAGCAGGAAGAAGTAGAGTCCGCCGCCCAGGGCGACAATGAGCAGGATGGACAGGATGCCGTAGGGGCTGGACGCGGCGTTGATGGCATCCACCTGTTCGGCGGTGGCGGTGGCGGCGGTCAGGCCCTGGCTGGTCAGCATGCTGTTGGCCACTGTGGCGCTGACGATGCCCACCAGGGTGGGGCCGATGATGGAGCTGAACTTGCCGAAGATGTCAAAGAAGCCGAAGAACTCGCCGCTGCGGTCCTTGTCTGCGCAGGAAGAAGCCGAAGACGCAGATAAACATATAGACGCAGATGCCCACGCCCACCATGAACCGGGCGCCGAATTTTGCGCTGAGTTTCATGTACAGCAGGCAGAAGGGCAGGCCCAGCACCTGCACCAGCAGCAGAGCCAGCAGCATGCCGGTGGAATCCAGGCCCAGGTTGGTGCCGTAGGTGGTGGACATGCTGATGACGGTATGGACGCCGTCGATGTAGAAGAAGTAGGCGATGATGTAGACGAGCATGGGCTTGTTGCGGCCGATCTCCTTCATGGTGGAGACAACACCCCGGATGTTGCGGCCCACATCCCCCTTCTCGTAGGGTTTGCCGCCCTTCTGCTGGCAGTTTTTGAGCAGGGGCAGGCTGAACACCAGCCACCACACGGCGGTGAAGCCGAAGATGAAGGCCAGGCAGATGAGCATATCAATGCCCACCAGGTTCATGAGCAGGAAGATGACCAGGGGGATGGTGGAGCCGCCGATGTAGCCCAGGCCGTAGCCCAGGGTGGAGACCCGGTCCATGCGGTCCTCGGTGGTGACGTCGGTGAGGAAGGCATCGTAATAGATGCAGGAGGCGTCAAAGCCGATGGTGCTCAGGATGTACAGAACCAGAATGAACATGGCCACCCGGCCCGCCGCCTCGGTGGAGGAGGTGAAGTCCATGAGGGGGGTGAAGGCCAGCCCGGCCACCGCCAGGATGCCCAGGCCCAGGAAGACGGAGAACAGTTTTTTGCGCATGCCGCGGATGTCGCCGAACACCCCCAGGAAGGGCGCCGACAGGGCGACGATGGCCATGGCGATGCTGGTGGCGTAGCCCCAGGTACTCATGCTGGAGACGCTGTCTGCGGTGCATTCGGCCACCGAATCAAAAAAGATGGGCAGGATGGTGACAATGATGACCGAGTGCGCACTGTTGGCCCAGTCGTACATCATCCAGCTGACTTCCTGCTTGGTATAGCCTTTCAACAAACCCATGCCGGTTTCCTCCTGACAGTAAGATACTAAAATATATTGTAGCATCCCCCGGCAGCAAAAACAATGCGGCACACCCAAAAAAGAGAGGGATGTGCCGCAAAATTTGTGTAAAATGTCCGTATGGTTTGGGAAATGTCCCGGGCAGGCGGAGGGTCAGGCGCTCTCGGTGAAGGAGGACTCCTCAGAACCGGCGGACGCTCCGTCAACGGCTGCGCTCTCCTCGGTGGAGGGGAAGAGATCCCCCACTTCCTTGCCAGACTGTTCCAGGTATTCCTGCAGGTCCGCCTCCCCGTCAAAGCAGTCCCCGGCGTACCAGACATCCTCATCCACATCCATGGCCAGTTCTTCCGCCGTGAGGTCCAGCCCCCACTTGCTGCCGATGGAAAGATAGTAACTGCGGGACAGATCCGGCATCTTGCCGTTCTCCCAGAAGGTGTCGAAGGTATAGTCGGTAAAGGGCAGCCCTGCAGCCTCCGCCGCGTCGATGATCCGGCGGCAATCCTGGGCAAAGGCCAGCTGGGAATCATAGGAATGGCTGAAGGTCACATAGACACCGGCCTCGTCGGTGGAGGAGATCTGGGCGGTCTGTGCCTCCTCGGCAGAGATGGGGCGGTGCAGCGTGACGCTGACGCTCAGATCCCGCACTGTTCCCAGAGGGGAGAGGGCATCGTAGGCCTTTTGTTCCAGCTCGGTCTTGAGGCGGTACTCGGTATACTCGTGGGTGGGGCCGTAGCCATCAATAAGGGCGCAGACCACATTGGACCCGGCCGCTGCCACCAGCAGCAGAAAACAGACGAACATGCTGAGAAAGTCATACCGGAGGGTCACATCGGGGCGGGCTGAATAAATCAGCACCTCAATCCCCAGGATGATAAGAATGGCCGGAGAGAATTTCAGCACCGAAAGTACGTCGAAGCCCGGTACGAAAACCCGCACCAGAAGCAGCACGCCCACCCCGATGAGGGTGAGGGCAAAGGCTACGGTGCCCACCCGGCGGACCCGGCGGGGAGTTTCGGATGGCGTCTGAGGCGCGCCGTGCCCGGCCTGCGCCGTATGGGGCGCGGCCTGATGGTTCTGTTGTTCCATTTTTATCGGTTCCTCCCTCTCTCAGTGGTTGTCGGCATCGTCCCCGGAGACGGGGTTTTCCGCCGTGTCCCCGGACTGCTGGTTTCCGGTGCGGATGCCCGCCTTGGGCCAGCGAGGCGCGCTGCCGGAGCCCAGATCCTCATCGGGCATGCCGGAGAAGCCGGGGATGTCCTGATCGGAGGGCATATTGCCGGAATCCCAGTCGCCGCCGGGGTAGGGCGGGATGTCGTCGGGAGGTAGGTAACCCCGGTGCCCCCGCTTGCCGCCCAGCAGCCAGAAGCCGCCGGCAATCAGCAATGCCGCCACCACAACGGTGGGGACCATATTGACAAAGTACCAGGAGAAGAGATTATAGAGGATTGGCTCAATGATGGAGCTGTACAGCGCCCACACGCCCAGGCCGATGAGGATCCAGCCGATCACCCGGTTGCCGGAGGGGAAAATGCTGCGCAGGGAACCCAGATTGTCAAACAGCAGCAGTTCGTCCGGCTTGGGATCGCCGGCGGTCATGCGGCGGATCAGGTCATAGGTGTCGAAGAAGCTGTACATCCAGATGATCGGGCAGATGACCACCAGCGGCCCGATGAGTGCCCCCAGCCCCACGCCGATGCAGAACAGCGTGATGAGGGAAAGCCCCCGCTTCATATATCCGTAATACATCTGCCCTGCGCCGGGGATGCAGGCAAAGCAGAAGGTCAGGAATCCGTTTTTCTTCATCGTTTACTCCCCCTTGGCAGGCTTTTGCCCACCGTCGTCGGTATTGTGCCCGGGCTCCGCCAGCTGGGTAAGCCCGCTCTGTGCGTATGCCTGCAATTCCTCGAGCAGGCCGTCGATGGTCTTTCTGACCGAACCGAACATTTCCTTGATGCCCTGGCTGATGGTGAACCGGGGACCTTCGGAGAGGCGCTGGGCCTGGCTCTGCGCTCTGCCGTCCGAGAGGTTGCAGGTTCCGCACTGCCACAGGGCAAAGGCCAGGATCACGGATGGAACGCATGCGCATCAGGTTCTGCACCTGCGGGATCAGGTCGTTGGCCGGGGAAAGCAGCTTTTCGGGCATGGCCTCCAGCCAGTTGGTATAGCGGTTGAGGCATTCGTTGCAGAAGCTGATGTGCTCGGCGGCTTCCAGGCTGCCCAGTTCATCCAGCGTTCCCTTTTCCATGGCGTCCAGACCGCTGCCGGTCAGATGCCCGTTTCGGTCAAACAGCTTTTCATTGTCAAATGGTACCAATGAATTCTGCATCACGACTGCCTCCTTTCCTCAATCTGTTTGCGAAGGATCACTTTTGCCCGGAAGATCTGGTTCTGTACCGTCTTTTCCGGCCGTCCCAGCGCCCGGGCGATCACCGGAACGGTCTTGTGCTCCAGCAGATACATCGTCGCCACGCTGCCGTAGGGCTCGCGCAGGGTGCGGATCATCTGCCGCAGCTGCTCCGTCTCGTCCCGGAGGATGATCGCCTCCTCCGGGCTGCGGGCTTCGCCGGGCGGTGCGCCCCGGGGTTCGGGAAGCTGGTCGTCCTCCTGGGCCTGCACCCGGCGCACCCAGGCGCTCTTGAGGTGGTCCTTGCACTTGTTGGCCGCCACCCGCACCAGCCACTGTTTGTAGTAGTTGGGGTCGCACCGGTCAATGTAACTGTACGCCGAGAGAAAGGTGTCCTGGGTCAGGTCCTCGGCGGTGTGGGGGTCATGTACGAACTGATAGCATACCGTATAGATCAGTCTCTGGTACTGCCGCATCAGATCGGCAAATTCTTCATTGCTCAGCCTCCACACCCCCCTCTGCGTGATATCGGGCCCTCTGGAAGGGCCCTCCGCAGCGGCGCCTTCTGACCATACTACGAACGGGCCCGGCGGGATTTTGCAACCGCACCCGTTTTTTTCGCAATTTTTTTGAGAAACATTCTTTTTGCCCCGCCGCAGGTGTTTGACACGGCGGGCAAAAGGCTGCGAATTCCGGTACAGGAGAAGTCACGGACAAACAAAACCGGCCGTCGGTCGGATGCCGAGGCATCCGGCACCGGGCCGGTGTGTCTGTTCCAATATCAGAGGTCGATGTCCAGAAGCACCGGGCAGTGGTCGGAGCCGTAGATGTCCGGCAGGATGGATGCCTCCCGGATACGGTCGGCCACCCGGCTGGAGACGATGAAATAGTCGATGCGCCATCCGGCGTTCCGCTCCCGGGCCTTGAAGCGCATACTCCACCAGCTGTATGCCCCGGTGGCGTCGGGATGGAGGTAGCGGAAGGTGTCGGTGAATCCGGCAGCCAGCAGCTCGGTCATCTTGCCCCGCTCCTGATCGGAAAAGCCCGCTGCCCCCCGGTTGGGGCCGGGGTTTTTCAGGTCGATCTCCTGGTGGGCCACGTTGAGGTCGCCGCAGAGCACCACCGGCTTTTTGGCGTCCAGGCGCAGCAGATAGGCCCGCCGGTCGTCCTCCCACCGCATGCGGTAGTCGATGCGGGCCAGGCCCTCCTGGGCGTTGGGGACGTAGACGTTGACAAGGTAAAAGCCGGGGTATTCCAGCGTGATGGCCCGGCCCTCGTGGCTGTGCTCCTCCACCCCGATGCCATAGCTCACCGACAAAGGCTGGGTTTTGGTCCACACTGCCGTGCCGGAGTAGCCCTTTTTCTCCGCCGAATAAATGTACTCGGTGTAGCCTTCCGGCGCGAAATCCGCCTGGCCCGGCTGCATTTTGGTCTCCTGAATGCAGAAGGCGTCGGCATCCAGTTGGGTGAAGGCCTCGGCAAAGCCTTTTTTCAGGCAGGCGCGCAGGCCGTTGACGTTCCAGCTGATGAGTTTCATAGAATAAATTCCTCTCCCGTCACGCCGTGGCTGCACCTTTGGCAGGGACGGCGCGGCGTTTCCATTTTCCGCTGACAAAGCGGATGACAAAGCAGGTTACACGGCAGACCCAGTCCACGATCATGGCGATCCAGACGCCCACCGCGCCCCACTGCATATTGACGCACAGAATGTAGGAAAATCCCAGCCGCCAGATGGCCATGGACAGGATGGACACCAGCATGGTGAAGCGGACGTCGTTGGCGGCGCGCAGGGCGTTGGGCAGTACAAAGGCCGCCGGCCACAGCACAATGCCGCAGCCGCAGTGGATGAGGATCAGGATGCGGGACAGTTCCGCCGTTTCAGGGGACAGGGTGTACATGCCCAAAAACAGGGGCAGGGCCAGGATGACCACCGCGTTGGCCAGGCCCTGGACGATGTAATCCCAAAGCATGAGTTTTTTGGTGTAGTAGATGGCCTGGGAAGGGCTGCCCGCACCGATGCAGCGGCCCACCACCGAGATCATGGCCAGGCCCATAGCCTGACCCACGATGCAGCCCACGCTGTCCAGGTTGTTGGCCACGGCGTTGGCCGAAATGTGCACGGTGCCGAACAGCGAGATCATGCTGACCACCAGCACACGTCCCAGCTGGAAAAGGCTGTTCTCCATAGCCGAGGGGATGCCGATGTACAGGATGTTGCGGACCATCTCCGGCCGGAAGCTGAACACCCCCGCCCAGCTGACCTGAGCAGGGTTTTCGTGGTGGGTGGCCAGGCGAAGGATCAGAACCGCGCCGATGGCGCGGGACACCAGGGTGGGCACTGCCACGCCGGCCACCCCCATGTGCAGCACAAAGACGCAGAGCGCGTTGCCGCAGACATTGATGACGTTCATCAGGACGCTGACCCGCATAGAGATGGCGCTGTTGCCCGATGAGCGGAAGATGGCCGCTCCGGCGTTGTACAGTGCCAGGAAGGGGTAGGAAAGTCCCGTGATGAAGAAATAGGTCAAAGCGGCGCTCATGACATCGTCGTCGATCTGGCCGAAGAAAAGCCGCAGCAGCGCATGGGAAAAGCCCAGGCAGAAGGCCATGACCGCCACACCCAGCAGGGCGCTGAGCATGACCAGCTGACCGGCGCTGCGGCAGGCATCCTCCCGGCGGCGGGCGCCGAGAAACTGGCTGGTGACCACGGCGCCGCCGGTGGCCAGGGCCGCAAAGATGTTGATGATGAGGTTGTTGATCATGTCCACCAGGGAGACGCCCGAGATGGCGGCCTCGCCCACGCTGGAGACCATGACGGTGTCCGACATGCCCACCAGCACCGACAACGCCTGTTCAATGATCAGCGGCCACAGCAATTGCAGCAGTTTTTGGTTGGTGAACAGTTTTTGTTCTTCGATTTCCACAGTTTGTTCCATATACTTTCCAGATCCCTCTTCTCTCGGGCAAAGCCCGATAGTAACAGTATATCATCCGATTCCCCCTGCCGCAACAGGCCGGGGCACAAAACCGCCGGGCAAAACGGACAGCCGTTTCGCCCGGCGGGCACTGATTTTGTCTGCGGCTCACTCGTAGCGCAGAGCCTCGATGGGGTCCATCTTGGCCGCCTTGTTGGCGGGATAATAGCCGAAAAACAGCCCGATGGCCATGCTGAAGCCCACCGCAATGGCGATGGCCGAGATGCTGGGCTTGGCCGCAAAGCCCACGGCGGCGGCCAGGGCCGCCCCCAGGGAAATGCCCAGGATCACACCGATGACGCCGCCGATGAGGCAGAGCACCATGGACTCGGTGATGAACTGCAGCCGGATGGCCGAGCTGGGCGCGCCCAGGGCCTTGCGGGTGCCGATCTCCCGGGTGCGCTCGGTGACCGAGACCATC
>JAHZHS010000004.1:1074-10358 GCA_019420135.1 Oscillospiraceae bacterium | reverse complement strand
ACGCCGATGCCGCCCACCAGCAGCGAGATGGCGGCGATGGCCGAGATGCCCAGGCTGAGGGTGTCCAGAATGCTGGTCATCTCCTCAATGAGGGAGGACAGGCTGGTGGCCTCCACCGTCCAGGTATCGTTGCGGGTGTAGTAGGAGGCAAAGAAGGAGCCCGTGGTGGCCACAAAGTCGGTCATGTTCACCCCGTCCGCCACAATGACGGTAAAGCTCTCGTAGCCGTCCGAGGCGGAGGTGACGGCACGGGCGGCGTCCAGCGGAATATAGATCGTGGTCTGGATGCTGTCGTCGTCGATGCTGCCGAACATGTAGCTGCTGCTGTCGTCGTACTCGTACACCCCCGCCACATAGAAGGTGTAGGGCATTCCGTTAACGGTGAGGGTGACGCTCCGGCCCACCGCCTCCGAATCGGAACAGCCCATGGCCTGCTCCACAAACTTGCTGGAGACATTGCAGATGCGGCGATCCCCGTCATCATCCTTGAGCCAGCGGCCGTTGAGGATGGGGGTGTCGTCGGCAATGCCGTCCAGCACCGCCCGGTTGACGCCGGTCACCGTCGCCGTGATGGTGGTGTCGGGGTCGCCGTACTTTTCCAGCGTTCCGCTGCCCACCTGGACGGTCTTTTGGATGTCCGACACCTTGTCGGGGAAGGCATCCCGGTAGTCCTGGATCATGGCGTCGGTCATCAGGTCCTCCTCCGACGGGGTGGAATCCATGAACCGCCGCAAAGTGACGCCCTGGGCCGTGGTGCCCTGCTCGTCGTCGCTGGTCTTCTGGGTCAGGCTGACGGTGATGTTGTTGACGCCCATGCCGCTCATGGAGTCGGTGACGGCGCCGGTCATGCTGCCGCCGATGGTCTCGATGGCAATGACCGCCGCAATGCCGATGATGATGCCCAGCATGGTGAGCAGGCTGCGCATCTTGTTGCCCCGCAGGCTGGAAAGCGCCAGGGAGACGTTCTCAAAGAATCCCACGCCGGCCACTCCCCTTTCTCTCCGCCACGATCCGGCCGTCCAGCAGGGTCAGAACCCGCTGGCATTCCTCGGCCAGATTCTGGTTGTGGGTGATGAGCACCACCGTCTTGTGGTATTTCTCGTTCATTTCATGGAACAGGTCCATGACCACCCGGCTGGTCTGGCTGTCCAGGGCACCGGTGGGCTCGTCGGCCAGAATGATGGCCGGGTCGTTGACCATGGCACGGGCGATGGCCACCCGCTGCTTCTGGCCGCCGGACAGTTCGTTGGGCTGGTGGCGCATGCGCTCCCCCATGCCCACCCGGCGCAGCCACTCGGTGGCACGGCGGGTGCGCTCGCTGCCGGGGACCCCGGCATAGAGCATGGGGAGTTCCACGTTTTTCAGGGCGTTCTGCCGGGCGATGAGGTTGTAGGTCTGAAAGACAAAGCCGATCTGCCGGTTGCGGATGGCCGCCAGTTCATTGTCGGGGGCGGCATGGATGTCCACCCCGTTGAGGGTGTAATGGCCGGAAGTGGGCTTGTCCAGGACGCCGATGATGTTCATGAGGGTGGATTTGCCCGAGCCTGACTCGCCCACAATGGCGACGAACTCGCCCTCCCACACTTTCAGGTCAATGCCGTGGAGGATCTCCAGCTCGTTGGGCTTGCCGATGTAAAAACTCTTGCGGATACCCTGCATGTCGATGAGCAGCCGCCGCCCGGGCTGCCGGGCGGGGGTAGGTCTGTTGTGTTCCATGCTCACATGCCTCCGCCGGGGCCGCCCTGGCCGCCCGCAGCACCGCCGTTCCCGCCGCCGGAGGGCATCTCACCCGAAGGCATCTGCCCTGTGGGCGCATCCCCGCCGGGGGCCTGACCGCCCCGGCCGCCGTCCATGCCGTTGAGGGCCGCCATGATCTGGGAGTCGGTGTCCACAGTGCCCGTCTCGATGCCCTCGCTCAGGTCGGCGGTGGCACGGATGACATCTCCTTCCGCCAGGTCGTCGCCGGAGATCTCCACATAGTAGTCGTTGGAGTCGCCTGTGGTGACGGTGACCTGCTCAAAGGTCATGTCCACGCCCTCGCCGCCGGTCTTGCGGTAGACAAAGCTGGAGCCGTCCTCCGCTGTGCCCACCGCGTCGATGGGCACCACAAAAACGTTGTCGGTGACGCTCTTGAGGATCTCCGCCTGGGCCTGGATGCCGATGAGCAATCCGCTGTCCGCCGTGTCCACGGTGACTTTGGCCCCGAAGGTCCCCTGCTCATTGGCCACCGGGTCGATCTGGGTGAGGGTTCCCTTGATGATATTATCTCCGGTGGAGTCGCTGGTGATGTTGCACTCCATGCCGGTTTTCACGTCGGCCACATCGTCCGCCGAGATGGTGACCTCCACGGTCAGGCCGTCGGTGTCCTGGATGGTGGCTACCGTGCCGGTGCAGGCGGAACCCACCGTGGCGTTGAGCTCGGTGATGGTGCCGCTCATGGTGGCGGTCAGGGTGCAGTCCTCCAGGGTGTCCCGCAGCGTCTGGAGGTTGTCGGGAACCCGCTTGGCCTGTTCCAGGCGGGTCTCGGCGTCCTCCACCTGCTGCCAGGCGGTGGTCAGGGTGGTGGAGTTCTTCTCGTTGTCATAGGCGTCGTGGGCGCTCTCCACCTGGCTCTCGGCAGTGTCCACCTGGGTCTGGGCGGTGGTGATGGCCGTCTCGGCCTGGGTCAGCGCCGCATTGGCGGCGGAGAGCTGGCTCTGGGCCTGGGTGTAGGCGTCGATAACCTGCTGATAGGTCATGCCGGTGCCGCTGGCCGCGGCGCTCTCCTGATTGACCAGCGCCTGGGCCGCCGCATTGAAGGTGTCGATGAGGGTGCTGGAGGCGGGGGCGTTCAGGGTCAGGCCGGCGCCGCTGATCTGGCTGTTGATGCTGGACACATCGGGGGCGATGGTGCCGGTGACGGTGCGCTGGTTGGCCGCACTGATGGAGGCATTGGCCGCGGTGTCGATGGCGCCGCTGCCGTAGGCGTCCCAGGCGCTCTGCAGGGCCGAGACCGCCTGCTGCAATGCGGGCAGCGCGGCGGCCTTGTCGGCGGCGCCGGTATAGTTCATGTAGGCGGTGGTGTAGTTCTGGTAGGCACTGTCCAGGGCGGCCGCGGCGTTGTTCAGGGCATCCGCCGCCATGTCGTAGCTGCTGACATAGCTGGAAATTCCCTGGGCCGCATTGTAGGCCGACTGCAGCGAGCTGAGGGTATTCTGGCAGCTGTTGACGGTATTCTGGGCAGAATCCCGGGAGGACTTGGCGCTGTTCAGATTGTCCTGGGCCTTGGCGAGGTTTTCGTCCGCCTTGTCGATGTTTTCCTGCAGGTCGATGAGGCTGTTGTCGTGCTTGACGGCAGCCACCTCATAGCTGTCCAGGGCGCGGTCGTAGGTGGTCTGGGCCGACTGCAGCGTGTCGCTGTACGACAGCTCGGCGCTGTCGATCTGCTTTTGCAGGTCGGTGGTGTCCAGGGTGCAGATCACGTCCCCGGCCTGCACCGTGTCGCCCACTTCCACCTCCACGGTGGCAACCTTGTAGGTCTTGGCGTTGTCCGCCACCGTGACGCTGGCCTCCCGGCCGGAAGCCACGGTGCCAGTGACGGTGACCGAATCCTCCAGGCTGGTTTTCGTCAGGGTGGTGGTGCGCACATACTGGTAGGTGGTGCCCGACGCCGGGATGGCCCGGGTGAGCAGCCGGAAAATGATGATTGCCGCAGCGATCACCACCACCAGCAGTACCGTCAGCTTTTTGTGACGGGCAAACCAGTTTTTGCGGCCGGGCGTGCCGTCCTTGCGGGAGAAGGCACCCTTGAGCCGGGCGAAGGGGCCTTTGCCCGGGGCTGCGGCCTCCGTCCCGTCCTCTTCCCCGGCGAAATCCGCCGGGAGGGCGGTCTCCGCCGTCTCGGGGACCTCGTCCACCGGCAGGGTTTCCCTGCCGAATTCGTTGTTTTCCATGTTCTTTCCTGCCTCTCCTTGGTCTGGGGGAAGGGCCCGTCTCTGTGGGTATGGCCCGACCTGTCTGTATTTTACTGCCAAAAAATGAAAATCTGGTGGAGAATTGATGAAACCTTCTCCCTTGCATCCCCTTTTGGGAACATTTCCGGTCAGGATTCTCCGTTTTTCCCGGTCGGACGCAGGGCCCGGGTCAGCATCCGGCGGCCGTTGGCCGAGATGTTTTCCTTTTCCCAGCCTTCCATCCCGTCGGTGCCCAGGGCCAGCACATACATCACCCACACCGAAAGCAGCACAAAGGTGGCATACTGCACATCCACCGCCGGGTCGATCTCCCCGGCCTCCTGCAGACGCCCGACCAGCCCCCGCACCGCGCCTTCCAGGCGGCGGCGCAGCTCTCCCGAGCAGACGCAGGGGGTATCGCACCCCTTTGCCACCAGAACCCGCGCCACCACACGGTAGACTTCGGCCCGGGTGCGGTACAGATCCACCAGATATTCGGTCACAGCCGCCTCCACATCGTCCAGCGTCCGGCAGCGGGCAAAGAGGTCGTCCACCCGGGCCAGTTCACTGTCCATGCAGTAGGCCGTGACCCCGCGCAGGATCTCCTCCTTGGAGGAAAAATATTCGTAGACCGTTCCCTTGCCGATGCCCGCCTCGGCGGCGATCTCCTGCACCCGCAGTTTCGTGATGTCCGCACTGTTGCCGATGAGGCGCAGCACGGCCTGATAGACCGCTGTCTCCCGCTGGCGGCGCTCCTCCTCTTTCAGCATGTGGGGGCACCTCCTTCCGCGGGCTGGTCCGGCGCATTGCCGGCCTTGGCTGCCATGGCCGCCAGATACTGGGCCGCATCGTCGGGCAGGTCGTCCATGCCCTCGTCCCCCACGTCCACATCACGGGGCGGGCGGCGGAACAGCAGATCGTAAATAACCGGCACGATGAACAGCGTCATGAGGGTGGCGTAGGTCAGGCCGCCGATGATGACGATGGCCATGCCCCGGCCCAGCTCGCTGCCGGGATCGCTACTGAACAGCATGGTCACCATGGCAAGGACGGTGGTCAGGGTGGTCATGAGGATGGGGCGCATACGGGTCTTGCCCGAAGCCACCAGGGCTTCCCGGCGTTCCAGGCCGCCCTGGCGCAGCTGGTTGGTGTAGTCCACAAAGACGATGCCGTTGTTGACCACCACGCCCATGAGCACCAAAAAGCCCATGAGGGACATGATGGACAGGTCCTCCCCCGACAGGATCAGGCCGATCATACCGCCGGTGAAGGCCAGCGGCACCGTGAACAGCACAATGAAGGGAGACAGCAGGCTCTGGAACTGGGCCACCATGACAAGGTAAATCAGGATCAGGGCCAGAAGCAGCATCTGGGACATCTGGGAGATCATCTCGTCGATCTGGGTACTCTCGCCGGAAAGTTCCCAGGTGCAGCCGGCGGGCAGCTGGATGCTCTGGAGTTTTTCCTCCGCCTGCCGGGCCAGCAGCGAGGTATTGTACCCCTCCTGCGTCACCGAGGTGACCGAGATGTACCGGCTCTGGTTTTCCCGCTGGATGCTGGCCATACCGGCAGCCTCACTGCGGGTGGCGAACTCGCTGAGCTTGTGGGTCTCGGTGGTGGAGTTGCCCTCGGCGTCCATGGTGGTGGTCTCGAACTCATAGTTGAAGATGTTGTCCAGATCGGGCACGCTGTCGGTATCCACGATCTCCACCGAGTCGGTGTCCTCTCCCACGGTCAGGGCGGTGGAGACCGTCTCGCTGGTGAGGGCCTCGGCCAGCTCGGCGTAGACCTGGGCCACCGTCAGGCCAAGGCGCATGGCCTTGTCCTTATCCACCACCACGCGGATCTCCCGCTCCCCGGCCTCCTGGCCGTTGGAGAGCTCCCCGATGCCGTCGATGGTGCCCAGGGTATCCATGACCTGCTGGCTGGCGGTGAGCAGATCATCCAGGTCGTCGCCGTAGATGTTGACCTGGACGCCGCTGCCGCTGAGGGCCGACAGGTCCGCCGCCGAGGAGGAGGTCACCTCCACCTCACAGGGCAGGTCGGCGGTGTTGGCGGTGATCTCGTCCCGGATGCGGGCCTGATCCCGGCTGCCCTCTTTGGTGAGAAGAATGTAATAGGTAAAATTGGTCAGGTCCTGCCCGCCCATATCGGACATGCCCGCAAAGGCGGCGGTCATGGAGGAGCTGGACATGGCGCCCACCGTCTCGATGCCGTCAATGGCCGAGACCCGCTCCATCACCTGATCGGCGGTGGCAAAGGCGTCCTCCGGCTCGGTATCCTCCGGCACCGACATGGTCAGCGACATCTGGTCCGAGCTGATCTCGGGAATGACCACCAGGCCCATGCGGGTGACCTGCCACACCGACCCCGCCAGCAGAGCGATGGCCAGGGCCAGCGGCACTGCCTTGACCCGCAGGCAGAAGCGCAGCAGTTTGTCGTATCCGTCCAGCACCCGGTCAAAGAAGGGATGCTTCTGGGGATGGACCCGGCTGAGCAGAGTGCTGCCCGCCGCCGGGACCACCGTCAGAGCCACGATGAGGGAGGCAAAGAGGCTGTAGGCAATGGTCAGTGCCATATCGCTGAGCAGTTCCCGGGTCAGGCCCTGGGCAAACAGCAGGGGCAGAAAGACACAGACGGTGGTGAGGGTGGAGGAGACGATGGCGCCTGCCATCTGTCTGGCGCCCTGGACGGCAGCCCGGGGTGCGGGGACGCCTGCATTGCGCAGGCGGTAGATGTTTTCAATGACGACGATGGAGTTGTCCACCAGCATGCCGATGCCCAGTGCCAGGCCGGACAGGCTGATCATGTTGAGGCTGATGCCAGTGAAGTACATGAGCACAATGGCAAACAGCACACTAAGGGGGATGCTGACCGCCACCACCAGGGTGGGGCGCAGGTCCTTGAGGAAGACCGCCAGCACCAGGATGGCCAGGATGGCACCGCCGACGAGGTTGGTCATGACGCTGTTGAGGATAAGGCGGATGTAGTCGCCCTGGTCCATGATGGGAGTGAGATGGAGGTCGGGGTCGGCGGCGGTCATCTCGGCCAGGGCGGTGTTGCAGGCGTCGGAGACGGCGCTGGTGCTGGCGGTGGAACTCTTGAACACCGACAAAAGCACCGCCTGGTTGCCGTTGACCCGGGCATAGCTGTCCCCCGAGTTGTCAATGAGGGTGATCTCGGCCACGTCGGAGAGGCGGACGTCCCCCACTCCCTCCATGTTGCAGAGGAGGGCGCCTTTCAGGTCGTCGATGCTCTCAAAGGTGTCCCCCACCTTGAGGAGATACTGCTCGTCCCCGTCCTGGATATAGCCTGCGGGCATGGAAAAGTTCTGCGCCGCAATGAGCTGGGACAGGGTGGACATGTTGAGCAGCTGGTCCAGGTTTGCCTTGGAGAGGGCTTCCTCCCGGGCATCCTCGTACTCGGCGTAGGCCTCGTCCAGCTGTTCCCGGCCGGAGTCGATCTGTTCCTTGCCGCTGTCCAGCTGGGCCTGCACACTCTCCAGGGCCGCTTCGCCGTAGACCAGCTGGGCGTCCCCGCTGCCGAAGCCCGCGGCTGCCGTGATCTTGCCCTGTTCCAGCTGGGTGTAGGCGTCCCGCAGTTTCTGCATGTTGCTCTCGGCGGCGTCCTTGGCTGTCTGCAGCTGGGTGAGCTGGTCGGGCAGGGAGGCCAGCTGGTCCCGCAGCTCGCCCACCCGGGCATGGACCTTCTGCAGATCGGCAAGGCCGTCCTTGGTCAGGGTGAGAAGATACCGCAGTTCCTCCGCCGTCAGGGAGATGCTGGGTCCCGTAGGCTGGGGCTGGGCGGTGCCGGGATCGGTGGTTCCGCCAAGGTCCGGCGTCACCGTCGGCGCCGGGGTGGCGACGCTGCCCTGCAGCTGTTCCAGGTAGGCATTGACCTGGGCCAGGAACGCCTGGAAGGCCTCGTCACTGCTCAGGATGGTGTCCACATCGGTGCCCATCTTTGCCAGGAGGTCGCTGATCTTCTGGTACTCGGCCTCGCTGCCGTCCAGATAGCCGTTGAGCTCATCCTGCAGGGTCTTCTGCAGGGCCTGGGCGGTCTCCAGCTGGGTGGTGAGAGCCGTGACCTTGGCCACCGCCTCGTCCAGCTGCTGGCTGGCCTTAGCCAGCTCGGAGGAGGTGGCTGCCTGCTGGTCGGCCAGCTGCTGCTTGCCTTCCTCCAGGGCATTTTTCTTGTCGTCCAGCTCGGCCTGACCGGTGACCAGGGCGTCCTCGCTTTCGTCCAGCTGGCGGCGAGCGTCATCCAGCTGCTGTTTGGCCTCGGCCAGGCGGTCGCTGACCTGCACCAGCAGCTTGTCGTTGACCTCGTCGATCTTGCTCTGGTCCAGGCGCACTTCCACCATCTGCTCCACCAGACCGGTGGAGGAAACGCTGGCCACGCCGCCCAGCCGCTCCAGAGTGGGAATGACCGTCTCCTCCGCGTAGGCCGACAGGTCATAGATGTCCAGCCCATCCTTGTCCACCGCAATGTACTCGGTGGCCATCATGTCGGGGGTGATCTCCAGCAGCATGGGGGTGCCGGAGGTCTCGGGCAGGGTGTCCGTCAGCTGGTTCAGCGCCGTGCTCGTCTTGACCATGGCGCTGTCCATATCGGTGTCATCGGCAAATTCCAGCATGACCATGCTGTAATTCTCGCCGCTGGTGCTGGTGACGTTCTCCACACCGTTGACTGTGCCCAGGCTGCTCTCCAGCGGACGGGTCAGCTCTTCCTCCACCTTTTCGGGGCTGGCGCCGGGATAGGTGGTCACCACCACCAGATAGGGCAGGGTGATGCTGGGCAGCAGGTCGGTGTTCATGCCCATCAGGCTCACCACGCCCAGCACCAGCACAAGGATGACCCCCACCAGCACGGTGAAGGGCTTTTTCACACTGTATTTTGCCATAGGTTCCCTCTTCTGACCCGGTGGGAAAGGCCCTCTGCGGTTGACCTGCCGGTGCAGGCCAAGGGGTTCTCCCGCCGCCGGAGCGGGGGCACAGGGCGGCGGATTTCCGTCCTGCGCCCTGCCCCCGCGGGCTTTCCTTTCCGGGTAAATTTTTCTTGAAAAAAACTCCGACCGACCGGTCGGTCGGCTTTTTTCAGTATAGCACACTGCCGGTCAATGTCAATCGAAGGCTGTCCCCTGCTGCCCATACAAAAACGGCCCTGCCGGAGCAGGGCCGTCTGCTGTGCCGGAAGTCCGGCACAGGATCGGAACACAGATAAAAACGTGATAACCGGAAGAAAGACTCAGCGCTCCTCGCGGAAGTAGGCAATGCCCAGGCTGGCGGGGGGCTGGTTTTCCTTTTTGCGGCGCAGAGACACCACGATGAGCACCAGGATGGTGACCACGTA
>JAHZHS010000004.1:0-1064 GCA_019420135.1 Oscillospiraceae bacterium | reverse complement strand
GAGATACCCATGAGGCTGGGCAGGAACTGGTACAGCCAGTACAGCATGCCGAAGAGGTAGGCGCCCCAGATGGCGTTGAGGGGCTTCCAGGTGGTGAAGATGACCAGTGCCACAGCCAGCCAGCCCAGAGCCTCGATCTGCTCGGTGGTGGCCCAGATGCCCTGGTTGTAGTCCAACACGTAGTACAGGCCGCCCACGCCGCTGATGGCCGCGCCGCACAGGGTGGCAACGTACTTGTAGCGGGTGACGTTGATGCCGGCGGCATCGGCGGTGGCGGGGTTTTCACCCACAGCGCGGAGGTTCAGGCCCATGCGGGTGCGGGAGAGGAACCAGAACAGCACAATGGCCAGCACAATGGCGGCGTAGACCAGGAAGCCGTAGGAGAACACCACCTGCCCCACCGTGCCCAGGCCGGACAGGACGGGGATCTTGGCGGCGAAGGCCTTGTTGGCCAGAGGGGCCGCGCTGTAGCTGGAGCCGTTGAGGATGAAGACGCCGAAGAAGTTGGCCACGCCCATGCCGAAGGTGGTGAGGGCAAGACCGGTGACGTTCTGGTTGGCCCGCAGGGTGATGGTGAGGAAGGCGTAGATCAGGCCGCCCAGGGTGGAGGCGATGAGGGCGCAGAGCAGGGCGATGACCACGCTGAGGACGGGGTTGGGGTTGGCGGTGAGGTTTTCGTAGTAGTAGGCGCTGGCGAAGCCTGCAAAGCCGCCCAGGTACATGATGCCGGGCACGCCCAGGTTCAGGTTGCCGGACTTTTCGGTGACGATCTCACCCATAGCGCCGTACATGATGATGGTGCCGAAGGGGATCGCGCGCAGGATCCATGCGATCAGACTGCTCATGTCACTTTCCCTCCTTGTGCGTCTCGCCGCGGAGTACCACGCGGTAGTTGATGAAGAACTCGCTGCCCAGGATGAAGAAGAGGATCACACCGGTGATGATGTCGGCAGCATACTCGTTGAGGCTGTACGCCGAGGCGATCTCGGACGCACCGCGCTCCAGAAAGACCAGCAGGAAGGAGATCAGCGCCATGTAGAAGGTGTTGAACTTGGCCAGCCAGG
>JAHZHS010000039.1:2587-15043 GCA_019420135.1 Oscillospiraceae bacterium | reverse complement strand
GCCAGACCGTCCCGGTTCCACCCGGCGGCAAAGTAGCCGAAGATGGAGCGGCAGCCCGGGTCCTTGTATCCTTTGAGAAGCTGCAATACCGTGTAGCCCCGCAGGCTGCGGAAGGCGGAGATCTGTACCTTCACGCCGCAGCGGCGGAGACTCTCCCCGATGACAAAGCCCTGGGCGGCGATGAGCTCCTGGCTGTCCAGCCGGGAGGCGGAGGCATCCAGCAGAAGGTCCACCGACAGATCGGGCTGGATGTCGTCGGTCTGCCGCAGAAAGACGGCCGGATCGTGCAGGCAGGGGGCCCGCCAGACCCGGCGGCTGTCCAGCCGTCCCGTCCGTGCCCGCACCGGCTGAGGCTGGCAGTAGGAGTGCAGGGCATCCTGTATCTGCTCACTCAGGCGGCGGATGCCGCTGGCGTACAGCTGGCTGTGTCTGGCGTAAAAATCCAGATTCCGCTGCCGCTGCCGGGCGGCATCCCGGGCCAGCTGCCGGGCCTCCTGGTCGGGCGGTCGGTCGGGGGAAGGCTCTCCCCGGGTGATCCACAGATGGCAGTTGCGGTGGCTGCCGGTGCAAAGGCTTTGCTCCAGTGCGGCCAGGTCGTGATCGTTGTAGATCGAACGGCCGAAGCAGGTCTCCATATAGGCACGGTCGGCTTCCGCCCGCCGCACCGAAAGATGGTCGGCCAGCAGAGCCTTGCCCGCAGGGGCAGCGCCTGCCCCGCCGAGCTGGGAACTGCGCCGGAGCACCAGCTGGTCGGTGTGGCGGACCTCGGTGGGCAGCAGTTTGGTGAGCAATGCAGCCCACAGCCCCGTCACATGAAAAGCGCGGGGTATGCGGCTTTTTTCTTCCCCGGAAAACAGAAAGAACTCCCGCAGCATCTCCTGGAGCTGCCGGATGACTCCCTCCGTGTCCAGCGTGCCGGGCAGGGCCAGCGCCCGGGCCAGCTCCCGGCCACGGGGCGTCAGCAGCGGACCGCGGCGGTGGGCCAGCGGTGCCCAGCGCGCCTGCTGCTGCTCGTAGACCCGGTTGTTTTTCGCCATCCATTGCTGGCGGGACATCTTCTGCTGCCGGGCAAAAAAGGCTTCGGCATACTGCTGCCGCAGGGCGGCAAGGACCGGACGGACCGGCAGTTCCTTTTCATAGACGCAGTTTTCCAGCCCCAGCCAGACCAGCTCGTCAAACATTTCCCGCCGGGGGCTGCCTGCATAACCGGCAAAAAAGGCTTCCAGCCGGGCCATATCCAGCCATTTGGCCGCAAGGCCCACCACGCAGTTGAAGTAAAAGTCGGGCTGACCGTCGGGGTCAAAGGCCATGAACGGCGGGTCCAGGTCATACTGTCCGGCAGCGGCCCAGATCAGATTCAGCGCCCGGCGCTGCTCCGGGCTGTATTGACGCCGCAGCATGGTCTCAGCCCGGAAAGACCTTTGCGCGGTCGAGGTTCTTGGGGATGCGGGCGGCGATCACATCCCGGATGAGGGTCTGCTCGTAGGGGTCAAAGGTCTTGTTGGTGATGCACAGATCCAGGGCGTGGGCGGCATCCAGTCCCTTTTCCATCAGGCGCAGGGCATCCAGCAGGCCGCGCAGGTCCACCGCCCGGGCCGAGATCTCGGCGCTGTCCGCCTTTTTGTGCAGATCATAAAAGAGCTGTACAAACTGCCCTGCATACCGGGGACTAATGCGGGGGAAGTGATGGCGCAGCAGTTTGTTCATGTCCTCCTCCGAGATGAGGGGCAGGTCCAGCACCGCAAACCGGGAAACCAGCGCCTCGTTCAGCTCCCGGGTGCCGGCATAGCCGTAGTTCATGGTGCCGATGAAGCGGGCGGCCGGGTCCACCCGGATGAGGTCGTAGCCGGGCACGTCGATGCTGCGGCGGTAGTCCAGCGTGGCGTGGAGGACGGCCAGAGCCTCGTTTTTGGCCATGTTGATCTCGTCCAGCACCCCGAAGCCGCCATAGCGGGCGCACTGGTAGATGGGACCGGGGCCGAATACCACCTTTTCCCCGTTGAAGGTGTCCGAACCGATGAGATAGGAGGCGTCCATATTGATGTGGAAGGAAACATCCCAGCAGGGACGTCCGAAGGCCCGGGCCAGGTTTTCGGCCAGCACGTTCTTGCCGGTGGCCTTGGGGCCGGCCAGCAGCAGGTTCTCCCCGCACAGCAGCACAGTGGCGGCCTGGTTCCAGACCTCCCGGCCATAGTACCGGTACTTGGGGTCCGGGACCCGTTCGGCCATGCCCTCGGGCAGCGGATGCTCGGCGCGGAAGGCGGCGATGCCTTCGATGACGGCGGGGTCCACGCCCTCTTCTTTCAAAAAATCAAGCATAGATACATCCCCTTTTGTCTTAAATATAGAGAGCCCGGCGGGCGTTGTCAACTTCTGTCCCGGGCAGATTTCGCAAAAAAGCCGGACCTTCTCCCGATACAGAATGCGGGAGAAGGTCCGGCAGTTTTTTTGTATGGTTTTCCCGGCGGAAAGGGGCCGGGCGAGGTCTTGTCATTTCGCGGGGCGGGGGGCGGTGGACTTGCGCAGGATGGGTTTGGTCTCCACATAGACGCGCTGGAGGGGACGGCCGGGGTTGTCGATGCGCGCCAGCAGAAGTTCCGCCGCTAGACGTGCGATCTCAGCGTTGGGGATCTGGGCGGTGGTCAGGGCGGGGTCCACGACGCCGGTCTGTGGCATGCCGTCGAAGCCGGACACCATCACCCGGTCGGGGATGGAAATACCCTGCTGTTTCAGGGCGGTCATGATGTTCAGGGCCAGAAAATCATTGGCGCAGACAAAGGCGTCGGGCAGCCGGGGCATGGCGCGGATCTTGCCGCCGAGCCAGTCCGGGTCGCCGTAGAAGGAACTGTCACTGTCCAGGATGCAGCAGTCCCGGTCCAGGGTCAGACCGGCCTGTTCCATGGCGGCACAGTAGCCTCGCCAGCGCTCCTGAAAGCTGTTGCAGTGGCGGATGTCCCCCACAAACCCGATCTGCCGGGCCCCGGCCTGGATGATGTGGCTGACGATGTGGAACATGCTGGAGGTGTTTTCCATGGAGATGACGTCGCTTTGCAGCGGCATGAGGTCGGAGTCACAGTGGCCGTCCACCACCAGCAGGGGCAGACCCAGCCTGCACAGCATGTCCAGATAGGCCTGGTCAAACAGCTCAATGGTCATCAGACCGGCAACCCGGTCGGGGGCAATATGGCCGGGCAGGGTGCGGCTCTGCAGTTCGGCGGCGGAGATCTCGCACATCATCAGGGTGTAGCCCACCCGGCTGAGCTGGTCCGCAAAGGCGGGAATGAAGAAGATGCCGAAATGATAATCCACCGGCATGTGGCTGGTCAGCAGGACGATGGTGCGGGTGGAATGGACCGCTGCCGGCTGGACCTGAGGGGGAGCCTCGGCGGGCAGCTGCATGTAGCCCAGCTCCCGGGCTTTGTCCAGAACCATCTGCCGGGTGGCCTGGGGCACCGAGCCCCGCTGGTTGAAGATTTTTGAGACGGTATTCCGGGACAGGCCGCAGGCATCCGCAATATCCTGCATGGTTACCCGATGAACTGCCATACTGTAAACCTCCGCTGCAATTTTCTTTCTTTAATTTACACTATATCATATCCTGCCAACCGGTGCAATATTTACATTATGTAAAATTAAGTAAATTTCAAAAAGAAAAAGGATTCTGTACAAATTGTGACCTTTGTTTTTGTGAAACCTGCCGTTTTTGTATCAGATGCAAAAATTACATTGACAAATTGTGAATTTAGGCGTACTGTAAGCATGACAAGATTGACAGTTTGAACTCCTGATTGTTTACATTATGTAAACGGCACCGCCCATCCGATCTCCGGCCGGTTCCCGGAGAGAGGAAAAAGCGGTGTTCCAGCCGTAAGGCTGTCGCAAACAGGACCGGATGCCGGGTCCTCTGCACCGGCGGCACACTCCCGAAAGCCGGCTCGGGGGAGTGAAGCCCGGGGCAAAGGCCCGTCACCGGTCCAACCCCAACCAAAGAGAGGAGAAATCCAATGAAAACAACAAAATCCGGTGTTGCCGTAAAAGCACGGTCAGGCAGGATGCTTGGCGGCAGCAAGTGGAAGCAGCTGCGGGAAAGCATTCCCTGGCTGGTTCTGCTGCTCCCGGCCATAGTGGTTGTATTCCTGTTCAACTACATGCCCATCTACGGCATCCTCATTGCCTTCCAGGATTACATGCCCGGTGACCCCATCATTTCTCCGCTGACCCATTGGATCGGCTTCGACAATTTCGTCCGCTTCTTCAATGATGTGCAGTTCTGGCCCCTGATGTCCAACACCTTCATCCTCTGCATCCTGGGCTTCATCATCGGTTTCCCGCTGCCCATCATTGTGGCGCTGGCCCTCAACGCCCTCAAGGGCAAACGCACCGCCAAGCTGCTGCAGACCATCTTCACCGCACCCCACTTCATCTCCCTGGTCGTCCTGGTCGGTATGCTGACCCTGTTCTTCGGCCGCTATGGTCTGGTCAACAACATCGCCGCCGCCCTGGGCGGGGAGCGCATCTCCTACTTCCTGGAAAGCGGCGCTTTCCGCCCCATGTACATCCTGTCCAGCAACTGGCAGGACTTCGGCTGGAGCGCCATCATCTACATCGCGGCCCTCTCCAACGTGGACCCCGGCCTGCATGAGGCCGCCATCCTGGACGGCGCCTCCCGCTTCCAGCGGGTGCTCCACGTGGACCTGCCCGCCATCATGCCCATGGTCAGCGTCATGCTGATTATGTCCATCGGCGGCCTGATGGGCGTCGGCTACGAGAAAGCCCTGCTGATGCAGACCGACGCCAACCTGGGCGTCAGCGAACTGATCTCCACCTACGTGTACAAACAGGGCCTGACCGGCGTGCCCAACCAGGGCTACGCCACCGCCATCGGCCTGTTCAACTCGGTGATCAACGTCGCGTTGCTGTTCATTGCCAACACCACGTCCAAGAAATTCTCCGAAAACACCCTGTTCTGATAAGGAGGCTGCGACGATGCCAGCAAAAAGCAAAACCAAACGGCCGCGGTTCTCAAGATCCGACATGGGGGACAAGATCTTCTATTTCTTCAACTACCTGTTCCTCGGATTCCTGGCCCTGGTCATTCTGTATCCGCTGTACTTCATCATCATTGCGTCCATCTCCGACCCGGACGCCGTCCTGGGCGGCGATGTCATCCTCTTCCCGGTGGGCATCACCCTCTCCGGTTTCGAGGCCATCCTCCAGCGCTCCGATGTGTGGTACGGCTATCTGAACACCATTATTTATACCGCCCTCACGGTCATCCTTTCCCTGATCGTCACCGTTCCGGCGGGCTGGGCGCTGAGCCGCAAGCGCCTGTTCGGCAAAAAGCTGTTCATGATCTACTTCATCATCCCCATGTTCTTCGGCGGCGGCCTGATTCCCTTCTACAACGTCATGAGCAGCCTGAAACTCATCAACACCGCCTGGGCAGTCATCCTGCCCTCCATCCTGTCGGTGTGGAACCTGTTCATGACCCGCACCTTCTTCGAGTCCAGCATCCCCGACGGCCTGGTGGAAGCCGCCCGCATTGACGGCGCCAGCGAGTTCCGCATCTTCTTCAGCCTGGTGCTGCCCCTGTCCAAGGCCATCCTGGCCGTCATGGCGCTGTACTACGCCGTGGGCCAGTGGAACAGCTACTTCAACGCCATGATCTTCCTGCAGGATGAAAACCTCTATCCTCTGCAGCTGATCCTGCGTGAGATCCTCATCGCGTCGGAGACCACCACCGGCGGCAGCGGCGAGACCATCCTGGAACAGTACCGTCTGGCCAACCAGATCAAGTACGTCTCGGTCATCGTGTCCAGCGCCCCCGTCATCATGCTCTATCCCTTCGTGCAGAAGTACTTCGCCCAGGGCGCCATGATCGGTTCGCTGAAAGAGTGACGGCCCGCTTCCATTCCGACTTTTTCCATCCATTTCCCTGTGGAGGTATTTACATGAAACGTTTTGTCGCCCTTGCCACACTGATGGCAATGACCCTTTCCCTCACCGCCTGCGGCGGCGGAAACACTGCAACCACCACCGAGTCCACCACCGATATTGACAAGCTGGTGTCGGACTACGGCTTCCAGTGGACCGACCCGGAGGCCCCCATCCTCAACGATGCCGGCGCCGAGGCTCTCTCCTTCAACGTCTACTCCTCCAAGAACGCATCGGCCCTGGACTACAACGACATGAAGATCATGCAGGATCTGAAGGCCGAGACCAACGTCACCGTCAACTGGGAGAACGTCTCCGAGTCGGTGTACAGCGAGCAGAAGAACCTGATCTTCGGCAATGCCGACGACCGTCCTGACGCCATCTACCATGCGGGCATGAGCGCCGGCGAGGTCATCCGCTACGCCCAGCGCAACGTGCTTCTGCCCATCAGCGATTACCTGGAGTATATGCCCAACTTCTCCAAGATCCTGGAGGAGCGCCCCGACATCCGCGCCCAGCTCACCAGCGAGGACGGTAAGATCTACACCCTGCCCCGCGTGGAGGAGATGGGACTGCTGCAGAACCCCAACCTGCTCTTCCTCAACAAGAACTGGGCCCAGCAGGCCATTGACGCCGGCGCTGTCACCGGCATCACCTCCGCCGACCTGGTGGACGGCCTGACCCTGACCTGCGACCAGATGCAGGCCATGCTCACCTACTTCCGCGACAACGACATGAACGGCAACGGTGAGACCGACGACGAGCGTCCCCTCAGCTTTGTCTACAACAACTGGCAGGGCAACCAGTGCGACCTGTACGGCATGTTCGGCCTGAACGACAACCTGGAGCACCGTGTCGTGGTGGACGGCAAGATCACCTACACTGTCCAGGATGACCGCTTCAAGGATGCCACCAACTACATTGCCGGCTGGGTCAGCGACGGCCTGATCGACATGGTCTCCTTTGAACAGTCTCAGGACAACTTCCTGGCCAACGGCAAGGGCGACGAGACCTACGGCGCCTTCTACTGGTGGGAGAGCGAGACCGTTGTCTCCAACCCCGAGAACTACATCTGCTGCGCACCCCTGGTAGGCCCCAACGGCGACCAGACCATCTGCGTCTCCAACAACCCCGAGATCAGCACCGGCGAGCTGGTGTTCTTCAACGGCGTGGAGAATGTGGAAGTGCTCCTTGCCTACTTTGACCGCTACTACGATCCCTACATCTCCGCCCAGATCAACTACGGCCCCGTGGGCATCGTCTACGAGGAGGAGCCGGATGAGAACGGCATGCTGGTCCAGAAGGAGCTGACCGGCGACATGACCGCCGACGAACTCCGCCTGCAGAACGCACCTCTGGGCATCTGCTACCTGTCCGACTACGCCTGGGAGAATGTGGTCCACATGGAACCCCGTGCCCAGCTGCGCCTGGAGCGCCTGAACGCCTACGCCACTCCCTATGTGGACGAGGGTGTCACCCCCACGCCCAACCTGCAGTTCACCATGGAAGAGCTCAACGTCCTCACCAGCTATGAGTCCAACCTCAACGACTACATCCGCACCAACCTGATCTCCTGGCTGACCAGCGGCGGCGTCACCGACGACCAGTGGGCCACCTTCCAGGAGGACCTGAGCGGCCGCACCAACCTGCCCGCCATCCAGCAGGCCTATCAGGACGCCTATGACCGCTACATCTCCGGCGAGACCGCCGATGCCTCCGCCGACAGCCAGTAATGTGAAAGGAGCGTCCCGCAATGAAACCCATGCACAAAAGTCTGGCGGCGCTGCTCAGCCTCTGCATGGCGGTGAGCGTCACCGCCTGCAATTCGGGCAGCAATACTGAGCCGGAGATCACCGGTGTGCAGGATCAGACCGTGCAGGCCGGTACCGAGTTTGACGCCATGGCCGGCGTCTCCGCCACCGACGCGGAGGACGGCGACCTGACCGGAAAAATTTCCATCACCTCCCTGCCGGAGCTGACCTTCCAGAACGGCAAGGCCACCCCCGACGCCCCCGGCGATTACGAGCTGACCTACACCGTCACCGATGCCGGCGGCCTGGAGACCAACGCCTACGCCACCCTCAAGGTGACCCGCCAGGCCGGCGACGCCACCGAGCTGATGACCTTTGATTTCGCCAGCGCGCCCCAGCCCGACGGCCATGGCTGGACCCCCAGCATTGCCCAGGGTGTCAATGCCACCGGTGAGCTGAAGGAAGGCGCCTACGTCTTTACCATCACCGATCCCGGCTCCAGCGACGGCGACATCGCCCTGGTCAAGACCGGCGTGCCGCTGGAGGCCGCCACCTACCGGGTCAAGGTCTGGGCCAAGTCCAGCGCCGACACCTACGCCCACCTGCTGGCAAAAGATGAGGCCAGCACCGACGGCAGCTTCCTGGGCGGGGCATACAACCTGCCCATCGGCACCTCCATCGCCCCCCTGGAGATGGAGTTCACCTCCACCGGGACGGGTACCGCCGACCTCATGCTGAACCTGGGCCGCATCACCCCCAACCCCGACAACCCCACCGACACCACTCCCTCCGACTTCACCGTGACCATCGACAAGATCGAGATTTACAAGATCACCGGTGAGCAGACCAAGACGCCGGTCTACACGGCGGACTTCAGCTCTGCGGACGCGGTGGCCGTCACGGCCGGGGACGGTGCTTCCGCTACCGCCGCGGCAGCGGGCGGCGCCGGAACCATCCAGATCGACGCCTATCCCACCGACGGCGGCGTCTGGAGTATCAAGGGCGACCTGGCCCTGCCCGGCATCACCCTGAACGCCGGAGAAAAGTACTATTACAGCTTCACCATCCAGGCGGACAACGCCCAGAGTGCCGAGTGCCTGGTGGAGAGCGCCTCCCAGGCCGACAAAGCCCGTGCCAACTTCAACAGCATCGCCCTGAACGCCGGCGAGGAGATGGTGGTCACCAACGTCTTTGACGCCGAGGCTGCGGTGGAGGATCCCGTCATCCGCCTGCAGCTGGGCGCTGCCTCCGACGGCGTCACCTCCAACAAGGTGACGGTCACCAACCTGGAGTTCGGCACCGTCTCCGGCGACCTGGACACCGAAAAGACCATCGACTACTTCGGCCAGAGCATCGCCGCCGATGCCAGCCCCGACCTGCTGTGGACCGTCTACAACGGCACCGATGAGGACAACGACCTGGGCGTCGGCACCATCTGGACCGAGAACAACAGCCTGTTCTACCGCATCGACCAGGGCGGCTCGGTGGACTGGCACAACAAGCTGATCTTCGGCCACAAGGACCACCCGCTGACACTGCCCGCCGACAGCTACTTCACGGTGGAGATCACCGCCAAGGCCACCCAGCCGGTGAGCTGCGGCTTCTATCTGAACCCCCTGGGCGGATGGGATCCCCGCATCTCCAAGAGCATCGACCTCACCACCGAGGAGCAGACCTTCACCTTTGAGACCACCGATCCCCTGATCACCGATATGGACTTTGAGATGTTGTTCCAGTTCGGCTCTGCGGACACGGCGGCCCTGGGCGAAACCACCATCGAAATCTCCAACATCACCATCTGGCAGCGCAGTATCATCTAACGCCCGGACATACACCGGCAGAGGGGGTGCAGAATGCTGCACCCCCTCTGCTCTTTTGCCGGGACCGGAAAGGATAACGGATTTATGAAACGAACATTTCCCATGGCACTGTCATCCGCCCTTCTGGCGGGCTGCCTGCTGCTGGGCTGCAGTCCGGCGGAGTACACAGTGACCTTTGACGACAATTACAGCGGCCAGACCCTGTCCACCCAGACCGTCCGGTCGGGAAAAACGGTGGAGGAGGTGGCAGATCCCGTCCGGGAGGGGTATACTTTCCTGGGCTGGTTCCAGGATTCCACCCTGAACACCCCCTGGGACACCGCCGCGGACAAGGTGAAGGGGGACACCACCCTGTATGCCGGCTGGGACCGAGACACGGGGGACGCCATCACCGACAGCGCCAATGACAAGGATTTCTCCTCCCTGACCACCCCCGGCAGCCAGGAGAGCGCCTACACCTACCAGAGCTACTTCCTGCCCGGGGCGGACGGCGCCAGCCAGCCCTACGTGGGCGACCCCATGCCCTACTGGGAGGACGGCACCTGCTACATCTACTATCTGAAGGAGGCCGGGGATTCCTACAACCATTCGGTCTACCTGGCTACCACCACCGATTTTGTCACCTACACCGAGTACGACGACCCCGTGCTGGAGGCCTCCCGCTCCGGCGGCCAGGACAGCTGGATCGGCACCGGCTCGGTGGTCAAGGCGGGGGACAAGTACTATTTCTTCTACACCGGCCACAGCGACTCCGCCACCATGGAATATGCCGAAAAGATTATGGTGGCCGTGGGGGACAGCCCCCTGGCCTTTGAAAAGCTGGAGGGCTGGGAGATCACCCCGCCTGCCGAGCTGGGCCAGAAGCGGGACTTCCGTGACCCCCAGTGCTACTATGACCCGGCCACCGACACCATCACCATGACGGTGACCGCCTCCCAGTCGGGCACCGCCCGCATCCTGAAATACACCCTGAGCGGCGACCTGAACACGGTGCAGTACGACGGCATCATCTTCACCGACCCGGTGGGGGAGGTCTACAATCTGGAATGCAGTGATACCTTCCAGATGGGGGACAAGTGGTACCTGACCTACTCCGCCCAGGACGACACCCTGTGGTATGCCATGTCCGACACGCCCTACGGCCCCTACGGCGACCCTGTCCGGCTGGACGGCAAGCTGTTCTACGCCGCCAAACATGTGGAGGACGGGGCCAACGCCTACATGGTGGGCTGGGCCCGCCGGTCGTAATCTCGCTCCGCCACCCATGAGGTCTCCGCCTGGGGCGGCAACCTGGTTGTGCAGAAGCTCTGCCAGAACGCCGACGGCACCCTCTGCCTGGCCCCGGTGGACGGGGTGGCGGACAGCTTCTCAGTCCGTCGGGCCCTGGCCGTGGACCTGCCCCATGTGGGCATCGAGGCCGGCACCCTGTACACCTACGCCGATGCCTTCACCTGCTATGAGAGCTTCCGCCTCACCGGTGAGTTCACCTTCACCGGGGAGGGCTCCTTCGGCCTGAGCTTTGACTACAACGGCGACCAGGAAAAGAACAAGCTGATCTCCCTGTCCCCCGCCGACGGCATGGTGCGCCTGCTCTTCAACGAGGGCAGCACCCCCATCGCCGAGACTGCCGTGGACCTGCAGCCGGGCCAGACCTACTCCTTCACCTACATCCAGGAAGGGTCCGTGGGCGTCTTTTACCTGGACGGCCAGGCGGCGCTCACCGTCCGCCTCTACGGCGCCAGCGGCAAGACCATCCAGCTCTTTGCCGAGAACAACACCGTCACCTTCACGTCTCTGCGGGAGTACACCCGTCCCTGACCGCCCCCCTCCGGGGAACTTCCCCTGAACCTTTGAGGAATGCGTATGAAATCACTGTTCAACGCCGATGGCCCCGTCATCAGCGGCCTCATCAAACTGTTTGACTGCATCTGCCTCAGTGTGCTGTGGCTGGTGTGCTGCCTGCCGGTCTTTACCATCGGCGTGGCCTGCACCGCCCTCTACACCACCGTGTTCAAGTACCTCCGCCGGGAGGAAGGCACCCTCACCGCCACCTTTTTCGGCGCCCTGCGGGAAAACTTCCGCCGCTCCACTTTAGCGGGGCTGGTGGAACTCGCCCTGCTGGCGCTGATGGCCGTGGATGTGATGGTCTTTCGCTCCCTGCGGCTGCAGGGAAGTCCCCTGGGCGGACTGTATGAGCTTTCCCTGGTCCTGTGCTGCGTCGTGCTGACCTGGACCATCTATCTGGCCGCCTACACCGCCCGTTTCCGCGGCACGGTGGGGGAGATGCTGCGCATCAGCGCCATGCTCATGCTGCTCCATCCCATCCGCGCCCTGGAAGTCTTTGCCTGCCTGGCCATCGGCCTGGCTCTGGCCCTGGGCCTGCCCGGCATGGCGCTGGTGGCCCCGGCCGGGACCTACTGGGCGGCCAGCATTCTCATCGAGAAGGTGTTCCTCTGCCATCTGAAGCCGGAGGACGCCGCCTCGGAACAATCCAAATCCCAACAGGGAGGAACCGAACATGACCGATAACACACTGCGCCGGGCCCGGGACTTCGAGACCCGCTACGCCCCCCTGATCCCGGAGGATCAGCGCCCCGCCTTTCACCTCACCCCCAACATCGGCTGGATGAACGACCCCAACGGCCTTTCCTGCTACAAGGGGGAGTATCATCTTTTCTACCAGTATCACCCCTATTCCACCGATTGGGGCCCCATGCACTGGGGCCACGCCAAGACCCGTGATTTCCTGCACTGGGAGCGGCTGCCCGCCGCCCTGGCCCCCGATCAGGACTACGATGGGGGCGGCTGCTTTTCGGGCAGCGCGGTGGAACTGCCGGACGGCCGGCAGCTCCTGGTCTACACCGCCGTGCGCAAGCGCCTGGGGGAGGACGGCCGCACCACCGAGATCCCGACCCAGGCCCGGGCCGCGGGGGACGGCGAGGCCAAGGAAG
>JAHZHS010000039.1:0-2459 GCA_019420135.1 Oscillospiraceae bacterium | reverse complement strand
CGACCTGCCGGAGGGCGGCAGCCCGGTGGACTTCCGCGACCCGAAGGTCTGGCGGGAGGCGGACGGCAGCTACCGCATGGTAGTGGGCAACCGCCCGGCGGACGGCAGCGGTTCCGTGCTGCTCTACCGCAGCGAGGACGGCATCCACTGGTCCCTGGTGGGCACGGTGGATGCCTCCCACAGCCAGTACGGCCAGATGTGGGAATGCCCCGACTTCTTCCCCCTGGACGGCAAGCAGGTGCTGTTTGTCAGCCCCCAGGAGATGAGCCCCATCGGGTTGGAATTCCACGCGGGCAACGGCACCGTCTGCCTCATCGGCAGCTACGATGCTGAAAACAACCGCTTCACCCGGGAGAGCGTCCAGGCCATCGACTACGGCATCGACTTCTATGCCCCCCAGACGCTGGAAACGCCGGACGGCCGCCGCATCATGATCGGCTGGCTGCAGAACTGGAACACCCTGAGCTGCCGTCCCCGGGACTGCCGCTGGTTCGGCCAGATGTCCATCCCTCGGGAGCTGTCCATCCGGGACGGGCGGCTCTGCCAGCTGCCGGTGCGGGAGCTGGAGCAGTACCGCTGCAACCGGGTGAGCTACCAGAACGTGCTGGTCTGTTCCGAGACCAACCTCCATCAGGTGGAGGGGCGGCTGGTGGACATGACGGTGGAGATCCGCCCGGCCCAGCGGGAACTGTACCGCAGCTTCCGGGTCAACGTGGCCAAGGACGGGGAGTACGTCACCAGCATCCGCTACCGCCCGGATACCAGTATCCTGAAGATCGACCGCACCCGCAGCGGCAGCAACGCCGATGTGGTGCACACCCGCAGCCTGTTGGTCCGCCCGCAGGACGGGCGGCTGAAGCTGCGCATCCTCATGGACCGGTACAGCGTGGAGGTGTTCGTCAACGACGGCGAACAGGCGGCCTCGGTGGCCATCTTCACCCGGCAGCAGGCCGCGGCCATCAGCTTTGACGCCGACGGCTCGGTGATGATGGATGTGGAAAAATACGACATCGACCTGGACCGGAAGGAGGGCACCGGAAATGAATGAAAAATTTGACGTGGTGGCCCTGGGGGAACTGCTCATCGACTTTACCGCCAGCGGGGAGAGCGGGCAGGGTAACCCCCTGTTTGAAGCCAACCCCGGCGGCGCGCCCTGCAACGTGCTGGCCATGCTGAAAAAGCTGGACCGCTCCTGTGCCTTTGTGGGCAAGGTGGGGGATGACATTTTCGGCCGCCAGCTGCGCCAGGTGGCGGAGGAGGCGGGCATCTGCATGGATGGACTGTCGGTGGACCCGACGGTGCATACCACCCTGGCCTTCGTCAAGACCTTCCCCAATGGGGACCGGGACTTTTCCTTCTACCGCAATCCCGGCGCCGACATGATGCTCCGGGCGGAGGAACTGCCGGAGGAGCTGCTCTCCCGGGCAAGGATCTTCCATTTCGGCACCCTCTCCCTCACCCATGAGCCGGTGCGCAGCGCCACCCAGAAGGCGCTGGAACTGGCCCGGGCGGGCGGCGCCCTCATCTCCTTTGACCCCAACCTGCGCCCGCCTTTGTGGGACAGCATGGAGGAGGCCCGGCAGCAGATCGCCTGGGGCCTTGCCCGGTGTGATGTGCTGAAAATTGCCGACAACGAGCTGGAATTCATGACCGGCCACACCGATTTTGCCAAGGGAGCCGCCATGCTGCAGGCACAGTACCCCAACATCCGGCTGCTGAACGTCACCGCCGGTGCCCAGGGCAGCTATGCTTTCTACGGGCAGACCCAGGTGTTCCGTCCGGCCTGCACCAAAGGCGGCGTCATCGAGACCACCGGCGCGGGGGATACCTTCTGCGCCTGCGTGCTGAATTTTGTGCTGGACCACGGCCTGGACGGCTTGACAGAGGAGGATCTGGGGCAGATGCTGCACTTTGCCAACACTGCCGCCTACCTGGTCACCACCCGCAAGGGAGCCATCCGGTCCATGCCCGACCCGGAGGAGATCCAGGCTTTGCTGTAATTCTTCGTTCTGCCTGAGACAGGCAAAAAAGACCGGACCGCGTTTTTGGAAGGTACGCGGTCCGGTCTTTCTGTGTTTTTGCGAAAATTTTGCGAAAAAAGGTCACAAACCTGCCTCCGCCAGCAGGGTGCCAAGGTCTTCCAGAATGTCGTGGGGCAGCATGGCCTGGCGGCTGCGGCGGGCGGCACAGCGGTCGGCGGCGGCCCCGTGGAGCCAGACACCGCAGGCGGCGGCGTCAAAGGGGGAGAGCCCCTGGGCCAGCAGGGCGGCGATCATTCCGGCCAGAATGTCCCCGCTGCCGCCCCGGGAAAGCCCCGGATTGCCGGTGGTGTTCTGCATCAGTGCGCCGTCCGGAGCGGCCACCAGAGTGCCGCTGCCCTTGAGCACCACGATGCAGCGGTGCCTGGCCGCATAGTCCAGGGCCACGCCGGGGCGGTCGGCCTGCACCTGGGAAACGGT
>JAHZHS010000038.1:406-15080 GCA_019420135.1 Oscillospiraceae bacterium | reverse complement strand
GCGTTCTCGTGGAGGTCTACGGCGAGGGCATCCTCATCATGGGCGATTCCGGCGTCGGCAAGAGCGAGACCGCCATTGAGCTGGTCAAGCGCGGCCACCGCCTGATTGCCGACGACGCGGTGGAACTGCGCAGGGTCTCCTCCCACAAAATCATGGGTTCCGCCCCGGAGAATATCCGGCACTTCATCGAGCTGCGCGGTATCGGCATCATCAACGTGGCGCGGCTGTTCGGGATCGGCGCCGTCAAGAACAGCGTCGAGGTGGAAATCGTCGTGGAGCTGGAGCCCTGGGATCGCACCAAAAATTATGACCGCACCGGCCTGGAGACCCAGACGTATGACATTCTGGGGGTCAAGGTGCCCAGCATGGTCATTCCCGTCATGCCCGGCCGTAACCTGGCGGTGATTCTGGAGACGGCTGCCATGAACAACCGCTCCAAGGAAATGGGCTATAATGCAGCCCGTGAACTGCTCAGACATCTGGGCCTGGAAAACGATTTCTAAGCATTGCTGCGCTACCTGCGCAGCAGAAGGAGAGTCACACACTTCATGAATCCCATCATTGCAGACCTGCACACCCACACCCTCAGCGCCACCCATGCTTATCACACATTGGAGGAGATGGCCGCCGAGGCAAACCGCCTGGGCTACCGTGCCCTGGCCGTGACAGACCACGCTCCGGCCATGCCCGATGCGCCCCATATCTGGCATTTCCAGAATTTCTCGGCCCTGGACCGGAAGATCGGCGATGTGGTCATGCTCTACGGTGCCGAGGTCAACGTCATGGACACTCACGGCGGGATGGACCTGCCCCAGAGCCTGCTGCAAGGCATGGACTGGGTGGTGGCATCCATCCACAGTGCCTGCCTGCCGGGGCTGCTCACCGAGAAGGAGGCCACCCGCCTTTGGCTTGCGGTGGCCGAAAACCCCGCAGTCGACTGCATCGGGCATTCGGAGCAGCAGAATTACCGCTATGACTACGACCTGGTCACCAAGGCATTTGCGGCAAACAACAAGGTCGTGGAGCTCAACGGAAATTCCTTCCATGTCCGCAAGGACGGTATCCCCAATATGCGCGCCCTGGTGCGTGCCTGCCTGAAAAACGGCTGCCGTATCTCGCTGGACACCGACGCCCACAGCACCCGCCAGCTGCGGGAGAACATGCAGCCGCTGGTGGCGCTTCTGGAAGAAGTGGACTATCCCCCCGAGCTGGTCGTGAATGCCTCGTGTGAGGCTCTCGTCAAAACCTTAGCACTGCACCGCAGGGCATCTGCGGAGGAAATAGGAGGACTGTTACAATGAGCAAATATACTATCGGTATCGATCTGGGCGGCACCACCATGACGGCGGGCCTTGTGGACGAAAACTACGAGATCGTGGGCAAGATCACCTGGGCCACCCGCCTGCCCCGCCCCGCAAAGGAGCTGGAGGAAGCTCTGGCCAAACTGTGCCGCACCGTTGCCAAGGAGAACAAGGTCCCCTTTGAGCAGGTCTCCTATGTGGGCATCGGCACCCCCGGCAGCGTGAATTTCACCACCGGCTTTGTGGGCTACAACACCAACTTCAACTACTATGACTGGAACCTGGGCTCCGATATGGAGAAGCTCCTGGGCTGCAAGGTCTATGTGGAAAACGACGCCAATGCTGCGGCATTCGGCGAGTACATTGCGGGCGGCGCCAAGGGCTATCGTGACGCCGTCATCATCACGCTGGGCACCGGCATCGGCAGCGGCATCATCCTGAACGGCAAGATCCTGCGCGGATTCAACTTTGCCGCAGGTGAGATGGGCCATACTGTCATTGTGATGGGCGGCCGTCAGTGCAACTGCGGACGCAAAGGCTGCTGGGAGCGCTACGCCTCTGCCCGCGCCCTGAGCGACGACACCCGCGAGGCCATGAAGGACGCCCCCGACAGCATCATGTGGAAGATCGCCGGCGACCTGGACCACGTCAACGCCAAGACGGCCTTTGACGCAGCGGAGCAGGGCGACGAGATCGCCAAGAAGGTTCTGGCCACCTGGATGGACTATGTGGGCTGCGGCGTGGCCAACGTGGTCAATACCTTTGAACCGGAAGTGGTCTGCATCGGCGGCGGCGTGTCCAACCAGGGCGAAGTCCTGCTGGCCCCCGTCCGTGCCTATGTGGAAAAAGAGACGCATAATATCACTACGGGCAAGTGCCCTGAGATCAGAGCCTGCGTGCTGCGCAACGACGCCGGCGTCATCGGCGCGGCAGCACTGGCGGATTCGATCTGAAAAATAGGCCGGACGGAGTTTCCGGCAAGCAATGGCGGACAATGGGAGGAAACCTATGGCGGACATCTCAGCCCTGATCGGGGCGTTGCAGGGACAGCAGATCCCCTTTTTGGAGCAGGAGCCCCTCAGCCGGCACACCACATTCCGCATCGGCGGCCCGGCGGCAGTGTTCTGCCTGCCCGAGACCCCGGCGCAGATGCTGCGCACGGCGGAACTCTGCCGGGAATATGGGGTACGGACCTATCTTCTGGGCAACGGCTCCAACACGCTGTTTGCCGACGAGGGCTTTGACGGCGCGGTCATCTGCACAGTGGACCTCAGAACGCCCATTACCGTCACCGGAACGACAGTCAGCGCGGCGGCGGGGGCATCCCTGGCGGCGGTCTGCCGCGAGGCGCAGAAGGCTGGCCTGACCGGGCTGGAATTTGCCTACGGCATCCCCGGCACGGTGGGCGGCGCGGTGTATATGAACGCCGGCGCCTACGGCGGGGAGCTGAAACAGGTCCTCAGCCGGGTGACCTTCCTGGACCGCGGCCTGCACCTGGAGACCCTGCCGGTGGAAGAGCTGGCCCTGGGCTACCGCACCAGCCGGTTTGAGACCGACGGCGGCTGCATTCTGGAGGCGACCTTTCAGCTGCAGCCCGGCGACCCCCAGGCCATTGAAGCCCGCATGCAGGAACTCATGGCCCGCCGCCGGGAAAAACAGCCGCTGGAAATGCCTTCCGCAGGCAGTACCTTTAAGCGCCCCGAGGGCGCCTTTGCCGGCCAGCTCATTGAGCAGGCCGGTCTGCGGGGCTTTTCGGTGGGCGGTGCTGCGGTCAGCACCAAACACTGCGGATTTGTGGTCAACACCGGCGGCGCCACCTGCGCCGATGTCATCCGACTGACCGACGAGATCCAGAAAATTGTGGAGGAAAAGACCGGCTACCATCTTTCGCGGGAGATCCGCGTCGTCCGCTGAGGCGGGCAGCGCACCCTGCCCGGTGTACCCGGCAAAACACATAAGGCGGAGAGAACAACAATGAAACTTTTGGTTGTGACGGGCCTGTCCGGGGCGGGCAAATCCATGGCGGTCAACGCCCTGGAGGATATTGGATTTTTCTGCATCGACAACCTTCCGGCAGGGCTGGTGTCCCGTCTGGTGGACTTTGCCCGCCAGGGCGAGAGCCAGCTGGACCGGGTGGCGGTGGTGCTGGATATCCGCGGCCTGCGCACTGTACAGGATGTGGATGCCGCCCTTGCCGCTCTGGATGAGAAGAAGGTGGATTACGAAATCCTCTTCCTCGATGCCGCCGATACCGTCATCCGCCGTCGCTACAAGGAAACCCGCCGCCAGCATCCCTTCTCCCTCAGCGACGGGCTGCCCATCCAGGAGGCCATCGCCCGGGAACGGGAGGTGCTGAAACCTCTCAGGGAGCGGGCCAAGTATGTCATCGACACCTCGCTGCTTTCCGCGGCACAGAACCGGGAGCGGGTCTGCAGCCTTTTCCTCAGCCGGGGGGAGAACGCCATGGCGCTGACCATCATGTCCTTCGGCTTCAAGTACGGCCTGCCCCAGGAGGCGGACATCGTCTTTGATGTGCGCTGCCTGCCCAACCCCTTCTATGTGCCGGAACTGAAGAACCTTACCGGTCTGGATCAGGCGGTGGTCGATTACGTCATGAAAGCCCCCGAATCCCAGGAATTTCTCCGCAGGCTGGAAAGCCTGCTGGAATATGCTCTGCCCCTCTATGTCAAGGAGGGCAAGAGCCAGCTGGTCATTGCCGTCGGATGCACCGGCGGCAAGCACCGGTCCATCACCTTCGCCCGCCTGCTCGGCGAGTATTGCCAGAAGCTGGGCTACACCCCGTCGGTACAGCACCGCGACGCGCGGCGCAATGTCTGACCGGGAACTGTGACCATTAAGACAGGAGGGAACCCCCGTTTGAGTTTTTCTCAGGATGTCAAAAACGAGATCCTCCGCCGCAAGATCCAGCGGCCCTGCTGTACCCAGGCTGCTGCCTATGCGGTGGCCTGCTTCGGCAAATATTTTGACGATCACGGCGTTGTGCTCCAGACCGAGCACGAAGGCATTGCCAATCTGGCCCGCAAGCTGTATGAGCGCTGCGGCATCCGGGGCACCGTCCTGGCCAAGGAGCGCTCCTCCGGCACGGTGTATGAGTTCTCGGTCAAGGACCCGGAGGAAGTCCGGAAGATGCTGGAACTCTTCGGCCATACCGGCCGGGAGCCTGCCCTGCGCATCCGCCCCGACTGCTTTGTCTGCCGAGACTGTGTGTCCCATTTTCTGTCCACGGCCTTTCTGTCCCGCGGCACCGCTACCGACCCGGAAAAGGGCTATCCCCTGGAATTTCTCTCCACCCGGTACCATGTGTCCCGCCAGCTGGAGGCCATCCTGTCGGAGCATGATTTCCGCCCCCACCGCACGCTGCGCAAGGGGGCCAATGTGGTATACATCAAAGCCAGCGACCAGATCGAGGACTTGCTGACCTTCATGGGGGCGGGGGGCGCGGCCATGCGCGTCATGGAACAGCGCATGTACAACGATATGCGCAACCGCACAAACCGCCTTTCTAACTGTGAGACGGCCAACCTGGGCAAGAGCGTCCAGGCCGCGGTGCAGGTACAGATGGCCATCCGCACGCTGGAGGAGGCCGGTGCTCTGGAAACCCTGCCCGAGCCCCTGCGGGAGACCGCTCGCCTGCGGATGGAATATCCCGACCTGACCCTGGCCCGCCTGGCCGAAAAGTTTGACCCGCCGGTCAGCAAGGCGGGGCTTTCCCACCGATTCAAACGTATCCAGGAGGCGGCCCGCCGCCTGGAGGCCGCAGGTAAGGCGGCCCGGCAGTCAACGGAAAAAGGTTAAGCAATGACGGAAACAAAACGACAATTCACTCATCTTCATGTGCACACCGAGTACAGCCTGCTGGACGGTGCCTGCCGCATCGACAGGATGTTTGACCGTCTCAAGGAGATGGGGCAGACAGCCATCGCCATCACCGACCACGGCGTCATGTACGGCTGCGTGCAGTTTTACGACGCGGCGGTGGCGGCGGGCATCAAGCCCATCATCGGCTGCGAGGTCTATGTGGCCACCCGCACCCGCTTTGACAAGGTCAACCGGGTGGATGGCAATAACCACCTGATTCTGCTGTGCAAGGATGAAACCGGCTACAAGAACCTCATCAAGATGGTGTCGGCCGGTTTTCTGGAAGGCTTTTATTCCAAGCCCCGCATTGACAAGCAGTTGCTGAAACAGTATCACGAGGGTCTGATCTGCCTGTCTGCCTGCCTGGCGGGGGAGATCCCCCAGGCCATTCTGGCAGGGGACTACCAGCGTGCCAAAAAGACGGCGCTGTACTATAACGACCTGTTCGGCCAGGGCAACTACTATATTGAATTGCAGGACCACGGCCTGGAGGAGGACCGGGTCGTCCTGCCCCAGCTCATCCGGCTGGCGCGGGAGACGGGCATCCCTCTGGTGGCGACCAACGATGCCCACTACATCCGCAAAGAGGACGCCAAGATGCAGAGCATTCTTCTCTGCATCCAGACGGGCAAGACCATCGCCGATATAGACCGGATGGAGTTCCAGACCGACGAGTTCTATCTCAAGAGCACCGACGAGATGTACGATCTCTTCTCCATGGCCCCCGACGCCTGCGAGAACACCAATCGCATCGCCGAGATGTGCAACTTCCACTTTGAGTTCGGCCAGACCAAGCTGCCCTACTTCAAAGCCCCCGGCGGCATGGAAAACCAGGATTACTTTGAGAAGCTCTGCCGGGAGGGCCTGGAACGCCGCTATCCCGGCAAGGTCACCGATGAGCTGCGGGAACGCCTGGAATACGAGATCAACGTCATCAAGACGATGGGCTATACCAACTACTACCTCATCGTTTTCGACTTCATCAATTACGCCAAGAGCAAGGGTATCCCGGTGGGCCCGGGACGCGGTTCCGGCGCGGGCAGTCTGGCGGCCTACTGCGTGGGCATCACCGACATCGACCCCATTCGCTACAATCTGATCTTCGAACGGTTCCTCAACCCCGAGCGCGTCTCCATGCCCGACTTTGACGTGGACTTCTGCTACGAGCCCCGCCAGGAGGTCATCGACTACGTCAACGAAAAGTACGGCCGGGACCATGTGGCCCAGATCGTCACCTTCGGCACCATGGCGGCCCGCAATGCGGTGCGCGACGTGGGCCGTGTCATGGGCCTGCCCTATCAGGACGTGGACAAGGTGGCCAAGCTCATCCCCATGGAGCTCAAGATGAGCCTCCACCACGCCCTGGAAGTCTCGCCCGACCTGAAAACACTGTATGATACCGACGGCAAGATCCACGAGCTCATCGACACCGCCATTGCCGTGGAGGGCATGCCCCGCCATGCCTCCACCCACGCGGCGGGCGTCGTCATCACCCGGGACGCCGCCACCGAGTATGTGCCTCTGGCCACCAACGACGGTCTGCCCGTCACTCAGTTCAACATGACTGAGATCGAGCGCCTGGGCCTGCTCAAGATGGACTTCCTGGGCCTGCGCACCCTCACGGTCATCCATGATACCGAGGTGGCGGTCCAGCGGCATACCCCCGACTTCGCAGTGTCCAAGATCGACTACGACGACCAGCCCACCTACGCCATGTTGACCAACGGTGAGACGGAGGGCGTGTTCCAGCTGGAATCCACCGGCATGCGCCAGGTCCTCATGGGCCTGCGCCCCCGCAACCTGGAAGATGTCATCGCTCTCATCTCCCTCTACCGCCCCGGCCCCATGGATTCCATCCCCACTTACCTGCGCAACCGCCGGGAGCCGGACAAGATCAGCTACAAGACGCCTCAGCTGGCCCATATCCTGGACGTCACCAACGGGTGTATCGTCTATCAGGAGCAGGTCATGCAGATCTGCCGGGAACTGGCGGGCTTCAGCTACGGCCAGGCGGATAACGTCCGCCGCGCCATGAGCAAAAAGAAGCACAAGGTCATGGAGGCCGAGCGCGACCATTTTGTCCATGGCTGCACCGATCCCGGCCACGAATGCCCCGGCTGTGTCAACAACGGGATTCCGGAGCAGGCTGCCAATGAGATCTACGATGACATGAGCAGCTTCGCCTCCTATGCCTTCAACAAATCCCACGCGGCCTGTTATGCCTATGTGGCGTTTCAGACCGCCTATCTCAAGTGCCACTATCCCAAGGAGTTCATGGCGGCGCTGCTGACCAGCGTGCTGGATAACACCTCCAAGGTCATTGAGTATTCCACCGAATGCCAGCGCCTGGGCATCAAGGTTCTGCCGCCGGACATCAACGTCTCCCGCGGCGGGTTCACGGTGGACGGCAACTCCATCCGCTTCGGCCTCAACGCGGTGAAGAACGTGGGTCGCAACCTGATCGATGCGGTGGTGGCCAAGCGGGAGGAACGTCCCTTCCGGGGGCTGTATGACTTCTGCAAGCGGCTGTACGGCAACGAACTCAACCGCCGGGCGGTGGAGAGCATGATCCGCGCAGGCGCCTTCGACGGATTGGAACCCTCCCGGCGGGGCATGCTGGAGAGTGTGGAACCCATCCTCAAGAGCATCGAGAATGAGCAGCGGCACAATCTGGAAGGCCAGATGGACCTGTTCAGCGTCATGGCAGGGGAGGCGAGTGCCCCCCAGAACAACGACTACAAGGTCCCGCCCATGGCGGAGTATTCCACCGCCGAGCTGCTCCAGATGGAGAAGGAGGTCTCAGGCCTCTACCTGTCCGGCCATCCGCTGGACGCCTACCGGGAGCAGATCAGCAAGATTTCCACCTGCACGGTGGCGCAGCTCTGCGGGGAGGAAGCCAAAAACTTCGATAATCAGCACGTGACCATCCTGTGCACGGTGGTCAAGAACAAGGTCATGACCACCCGGTCCAACACCCTCATGGCATTCACCACCATCGAGGATCTGACCGGCACCATGGAAATGCTGGTCTTCCCCAAGGTGTTTGCCGAGTGCCGAGCCTATCTGCAGGAGAACGCGGTCATTGTCACCAGCGGCCGCGTCTCCTACAAGGAGGACGAGGGTACCCGCCTGCTTGTCGAAGGGGTGCGCCCCATCGACGGCTACGACGCGGAGCATACCTTTGGGGAGAACCGCGCCGCCGCCCAGGGGCAGGCCCGGCAGGTGCCCAAGAGGGTGGCAAGCCTGTGGCTTCTGGTGCCGTCCATGCAGAGCAGGGAGATGCACGCGGTGGAAAACCTGCTGCGCAATATTTTTGACGGTCCAACGCCGGTGTACTTCAAGTTTGAGGATACCGGCCAGCGGATGCGGGCTCCGCAGAGTATGTGGGCCCTTGATCACCCCTACTTGCGCGCGGAACTGGAGCGGATTCTGGGAAAAGACCATGTAAAAGAGCAGACTGCAAAATAAATCCATGACTTTTGCAAGAATCGTCCATAATCTGTTCTGCCGTGCTGTGGTATAATGAGGTTGTGAAAAATTTGATTTACTGTTTCCTGAAATGGAGGGGCAACTCTTATGGCAAAGGAAATTAAAACGATTGGTGTTCTGACCAGCGGCGGCGACGCTCCCGGCATGAACGCAGCGGTCCGCGCGATTGTGCGTACCGGCATTACCAAGGGCTACCGCATGATGGGCATTCAGCGCGGTTACAACGGCCTCATCAACGGCGAGTGCTACGAGATGAACGTCCGCAGCGTTTCTGAGATCATCCATCGCGGCGGCACCATCCTGTACACCGCCCGTTGCCTCGAGTTCAAGACCCAGGAAGGTCAGGCCAAGGCCCTTGCCCGCTGCAAGGAGCTGGGCATCGACGCTCTGGTCGTCATCGGCGGCGACGGTTCCTTCATGGGCGCCCGTGCGCTGGCCAATCAGGGCATTCCCTGCATCGGCATCCCCGGCACCATCGATAACGATATCGCCTGCAGTGAGTACACCATCGGCTACGACACCGCCATGAACACGGCAGTCGAGGCCATCGACAAGCTGCGCGACACCACCCAGAGCCACGACCGCTGCAGCGTTGTGGAGGTCATGGGCCACCACGCCGGCTATATCGCCCTCAACGTGGGCATCGCCACCGGCGCACTGGCAGTCCTTCTGCCTGAGCGTCCCTTTGACTTCGAGCGCGACATCCTGACCCGTATGCGCCAGACCCAGGTCACCGGCAAGAAGCACTTCATCGTCATCGTCTCCGAGGGCGTCATCAGCGCCCAGGAGCTGGCCAACCAGATCCAGGCTGCCACCGGTGTTGACTCCCGTGCTACCGTTCTGGGCCATATCCAGCGCGGCGGTTCTCCCACGGTCCGTGACCGTGTCAACGCCTCTCTGATGGGCTATCACGCCATTGATCTGCTGGACAAGGGCATTTACAACCGTGTCGTTGCCATGTCCGGCGACAAGATCGTTGACTACGATGTCAATGTGGCTCTGTCCATGCACAAGACCATCGACATGGATATGCTGGAGGTCGCCAACTCCATCTCCATCTGATTCCAACTTACAAAACCAATGCCGCGGAAGGAATGCTCCTTCCGCGGCATTTTTTGTGCGGAAAAATACGGCGCTGCGGTGCTCAACCTGTTCCCGGCAGCGGCAGAAAATCCGCGCACGATGTTCCGGCGCCCGGACAACAAAAATGCCCCGGCAGTGGTCAGATGACACTCGACCGGGGTGGTTTTTGTGATGGATGGGTTCAGGCGTTGAACACGTATTTGTCCAGCCGGTCAAAGGCCTCCTTGACGACGGCGGTGGGCACAGCCAGATTCATGCGGATGGCGCATTCCCCGTGGAAGGGCCGTCCGTCCTGCCAGATGACGCCCACGCGCACACCGGCCCGGAGCAGCTCATCCAGAGTCTTGCCGTGCTTGGCACACCAGCCGCTGCAATCCAGGAACAGCATGTAGGTGCCTTCCGGCTGCGCCAGGGTCACACCGTCAAAATGCCCGGCGATGTAATCGCAGGCGTAGCGGACGTTCTCGCCCAGGACCTCCCGCAGTTCATCCACCCAGGCCGCTCCCTCGGGGGCGTAGGCGCCGGTCAGGGCATGCATCCACAGCACGTTCATAGAATTGTAGTGGGACAGGGAGGCTTCCTTGTTCAGACGCTCCCGGAGCGTCTTGTTGTAGACGATATGATAGCTGCCCACCAGACCAGCCAGATTGAAAGTTTTGGAAGGGGCATACAGGGCGATGGTTCGGTTGCGGGCGTCCTCGCTGACCGACTGGGTGGGAATGTGCTTGTGGCCGGGCAGGGTCAGGTCCGACCAGATCTCGTCGGAAATGACGACCACGTCGTTGCGGCGGTAGACCTCCATGGCCTTTTCCAGTTCCTCCCGGGTCCAGACGCGGCCGCAGGGATTGTGGGGCGTACAGAGGATGGCAGCGTGGATGTGGTTTTCTTTCAGCTTGCGGTCCATGTCCTCGTAGTCCATGCGCCAGACGCCGTCCGCGTCCCGGTAGAGGGGGCTGGCCACGATGTTGTAGCCGTTGTTTTTCAGCACACCGGTAAAGCCGATGTAGGTGGGGGAGTGCACCAGCACCGAGTCCCCGGCGGAGCACAGCACCCGCAGGGCGGTGGCAACGCCGCCCAGAACGCCGTTTTCATACCCGATGTTGTCCTTTTCCAGCCCCTGCACCCCGTTGCGTTCCGACTGCCAGCGGATGATGGCGTCATAGTATTCCTGGGAAGGGGAGAAGTACCCGAAGGCCGGGTGCTGTGCCCGGCGGACGATGGCCTCGGTGATGGTGGGAACGGTGGCAAAATTCATGTCCGCCACCCACATGGGAATGCGGGAAAAACCTTCCGCGATCTCAGCGTCGGGGATGGGAATTCTCTCCACCGCAATGGCATCCTGCCCCTCGCGGGACAGCATGGTGGTGAAATCATACGGCATAAAAAGCACTTCCTTTGTCTGAAATATGCCGGATGCGGCGGCTGACAGCGGCCGGACGCAGGCGGTGAGCTTTATATCGATTTTAACAGACTGTGCAATCAAACGCAAGGCAACGGAACGCGCGCGGACCCGGCAGACAAATTTTCATAAAATTACGGTAAAATCTTCGCGCGGCGGATGAAAAAAATGGAATGCCGTGGTATAATCAGAATAATATCCGATTGTGCTGGGGGCGGTATGTATGCGGTGGGCAAAAGAAGCCCGCATCCTGCTTCCGGCAACGCTTGCAGCTCTGGCTGCCATCTGGATCGGCGCCCTGTTTCTCATTGCGCCGGTATGGCAGCCGTGGTATGCCCCGCGGGGTACAAACCTTCTTGCGGAGGAAACTGCGCAGGTGGAACAACCGGAACCGTCCTCTGCCCCCGGGCAGGAGGAGACCGTCAATCTCAATACCGCAACGCTGGAAGAACTGATGACCCTGCCCGGCATCGGGGAGGCAAAAGGCCGTGCCATCCTGGAGTACCGGGAAGAGCTCGGCAGGTTTGACACGGTGCAGCAGCTGGTGGACATCAGCGGCATCTCCCAGCGGATGGTGGACGAATGGGGAGATCGCGTCTGCGTTTCAGATTAAAACGGGAGGGAACCGCTTTGGATTCGTCAATGGATTCGATTTTTATCAACCGGGAACTGAGCTGGCTGGAGTTCAACAGCCGTGTCCTTGCACTGGCCAAGGACAAGAGCGTACCGCTGGGGGAGCGCCTCAAGTTCGAGGCAATCTTCGGCAGCAACCTGGATGAGTTTTTCATGGTGCGCGTGGGGTCGCTGTATGACCAGACGCTGCTCAAGGACAACAAGCTGGACAACATGACCCACATGACCGCCTCCCAGCAGTTGGCGGCCATCATGCCGCGGGTGGCGGAACTGCAGGCCAAGTGCGACAAATACTATCTGCACCTGCTGGATCAGCTGGCCCAGAACGGCTACTACAAGGTGGACTTCAACAACCTGACCAAGCACGAGGAGCATTCCTGGAAGAGCTACTTCCAGAATGAAATCTTCCCGGTTCTCAGCCCGCAGATTGTGGACCAGCGCCATCCGTTCCCTTTCCTGCGCAACAAGGGAACTTATTATATCGTCCAGCTGGTCAGCAAGACCGACGGCGTGCATTACGGCATCATCCCCATCAACAGCCAGTTTGAGCGGGTGCTCTTTGTGCGCGAGGCGGATAAGACCCGCTTTGCTTTTGTGGAAGAATTGATCGCCCACTTTGCACCCATGGTGTTCGGCAAGAGCACTGTTCAGAAATCCTGCCTGTTCCGTGTCACCCGCAACGCCGACATTACGGTGGACGAGGGCATGATGGACCACGACATCGACTTCCGTGATGTCATGAGCGAACTGCTGAAAAAGCGGCGCAAGCTGGCGGCAGTCCGCCTGCAGTTCTGGCCGGAAGCCCCCCAGGATATTGTCAAGTTCCTGCGGGAAAAATTAGTGGTCCCCGCCGAGCGCTGCCTGGCCCAGGTATCGCCGCTGGATCTGGGCTGCATGTACCGGCTCACCTCCCGCATGTCCGCCGACGGCCGCCAGGACCTGTTCTATCCGCCGGCCAAACCCATCCAGGCACCCAATACCTATAACCTGTACGAGGAAGCCAAGCGCCGGGATGTGCTCATCGCCTACCCCTACCAGAGCATCCGCCCGTTTATCCGGATGCTGCTCAGCGCCGGGTCCGACCCGGATGTGGTCTCCATCAAGATGACGCTGTACCGCATGGCCAACGACTCCCAGATCGTGCAGGCACTCATCGCCGCCGCCGAAAACGGCAAGCAGGTGGTTGCCATGGTGGAGCTGCGCGCCCGCTTTGACGAGCAGAACAACATCGACTGGTCCAAACAGCTGGAGGATGCGGGCTGCACTGTGTTCTACGGCTTTGACGACTACAAGGTGCACTCCAAGCTGACTCTTATCACCAGCAAGGTGAACGGCAAATACCGTTACCTGACCCAGATCGGCACCGGCAACTACAACGAGAAAACCAGTGAGCTCTATACCGACCTGTCCTTCATCACCGCCAATCAGGAAATCGGCGAGGAAGCCAGTGCCGTGTTCAACAACATGGCTCTTCAGCGCCTGACCAGTGAGGCCGATACCATGCTGGTGGCGCCTCTGCGCTTCAAGTCGGTGCTGATGAACGAGATGGACCGTCAGATTGCCCGGGCCAAGCACGGGCTGCCTGCGTCCATGATCCTCAAGAACAACTCCATCAACGACCCTGAGATCATTGCCAAGATCAGCGAGGCCAGCTGTGCCGGCGTCCGGGTGGATATGATCGTCCGCGGCATCTGCTGTGTGCGCGCGGGCGTGCCCGGCAAGACCGAGAATGTCCACATCCGCAGCCTGGTCGGCCGGTATCTGGAGCATTCCCGTATCTACTGCTTCGGTCAAGGGGAGAGCATGCACATTTATATTGCCTCCGGCGACTTCCTGACTCGCAACACCGAGCGCCGGGTGGAGGTGGGCGTCCGCATCGACGACCCTGTCATTGCCAAGCAGCTGTATGGCATTCTGGAGCTTCAGCTGCGGGATACCGTCAACGCCCGGGTCATGATGCCCGACGGCAGTTATGTCAAGGTCAAGCCGGAGGAGGGCAAACCGCCGGTGGACAGCCAGATGGCGATGTACGGCTACTTCCAGCATGGCTGGGATACCCCCGCCAAGCCTGCCGCCCCGGCACAGAAGCCCGCGCCAGTCAAGGCTCAGCGTGCGGAACCGTCCCGCCCGGCTGCTGCGCCGCGTTTCCGCGGTATTTTCGGCGCCCTGTTCGGACGGGATCGAAAGTGACTCTCCGCCGGTTGTTTCCGGCAAAGGGGTAAGGAGTGAAAACCATGAAAAAGAGCTGTGTACTGACCCGCACCTTTTCCTGCGACCCCAGCCGAGTCTGGCTGTATCTGTCCAATCCTGCCATGAACCACTGGCGCAAGGATGTGACCAGCGCCGAGATCAGCACTGACGGTATGCAGGTGACCGAGATCGGTCCTGACGGCAGCCGGACCGAGATCACCTTCACCGACAAGGAAAAGCCCCGCCGCATGACTGGAAGTTTTGTCCATGGCAAACTCAAGGGAAGCTTTACCGTCATCCTGCTGGGAGGCGGGGACTCCACCAGCCTGGAGTGCACTTTTGAGGTGGAGGGCATCGGCCTGTTCACCAAGCCTCAGAAGCTGCTGGAGGAGCGGATGGATATGCTGGCCGGAGCGCTGGGCGCCTGAATGCCCGCAATTTGACTGTAATCAAACAGCGGTGCGCATCGCGGAAAACACTTTCCTGCGGTGTGCACCGCTGTTTTTCTGTCCGGCGCTTTTCAAAGGAATGCCCCGGAATTTTCCTGCATACATATCGGTTGTGAGCCAAAACCGCACGCTGTGCCAAAGAGAAACGGAGGATGCCGAAATGTGGGAGGACGCCACACCCAAACCTGTGCAGGAGCCGCCGCAGGGAGCAGACCGCCCGGCGGGGCACCGGGCATTCGCCCGCAGGGAGA